>JAKLDV010000237.1 GCA_022703335.1 Elusimicrobiota bacterium
GATGCCGCGCTCGCGTTCGAGGTCGTTGGAGTCCATCACGCGCTCGGCGACCTGCTCGTTGGCGCGGAAGGTGCCCGACTGCTGCAGCAGCTTGTCCACCAGGGTGGTCTTGCCGTGGTCGACGTGGGCGATGATGGCGATGTTGCGCAGGGCGCGGGTCATGATGTGGTTGCCTGGTTTGCGATGAGTCGTTCGGGGGCCAGGACGCCGCGCTCGTCGATCTGCGCGGTGCCCAGCAATTCGTTTTCGTGGCCGTAGACGCGCACGCGGCCGCGCAGCGCACTGCCGATCGCCAGACGCTGGCCCAGCAGCAGCCGCGCGGCGAGCGCCGCGTCGAGGTCGACCGCGGGCAGGCTGGCGAGCAGCGCGTCGGGCCGCGCGAGCAGCGCGCGGCGCTCGGCCAGGGGCGCGGCCTCGAGCTGCTCGAGGGTCACGGCCTGGTCGAGGTCGAGCCGGCCGGTGCGCTCGCGGCGCAGGGCCACGAGGTGCGCGCCGCAGCCCAGTCGGGCGCCGAAGTCCTGCGCCAGCACGCGCACGTAAGTGCCCTTGGAGCAGGCCACGCGCACGCGCGCGGTGGCGCTCGCCGCATCGAAGGCCAGGAGCTCCAGCGCATGGATGTGCACGCGCCGCGGCGCGCGCTCGACCTCGATGCCCGCGCGCGCCAGCTCGT
>JAKLDV010000238.1 GCA_022703335.1 Elusimicrobiota bacterium
TTTAAGGACGGTGAAGCGCATGTTTCCGGATATGATCAAAGCGCGGGGATCGGCAAGCGGGTGGAAACTCGGTTTCGCGGTGGTGAACATCATACCTCTCAGCGTAGTATTGGTTTTACAAACAATTTTACCGGAAAGTCAATCAATCGAGATCAGGGTAGGAATATTGATCCTTGATGTGTGAGGAGACAGGTATTGGATTTTACTGACAGGGGCTGATTTTGGACTAAGGGATTCAAAATAGTTAAAAAAAGAGGTCATCCGGATGGATGACCTCTACGGTGCGGGAGCGACGGGATTTGAACCCGCGGTCTTGGCCTTGACAGGGCCACATGTTTGACCACTACACCACGCCCCCAAAAGCGAAAGCTAGTTTATCACGGCAAATGGCATAAGTCAAGCAAAATGGACTGCAAAAATGCCTTCCTATCAGCGCAAATCTCTTTGCGCTGACAAAACCAGCTGTGATATGCTTTCGCAAAAGCGCGGGTTTCTTACTCAGCCGGCGCTTCCGGCGCATCTACTGACGGGACCTCAACGGTCTTCTTAGCCTTCTTTACCGTTTCGGAAACTTTTTCTGCCGCCGTAGTGCCCAACTCCTCGGCTTTGGTAAGAGCTTCTTTGTAAGCTTCTTCGGCTT
>JAKLDV010000239.1 GCA_022703335.1 Elusimicrobiota bacterium
GGTGGAGAAGAATTCCGTTCCGAGCTTCATAACTTCATAGCTTCCTAGCTTCCCGGTCGATCTCGGGGCAGTGAACAACAGGCGGAGAGCGAACGCATGCCGCCGCTAAGCTTAGTGAGAACCGAGGAGGGTTTATGGGAGTCATGTTTAGAGGCGCAATCGTCGCCATTGTGACGCCTTTCAGGAACGGAAAGGTGGATGAGGGAGCCCTCAGGGAGCTCATCGAGTTCCAGATTTCCAATGGAACCGACGGCATCGTTCCCTGCGGCACGACGGGCGAGTCCCCGGTGCTGTCCCACGAGGAGCACGACCGTGTGATCGAGATCACGGTGGATGCCGTGAAGAAGCGAGTCCCCGTCATCGCCGGCACGGGCTCGAACAGCACCGACGAGGCACTGCGCCTGACGAAGCACGCACACGAAGTGGGCGCCGACGCCGTGCTGATGGTCAACCCCTACTACAACCGGCCCACGCAGGAAGGGCTCTATCAGCACTACAGGCACATCGCCAACAATGTGCCCATCCCCATCATCATGTACAACATTCCCAGCCGCACGGGCGTGAACATGGAGCCCGCGACGATGGCCCGGCTCGCCAGGGAGTGCAGGAACATTGTCGGCGTGAAGGAGGCG
>JAKLDV010000024.1 GCA_022703335.1 Elusimicrobiota bacterium
AAGCTCCCGATCGCACCGTCTGCCTCTTCTGTTCCGCCGCATACATTTCATTGCGCCGCCGGTCTTCGTCGGTAAACTCCAGGGAATCGAACAGGCCGCAGGATTCCAAAAGACCCCGATAGGACGTGGCCTCTTCCGGAAGACGGACGGCCGCCACCTCGGGCAGAAATTTATTGACCATCGCCACCTCGAATTCGCTGTCGTCCATGAACACGAGACTGTCGAGCCCGATGTTCAATTCTTTCGCAATCTCTCTCAGGTTGGACACCTTATCGTTCCAGTTGATTCTCCTTGAAACGAAGTCGTCCCATCGCAGCGGCATGTCGGCATGGGCGGCAAAAACCTCTTGCACGTCCTGCGGATTGTTCCGGCTGCAAAGAGCCAACAACACCCCCCGGCGGGCCAGTTCCCGCACCGCCTCCTGGAACTCGTGATAGGCCGACCCCGGAAAGGTCTTGCCGATGAGCACCCCCCCGGGCCCGTCCTCCCCCGCCACGCCGCCCCACAGTGTGTTGTCGCAATCGAGCACCAGGCATTTTCGAACCCTTCCCCGGCAAGCCCGCACGAATTTCATGTACTCCGCGGCAAACTCCTCCAAGGCATGGGGTGCGTATGGAGCCCGGCCGATATGCCAATACCGGGCATCAAAAAATTCTTTCTGTCCGACCCGCGCCCGCACCGATTCCACGTCCACCACATACGCGTCCCGAAACCGTTTCAGCGTCTTGATCAGTTCCAGATTCAGTGCCCGCACCGTGTTGGCCGCCCCATCCAGGGACTGAAAATCGAGGATCCCCAGGGCCGGGTAGAGCGGCGACTCGAAACCGTGCACCAAGATGGGAGCGGCGCTGTGCCGGCGTATCGCCTCCACCACCGACACGACGTATTGCAAAACGCGAGAGGTCTCTTCTTGCCGTTGTTGCGGAGACAGGCCGCCGAATCCCCGGAACAACGCCGGGGCCAGCGATTCCAGCCGCAACGCCACCACGCAGACGTCCGGAGGAGCGGCGTATAGGCCGCTCTTCCCGTTCGAGGCGTCCTGAAGCGCCGTGTCATACCCGCCCACGGCGATCTGCGGCCGCAGTCCTGCCTCAAAACACAGGAGCTTCACGTAGGGGAACAGCATGTCCAGCGTCACGTTGGACAGGAACGACCACCGGATCACCGGTCGCTCTTCGTTCCGGGACTCGTATTCCTTCAATTGTTTCAGCACATCGGCGTAATGGAGGGATGTATTCATTTCCCTCCTCCGGTGCCCGGCGATTGTTCTTCCACAAGCTCGACGATTTCGTTGGCCCGCGTGAAATAGAAGGCGACCCGGCGGCCGCCGAACAAAACCGCCGGCCGGGCGCTGCGCACCGACACCGCCCCCAACTGTTCCAGGTGCGCCGATGCGGCGGCCAGGTCCTTCACCCGGTAGCAAACATGGTTCAACCCGCCGCCTTTTTTCATGGCGCGGCTGATGGGCGAAGTCGGCGAGGTCGGCCGAATCAGTTCGATGGCCTGCCCTTTTTCGTCCCGCATCAACAGCACTTCCGCCTCCTGAAGCGGATCCGTCACCGGCGCCCCCTCCGCCGCATATCCGAAATGCCGGGCGTAATAGACGGACGCCTCCTCAATGGATTCCACCACGATACCGATGTGATCTATGATCATGTTTTCCCCGGCCGGCAATAGAAACGGATCTGTCGGCCCAACCCCACCGACGCCAATTGACGATAAAACCGCCGCCGGACATCGTCCCGGCCCGTCTTCGAAAGGACTCTCTCGAAATTCTCCCGCATCCGGTGGGCTTCCCTGCCGCGTTCCGGATGAGACACGTAATCGATGCCCATCAGCAACAGCAGGTCTATGGGAAAATCGCTCTCCTTGCGGACGATCTCGAACCCCTCGCGCTGCAGTGCGCCGACGACCTGGTCGTGCGTCCAATAGGTAATGTGTTCCGGGGCGATCCACCAACAGGGAAGCCCCATCTGCTCCACGGCGGACAATTGGAACGGATTAAAATCCAACCCGTGATCGAGAAGGAATATCCCGTCCGGCCGCAAAAACGCGTGACACTTGCGGAGCAACTCGTACGGCTCAAGCACATGTTCCAACAGGTCCGCCACGTGGACGACGTGGAACTTATCTTCCGCCGATGGGACCGGAACGTTTTCTATGAAATCGGGGGAGCATTCCACTCCGTATTTATCCCTTGCCAGCCGGGCCAACGGACTGGGCTCTATCCCCCGAACCTTCCATCCTCGCCGCTGGAGATACGCCAGGAACATCCCGTTCCCGCACCCGACGTCCAGACATTTCCACGGGGCGGATCCGCCGGGGAGCAGTTCTTCCAGGTTGACGCGTTTGTCCTCGAAAATCCTCTCCCAGAACTCCCGCTCCTCATTTTGCAACTCGTCCCAACCGTCTTTCACTTCCTGGAAATAACGTTTTTCGTAGAACGTTTTGATCCATGCTTTCGTAGGCAAGGGCTCCTGCCGGCGGCACCGCCATTCCGGATCGAAAACGACCCGGATGCCTTTGTGTTCCCAGAACGGCGCTTCTTCTATTCTTCCCATCTTTTCCCCAACCCCTATTTTGGCGGATATCGCAGCGCCCAACCATTCCCTTCTTTTTTCCAAATCTCGCCGTTGCGGTGCTGATCCACGATCCGATGGAATTCCTCCTCTTCGATGCCCAGATAATCGAGCATTTCCGGAAAAAAATCCCTCGGGAACTCCGCGTCGTATTTTCGAGCCTTCTCCAGCCCCTCCCCGCGCGTCATCTGTCCGTTCTGTATCATGCGGCAGGCGTCGCGGGTGGCCCGACCGAACCCGAATTTGACGAACTGCATGTAGTAATAAATGTTGTCGGACTTGTCGTCCAGGCTGTCGAAATCCGTAAAGGTGCCGTCCGTGCGCCCCTTGGGACAGGTCTGAAATGGAATCCTGTCCTTAATGAAGTTGTAGTTGTTGAGCATGCTCCATCGGAAGAAGTACCCGAAATAGAGGGCCTTGACGCCGACCCGTTTCACCTCCTCGGCGGACGGATACAGATAGGGATTAAGGTCCTTCACCCCCACCACGTCGTCGATCCAGTTGCGCGGGTCGTCTCCCACCTGGTGTTCCAACACCTCGGTGAAATCGCGGACCTTCTTGGATTCCTCCCGAAGGACCTTCCCGCCGTATTCGCTCTCCCCGTGCTCCGCGTAGAACACCAGCGGGATGTTGTAATGACAGGCCACCTGCACCGGCACGGTGTTCACTCCCGCGTCCCAGGCCACCTTCTGGTTGCCCCGTTCGCGGAAGAAGCGCCTCGCCAAATGGCGATGGATCTTCTGATCGGGCCGGAAGAAAAGATGGTCGAAGCCGCAACGGATGAGCGCTTCCCGGTTATTCATCCCCACCGCGTTGGGCAGTTGCGGAGAAAACGTGACCAGCAGCGGATTCATGCCGTATTCGAACTTGAGCCGGTAGGCGATGGAACTGCTGTCCTTGCCGCCGCTCCAAGGCACGATGCAATCCCAGGCCCCGTCTTTGGAACGATACGGCTCCACCAGGGAGAGGAACTCGCGGCGGCGCGCCTCCCAGTCGATCTTCTTTTTTTCATCGGCGTGACGACAGGCGTTACAGACCCCTTCCCGGTCAAACTCGATCCTCGGACGCGTGTCCGGCATGATGCAGCGTGTGCAATACCTCACCATGATTTTCTCCTCTGTCCTCTCGGGGCCCTTACGCCGTCCGAACGGGAATGCCGGCGGTCGCCAGGTACTTCTTCGCGCTTCGAATGCTGGTGTCCGTGAAATGGTAGATGCACGCGGTGCAGACCGCGGCGGCTTTCCCCTGAACGAAACCGTCCACGAAATGCTGCCAGTTACCGGCGCCGCCGCAAACCAATACGGGTATTTTCACGGCTTCCGAAACGAGCCGGTTCAACTCGTTGTCATAGCCTTCCAGAGAACCGTCCCGGTCGATGGCGGTGACGAAAATCTCCCCCGCCCCCAACTCCTCCGCTCTTTTCGCCCAGCCGGCGGGAGATTGTCCGGTGGGGCGAGCGCCGAAATGGGAATAGACCTCGTAGTCCCCCCGTTCCTTCTTCTTGGCGTCCATGGAGACCACCACGCACTGGGCGCCGTAGAGGGCCGCCGCCTCGGAGATGAATTCCGGCCGTTCCAGGGCGGCGGTGTTGATCACCACCTTGTCGGCTCCCAAATTGAGAAGCCGCCGAAAATCCTCGATGTTCCGGACCCCGCCCCCGGCCGACAGAGGCACAAAACACCGCTCGGAAAAAAGTTCGACCACTCCATAAAAATTTTCCCGGTCCCCCGTCCCCGGTCGGGTCACGTCCAAAACGACGATTTCATCGACGGCCCACGCGTCGACGAAATTCAAGGTATACCGGTAATCCGGCTGAAACTCCTTCGTCCGGAACAACACGCCGTCGTTAAACGTCAAGACCGTGACAAGGCGTTTTCTAAGCATTGTCGAGAAAGTTCTTCAGGAGATCGAGCCCCTGCCGCTGGCTCTTCTCCGGATGGAACTGCGTGGCGTATATGTTGTCCCTTTGGAGCACGGCGGGAAATTTCATCCCGTAGTCGCACTCCCCATACACCAAGGACGGATCGTCCGGTTGCACATAATAGCTGTGCACGTAATAGAACAGGGCGTCCGGCGCTATCCCGCGGAACAAGATGCTTTCGCGCTTCTGGACCAAATCGTCCCACCCCACATGCGGCACGCGCAGCGCGGGGTCCGCCGGGCGCAGCCGCACAACGGCCCCCGCCAGCCAGCCCAGGCCGGCGTGACGGCCGAACTCCTCGCTCTCCCGAGCCAACAATTGGCATCCGAGACATATCCCCAGGATCGGTTTTTTCCGTCGGATTACCAATTCCGTGAGAGTCTCCACCAGTCCGCGCTCCCTCAAATTTTTCATGCCGTCACCGAACGCGCCCACCCCCGGCAGGATGAGTTTGTCGGCCTTTTCCAGTTCCTCCGTTCGACAGGTGATGCGGAGGGCGAATCCCGCGCGTTTCACCGCCCCCGCCACGGAACGGAGGTTGCCCAGCCCATAATCCACAATGGCCACTGTTCCGGTCCCCATGGCCCGCCTCAGGAAAACTCCTCCAGGAAAAGTTTTGTGGAGAGGAAATAGAAAAGGAATTTGCTCTCGCTGTTCGGCAGTTCCTTCTTATCCAACAAGACCTCGATTTTCTCCCGGCGAACCCAATCGAAAACGGGACTATCTTTCAAGAGAGCGGGCTTCACGCGGGGATCGGCCGTGTCCAGGAAGGACCGAATCGGGGCGTTGAACCCCACTTTTCGCGGATTGTCCAAAATCGGATCGGGCACGATCCCCCGCAGAGCCTCCCGGAGGACGGCCTTGGCGCGGCCGTTTCGGACAAGATGCCGGACCGGGATCCGGCCGCAATACTCGAAGAGCGCCCGATCCAAAAAGGGGGACCTGTTCTCGACGGAAAAATACATGGCATTCAGGTCGTCTTCATGCAGGATGACCGGGACCGCCTCGTAAAAAAGTTCGTTGAGCATCCTGTTTCGAAGAAGGCCTCCCTGGGTCAGCGTTTCTTCCCGGAACGGTTCGGCCCATTTTTCCGTCAAGTAGCCGGCGAAATCGTCGGCCTCCAAATAAATATGTTTCCGGAAATTCGGATCTCGGACGAACAGGTCCGGGTCGCCGAGGAAAGGGTTTCTCACCCACGGCCGTACATTTTTTTCCCAAGCCTCGAGCGCAGCCCCGTGCAGGGCACGGTCCTCGCGGACATCGTAAAGATAGGCCAGGTGATGGTCGTAATATCCCGAAAACAATTCATCGGCCCCTGTTCCGCTCACGGAAATCCGGTAACGCTGATCGGCAACGCTCTTCATCAAGAGCCAATGCGCGTAATAGGAGATCGTGAATACCGGAGCGTCGTGCTGCCGGACAAGCGTCCTCATGTTCGCCAAAAAATCGCGCGTATCGACCGGGATGGACGTATGGCGCAGCCCCAGGGATTTGACGGCGCAATCGACCATTTCCTGTTCTTCGTAACGTCGGTCGGTGTTGGCGATGGTAAACCCGTGAACATCGTATCCCAATTCTTTTTTGGCGATGCCGATCAGCGCGTTCGAGTCGACCCCCCCGCTCATACAGAAGGCCAGAGGCACATCCGCCCGCAAACGGATCTCCACCGCCCGGAAAAGGCGCTCCCGCACGCCAGACACGGCCTGCTCGAACGTCATCCCGGCGTCCGCTCCGATGGACGGCTTCCAATAGCGTTTCTGTTGAACCCGACCGGAGCCCTCCACCCGCCAAACGTGGGCGGCGGGAAGTTCCTCCAAGCCCTTGAAAAAGGTCTGTCCTTCCTTGTAAAGTGATTTGTACCCGTTCACCAGGAACCGTTTCATCTGTTCGTGATCAATTTCCAGCCGCCGGCCTAGCAGCGCGGCAATAAACTTGGTCTCCGAACCGAAATAAATCCCTGACGCATCCCGATGGACATAGAGCGGCTTCTCCCCGAAGCGGTCACGGCAAAGGACGAGCGCGTCTTCCTCCTCGTCGTATACGGCAAAGGCCCACATGCCCTCGTACCGGTCCAGGACTTCCCATCCAAAAACTTTTATGCCCCGCAGGAACACCTCCGTGTCCGAAGTGGTGGAAAAAACCTCTCCCTCGGCCTCGAGTTCCCGCCGGATCTCCGTATAGTTGTACAGTTCGCCGTTATAGACCAACCATTTCTTCCCCACCTGAAAGGGCTGGTTGGACCGCGCTTCCAAATCGATGATATTGAGCCGGCTGTGCAGGAAATGGATGCGGCGGCCGGAACGCATGGTCCAATCCTTCCGAGCGGCGTGGTCGGGCCCGCGCCGGCGCATCAACGCCAGACATCCGTCCAAACGACGGTCGTCCAGAACAGCGGTCCCGATATAGCCGGCGATTCCACACATGAAATAAGCTCCGTCTACCCCACGTCGATCGGCGATAGAAATTCGCCGGGCCGCACGGTTCGTTTCAGTTTCTTCCCCAACAGCCGCTTTTCCTGTCCCGGCGGAAGGCCTTCTCCCGGACGGATCCACATGAGGTCTTCCCGCGTGAGCCGGTGTCCGGCCGGGAGGTCCCGGGACGCGGCGATGGACCGCCGGACGGATGGGGCCATACGACGTTCTTCCGGCCGGGCCTTTTTCTCCAGCTCTCCCAACATAAGTGAAACCGTTCGGACCCTTCGGACCAACTCCGCCAGTTCCCCCGGATCGGCGGATATTTTATGGTCGCGGAAATCGGAAAAATTTTTGTCCAACGTGAAATGCTTTTCAACGATGCGCGCCCCCAACGCCACGGCCGCAACAACCGCTTCAAGACCCGTCGTGTGGTCGGAATAACCCACGGCGCAGTCCATCTTCTCCGTTAGAAAACGGATGGCCCTCAATCCCGCCTGGTCCGGCGGCGTCGGGTAAAGACTGACGCAATGCAGTACCGCCGTCTCCCCGGAAACGCCCCCTTTTTTTCGGCAACGCCCCATGAACTTCACCGTTTCGAGGATCTCCCCGTAATCGGTCAGACCGGCCGACACGATCACCGGTTTCCCGGTCAAAACCACCTTTTCGATGAGAGGATAGAACGTGTTGTCCCCCGAAGCCACCTTAAACGCATCCACGATCGGCGCGAGGAACTCCGCGCTGTCCATATCGAGCGGGGTGGAGATGAAAAGAAGGTTCAAGGAATGGGCCAAAGCGGCGAGCTTTTCGAATTGAGGCTGGGTCAGCTCAAAAGACTTCAGCCGCTGAAAGCGAGCGGCGTCCCTGGCGCTGACGAATTTTTCGGTCTTGTACGTCTGGAATTTCACCGCGTCGGCGCCGCATTCGGCGGCGCGACGGACCAGTTGTTCGGCCACCTCGAAACGGCCCTCATGGTTGTTGCCGATCTCGGCCACCACCAAAACCTTTTCCGTCGTATCGAAACGACCTATCTTCATTTCATCCTCTTGCTGTGGGCGTGCATCACATACGCCGTGTCTTTGACGCGAAATCCACAGTTCTCGTAGAACCTCAGGGCGGGCCCGTTGGCCGCCTGCGTGCCCACACGCAGCCGATGGCACCGGCCCGCCCCGCCCCGGACCAACGCCCCGACCAAAGACCGACCGACCCCGTGTCCCCTCATCCGCGAGGACACCGCCAACAGATCGATGATGCGCAACGAGAGCCGCCCCTCTCTCTTGGCCAACACGGCGAGAAAACCGACCGCCTTTCCTTTTTTCTCAGCCACCAGCAGTTCATCGCCTCTTTTCCCGTCGATGTAACTTTGAATCCATTCTCTTTTTATCCGGTCGGCCACGCGGCGGGGGATTTCCGGATCCAGATGAAAGCGTGAATATTCAAAACTCGTCCCGGCAATGTCCAAAAGCCGATCCGCGTCCTTGGCCACGACCGGCCGCACGCGGCAGCGGCCCCCAAAAAACTCAGGGAGGCGGGCCGCGGGGCGGCGTTCCATGAGGACGTTGGTCTCCACCACATAGAACCCCGCCTCGCTGAAACGCCGCAAGGACGCGATATCCCGAGTGGACGCGCGCGTGTAAAAAAATGCCGGGCCGCGTTTGGCGACAACGCGCATTTTCTTGACGAGGTCGCAATGAGACCTCGTTCCGTTCGCTGCGCCGGAGACGCGGAAAGCGGCCTTCTGTAAAATGCCGGAAAGCCACGCGTCTTGTTCGAGTTCCATCCCCATCTCCCGCTCCTTCAACCTTTGTGGATGTCCTTGTACCACGCGATGTATTTCGAAAAACCCACCTCAATGGGATTTTGGGGGGCGTATCCCAAAAGTTTCTGAGCCTTTTTGATGCTGAGCGTCCCGCGGAACGGCATTAATTTATCCCGCGCTACATTCTCTATCTTTGAGCCGGGGAAATGCTGCGTGACGATGCCGGCCAGCTCATTGATGGACCGGGACTGTCCGTAGGTCACGTTGAATGTCTGATTCCGCGAGTTCGGGTTGGTCAGAATCACACGGATTCCTTCCACCAGGTCGTCGATGTGGGTAAAATCCAGGCGTTCCTTGCCGTCCCCCTCCATCCGGAGAGGTTTTCCCTGGAGGGCGTTTTCGATGAAGATCTGCCCCACGCGGCGGCTCACACAGCGCGGTCCGTAGAGGGCCGACGGACGGACGATGGTATAGGGGATATCGAAAACCTGCTGGTAGGCAATGACGATCTTTTCCCCGGCCACTTTCAGGGCCCCGTAAATCCCGATGGGGTTCAGCGGCTGGTCCTCGTCCACCTCCGGGGTCAGAAAGTTCCCATACGCCATGCTGGAGGAGAAATAGACGAAATGCTCGACGATGCCCCGGCTGGCATCGAGGGCGTTCTCGAGCGTGCGCAAACTGTGGTCAAACGTGCTGTAGGGATCCTTGTTGGAGCGGCCGGCATGGGCCACCGCCGCCAGATGGATGACTATCTGCGGACGGATCTGGCTCATGATGCGGCACAGGGCGTGGTAGTCTCTCACGTCCTGAACATAGAGCGGGATACGGGCCTTTCGCAACAGGTCCAGCCGCTCTTGGATGAACCTCATGTAGAGGTCTTTGTGCTCCGAATCGTTATCCTGCGATGAGAACCAAAGGAGATTGTTGACCTGAAGGCCGTCGACGATGTGGACCTCCGCCCCCCATTGGGAGAAGGTCAGGGCCATGTTATGGCCGATGAAGCCCGCCCCTCCGATTAAGAGGATCTTTTTCCCTTTGAGTTCGTCCGTCATGGCAAAACCTCCTTGATGACGCGTTTGAAATGGGTGACGATGTAATCCAGGTCGTCCGCCGTCAGATGGGGCCCCACCGGCAGGGCGATGGACTGATCGCTGATGCGCGCGGCTTGGCGATAATCCTCCGGACGATAACCGTATTTTTCCCGGTAGTAGGTCATCCGCGGCACCGGCTGGGGGTAATAGACGCTCGTCCCGATCCCCGCCTCGTTGAGTTTGAACACCGCCTTGGCGCGATGCGCTCCCAACGGCCCCTCGAGGACGACGCTCAGACAATAACAGCTGCTTTCCTCGCCGGTGGCTCCGCCGTCCAAAACGGATATGTTACCAGACCCTTTCAAAGCGTCCTTCAGAAACGCGAAGTTGGCCCGGCGCCGGCGAAGGATCTCCGGCAACCGCGTGAGCTGAACGCGCCCCAGGGCGGCGTTGATGTCGCTCATCCGGTAGTTCAGCCCCAAACTTAAAACGTCGTACATCCCCGGGATCGTCCTCTCGGAAAAACTCCGGTCCACCCCGAAGGCGCGCGCCTTGGAAACCTTGCCGGCGACGGATTTGTGCCGAGTGACGAACATCCCCCCCTCTCCGGTGGTGATGTGTTTGACGGGATAAAAAGAAAAGCACCCGGAGTCGCCGAAAAGGCCGGCATGCTTCCCCTTCAATCGCGTTCCCAGGGCCAGCGCGCAGTCTTCCACCACGTGAAGTCCGTGACGTTCCGCTAACGAGACGATTTCCTCCATCGGACAGGGGACGCCGAGGAAGTGCACGATTCCGATGGCCTTGGTCCGCGGCGTTATCAAACTTTCCATCTTGGACACATCCACGTTCCCGGACCTCGGTTCGCAATCCACAAAAACCGGACGAGCCCCCATGATTTCCACCGCATGCACGGTCGCCGTGTGGGTCAACGCCGGGACGAGGACCTCGTCGCCGGGACCCAGCCCCATCTGATAATAGGAGAGGTGGAGGGCCGCCATCCCCGAGCTGACGCTCACCACGTGGGCGCCTTCGCCGAGGACGGCAGCAAATTCGGCCTCAAACGCCTTTCCCTGCGGGCCGTGCGCCAGCACATCTCCCCGCAAGACCTCCTCCACGGCACGGCGTTCTTCATCGCCGATCCAGGGCCTTCCAAAAGGAATCGTCCGTTGCGCGGTCATACGTACCTCACTTTTTCCCAAGTTTTCGATTTAAGCGACTCATCGAACGCCGCGGCCACGCTGATTCCGTCGAAAAACGACTGCGCTGGGAACCTTCGGCCCCCCCCCTTTAAGACCGCGGAAACGAACTCCGGAATCAAATCGCCCTTGCTTTTCGGATGAGGGGAAAGCGCGATCCGGAGCGGCCTTTCTTCCGGAGAACGGCTGGAGAAAAGCCGTGGGCCGGCGTCGTCGTAGATGAAGGTTTTTTTCGTGCCGAAGATCCGCAGGACATGCTGGTGCGGATGAACGCACCCGAAGTTGGCGGTGATGCGCCCCACCAGCCCCGAAGCGGTCCGAAACGTGGCCGCGACATAATCGTTGTAGCGGAAAGGCGTGCCTTCGGTGCAAATGCTATTACCCGTCGACAAAACTTTCTCCGGCCGGTCGCCCGTCAACCAAAGGAACAAATCGATCAGATGGATCCCGCCGCCCAGCATCACGGAGTATCCTTTCACGCGCCGGCGCCATCCCGCGGTGATCTTCTCCAGGCGGCCGTAGAGGTATTCACCGTCGACCGCGTAGATCCGGCCGAATTCGCCGGCGGCGATGGCCTTTTTCAGCCAGCGATAGAGGGGGGCCGCCCGAAGGACCAGATTCGAGCCGAGTTCCAGACGTCCTCGAGACTTTGTCCACTCCCGTTTGACGGCCCGCAACTCCGCCCGGCTGCGGCAGAGCGGTTTTTCGACGAACACATGCTTCCCTGCCCGCAGGGCTTTTAAAACCTGTTCAAAATGGTCATCGTCGAAGGAAGCGATCGAAACAAGGTCGACGTCCTTGTCGTTCAACAGCTCGTCCGCCCGCGACGACACCCGGACCTTCGGATATTTCTTTTCGGCCCAGGCGCGTTTCGCCTTCGCCCGGTCGCACAACGCGACCACGGAACAGGCGCGAAGTTTCCGGTAAGCGGCCAGGTGCCGTTCCCCCACGCCCAGCCCGATGATTCCCACGCGCAGCGTTTTTTTCATGTCATGCCCGTCCTTCGAAAGCAGCGGCGGCCCGCTGCAATTCCAGCAACTCTCTCCAACCGTATTCCCAATGGGGCTTCTTCATCATGGTCATCATTCTTTCCGCCAGGAGCATGTCCTGCGGCGTGTCCACCGTCAATCGCGCCGCGCCGAAATCGCCGCCGGACTCCAGATTGAAAATCCGGAAAGCTCCCAAGGACCTATAAAAATAGGGGGTGACGTGTTCCCGGTCCTCTTCCGTGCGCATCTCGGGATAGGCCCGAAAAAACGCCTCTCTCCCGACAACCTCCACGGACTGGCCCCGAGGAAATGTGCGCTTCAACACATCGGTCACAATGTCGTGGTCCCCCTTACGGTAGACCCGGACACAATCGTCGATCAGGGCCGGATCGATGAACGGACTGTCGCCGCTGATACGGACAAAAGCGTCCAGTCCGTATTTTTCAAAAACCCCCTTAAACCTTCCCGCCACATCGGTCAACGATCCCCGGAAAAAACCGATGTGCTCCTTTTGACAGAAATCCGCCAGCGCATCATCGGTCCGATCGTCGGAGGTGGCCACCAGGGCCTCGTCCACCGTGGTGGCGCGGCGGACACGCTCCCAAACTCGGGCCAACAGGGGTCCTCCGCCCAACACTTTCAGCACCTTGCCCGGCAACCGCTGCGACGTCATCCGCGCCTGGACAACGACCGCTATCTTCATGGGGCCGTCCTCCTCTTACGTCAAAAACCGACCGATCTTGGGCAGAAGGGCCATGGCTTTGCGGCCGCGGGCCAGCAACACTCGGATCTCCTGAAGCTGTTTTTTCGTCTCCGCGTTCATCTCGGAACCGGGCGATTCTTTGGTGCGGGTTAAAAAATCATCCAGACGTTTTTCCGCCCAGGAGATGCGTCGTCCCAACCCCTCCTCCAGCCGCCGCAGGGCGACCTCTTTCAGATTTCGGTTGGCCTCGTAATGGTCCCGACGGCTGCCGGGGATGGGAACGGAACGGACGGCCCCCCACTCCTCCAGGACCCGCAGGTTGATGCTGGCGTTCCCCTTGCTCATGAGCAAACGCTTTGAGATCTCATCGAGGGAGAGCGGCTCCGGGTTCAGATAGAGCAACCCGTAGATCTGTCCGATGGACTTGTTGAAACTAAAGCTCTCCGCCAGTTGGCCGGCGAAGCGCACGAACTCGTCTTGGGGAGAAGTGGGGGTCATAGGCCATCCTTTTTGTACGTTTAAAACGTTCTAAATATTATTTACATCCAAAATGCCGCGTTGTCAAGAGTTTTTTACAACAGAGGCCTGTGATGCTTTTGATGCGAAAAAACGACTCAAATATGGTGGGACTGAAAAATACGACTGGGCGGCGGGGGCGGAGAGGAGAAGGGCGGGGAGGAAGCCCTATCGGCCGGCGGGAAACTGCCAGCGGAGAGAATCTTCCGGTTTGTAATACACGATCTGACTGCCAAAATTCTCGAATTCGAAGGGGATGTGCAAAAATTTCTTCAGGGATTCCCGGATCTGCCCGTGGCGTTCCGGCGGAGCAAAGAGCAGAACGAACCCGCCGCCGCCGGCGCCCAAAAGTTTCCCTCCCACCGCCCCGGCTTTCAGCGCCGCACCGTACAGATCGTCCACCAGCGGGGTGGTTATCCCGTCGGCCAGCGTCTTCTTTATGTTCCAGCTCTCATGCAGCAGCTTCCCGAACGCCGTCAGGTCGGCGGAACTGTTCAGGATCTTGAGCGCCTCCTTGACCATCTGCTGGATGGCTCTCAGTTCCTCTTTTTTCTTGGGCGTGTTTTGGATGATGTCCCCGGCCAATTTAACTCCCACTCGCGACAGCCCGGTGAACACAAGCATCAAATGCGACTGAAGCTGGTTCATGCGTTCCTTCGATACGATCAGGGGCGTCACCAGAATCCGGTCATCGGGACCGAACTCCATGTGGTTCAGCCCTCCCACGGCGGCCGCCAACTGGTCCTGGCACCCCACGTTCTCCCGGATGACATTTTGTTCAATGTGAATGGCCTCATGGCCCAGTTCAAGATTGCCGACCACCTTGCCGGTGAGCGCGTAAAGACTCTTCAACAAGCCCACGGTGAAGGTAGAGCTGGATCCCAGACCGGTCCGTGCCGGCAGATCGCCGTCGTAGTGGATTTCCAGGCCCGGCTGGATTTTCAGATAGTTCAAGCATCCCCGCACCGAGGGGTGCTGGATCTCTCCGATCTCCTTGACATGCTCGTTCAATGTGTAGGAGATGCGGTATTTATATTCGAAAAACGGCGGAAGGTAGCGGCAGGTGATATAGGCGTATTTGTCGATGGACGTGGAAAGGACGGCGCCGCCGTTTTCCCGATACCATGTCGGATAATCCGTTCCGCCGCCGAAAAAAGAAATTCGGAACGGGGTCTTGGTGATGATCATGCGCGTTTTGTCCTCTTCCCGGAGAGATTGTCGAGTTTATATCAATTTTCTATCCATTTGTCTCAAGGAGGGTCGTCGCCGGGCTCCTTGTTTTCCAGCGCCCCGGAAGCCAAAGCCCCCCCAAGATCGCCAAAATGCCCAGTGGGATTGCCAGGTGCAACCGCCACAACCAGGGGTCGTTGTATTTCAAAACAACCCTGCTTTTTCCGGCCCTTCCTATATAGAGCGCCTGGAAAGTGTGGTTTGCCCGGAAAACCGGCGTTTTTTCCCCTTCCACGGACGCCGTCCAATTCGGATGAAAATTATGGGAGACCACCAGGACCGCGGGGCCTTCGGTTTCGGCCTCAAAAACCAACTCATCCGGCCCGGCCCGCTCAAGTTTCAATTTCTTCTTCCCAACGAAAGCGCCCGCCGCCCACGCGGCCGACGGCGCGGAAGCATCCTCCTGGGAAAAGAAAACCGTGTCCTTCAACTTCTCGGGAGAAGACGCCATCTGCGACAATACCTCTTTCCCGGTCGGCAATATAACCGCCGCCTCCGCCAAATACGCGCGTTCCTGGGGATCTTTCAGCGCATAGACGTAAAGCGGGACCGGTCGCCACAGTTCGACCAGCGGCCCCGGCAAAAACCGGAACCATTTTTTTTCGTCCTTGATGACCGTCACCTCTTTTGAAACCGTCTCCATTTCAGGCAATGCCCCGGGAGAAACGAGGTGCGTCAAATGCGCCGCCTTCAACATCGGCAAATTGATTTTTTGCAATAGACCGTCGGTCGGCCCCCGCCTCAGATCGCCGTTCGCCAGATACAGGTTATACCAGTATTCATAAAACTCTTTTGCCTGTTCTGCCGTCTGAAACTGACCCTCGATCGCCTTGCCGATGAATTGTTTATAGGGCCCGTAGAAAAAGGGCCCGCGCCCGTCCAATGTCTCCAGCCCCACCGACATCACCGGAGCCGGCGGGAGCTGCCAGGAACCGATCCGGCCCGCCGCCGAACGGGCCAGCGCCGATTTCAGGAGCTCTGCGTTTCCGAAATCGCGTTCGTAGGAATGATGTTCCTGCGCCACCACCCGATACGCCCGCGCAAAGAGCGCGGCTGTCACGAACAAAGCGATGGCCAGCGGCCGGCCGAGGCCCGTCCCTTCGCCGGCGGAACGACGGACAAAAAAGAAAAGTCCGCCGAACATCAACAGGTTGGCCGGGATCAGGAACAACCGCTCATCCGGCGACAATTCGAACCATGAAACGCCCAACACCGCGACCAGGACAAGGAGAATCCCCCGGCCGCCGCCGAGGCCTCCTCTCGAATGCGCCAGGGCCACGAACGTCGTCACCGTCGCAATGAATCCCAGCGTCCAGAAGTAGTGTCCTAGATCCATCTTCGGCAAGAACGTGCCCGCCAGGAAGTTCGAGGCGCTGGAATAAAAAAAGGCGGAAACGGCCAGAAAAAAAGCCCCCAGAGACAGCCAATGTCTCACCCTTGCGGAGCGGCTCCACACAAGCGATACGGCCAACGGAAGAACAACCAGCCCCTTGACGGGAAGCGATACCGCGAACTCGGCGAGATACGAAAAAAAACCGCGCACATTCGGCGAATAAATCCGGGAGGTCATCAAACTGTAATCATACAAGGCATACAATTGCGGCGCGAACACCAGGATATAGCCCCCCCACAACAAGGCCCATTGCCACAGGAGGCCTTTTCGTTTATAAACATCGTTCCCGGCCACATACCACGCCAAGACCAGATGCAACAGACTGAAAAATGGGATCGTCAACGCCGCGTAGGAGAAGAAGACCGTTGCCAGCACCCCCAGCGACACCCCCCAGGAAATCCTCCGGCCCTTAAGGATCGCCCCGGCGGTCCAGACGAAGAAAAGCGGGAAAGCGTAGTTGTAGACCACATGCACAATGCTCTCGTTCTGAATCTGTGTGCCGACGGCGAAGACAAACCCGCCGATGGACGCAAGCGGCCTGTCCAGCTCGAGCAGCTCGTTCAGGAAGCGGTACATGCCATACCCCGCCACGGCCATGAGCGTGATGGTCAGCGCGCCGTAAAGGAACCAGAGCGGGAAAAACTGCGACAAAAGACAGAGCGGGTGATAGGGCGGGGAGGTGTGCGCATAGGCCGGGCTACCCCCCGCGGCCACGGGGTACCAGGCAAAAAAGCCGTGCCGAAACAACAGTTCTCCCGCCGCCTTGTACCGGGCGAATTCCACGTCGAAGGTGTCGTGAAGACGGATCAGCCCATAGGGCCCGAGGAACTTATCCGCGTAAAAAACCGCCGCCATCAGAAAAAAATACGCGACGGCCGGTGTCCGGCGGAGGGAATCAAAAAAAATCTTAAAAGAGGGCGGCATGGGGGCTTCTTGGGGGGATCGGCGGGCGCACAAAACCGGTCAGTTCTTGACTTTCTCCAACCACTCCACGTATTGGGCGATCTTCTTTTTCGGATGCGTCTGATAGGCGATCTTCTGCAGCTCGTTCCTCTTCTGCCAGGAGAGGTCGTCGCTCTCCATGACACCGCCGGACTGTTTTCCGTAAAGGTCCCAGTCGTTCGTCAATATCCGCATGCCGTATTCCTTTTTCAGCGCCATGTCCCGCAATTCCGTGCCCGGGAAGGGGACGGCGATGGGGAACGTGACCGAGTACAGGTTCAATTCCCTGGCCAAATCGATGGCCCGGTGTATTTTCTCCTCCGTATCGCCGGGAAGGCCGATGATGAACGCCCCCACGGGGATGATGCCGGCCTGTTGGGACCACTTGACGGCGTTCCGGATCTGCTGGACCGTGATCCCCTTTTTGATGAGGCGGAGCGTGGCGTCGTCCGCGCTCTCCATCCCGTAGAAAATGTAATAACATCCGGCTTCCCGCATGCGCCTCAAAAAATCCGGCGTGATCTGGCTCACGCGGGTGGAACAACTCCAGCTGACTTTTTTATGGAGGCCCCGCTTCATGTAGGTTGACAGGAACTCATCCATCCATTTCCCCGGGAGGACGAACGTCTCGTCCATGAACGCGACGGACTCGCAGCCGAACCTCTCCACGTTATGCTCAATCTCCGCCAGGACGGACCGGACGCTCCTCCGACGGTTATCGTCGCCCAAGGCACGGCAGCAAAACGTGCACCGGAACGGGCAACCGCGGCCAACGATCATCGGGAGTTCCTGCCGGGTGCGATGGGGATAGGTCCCCGGATATTTGGTCAAATCAAACTCCTCCCAGGCGGGAAACGGGAGCGGGTCCAAATCTTCGATGGGCGTCCACGCGTAATCTTTTTTCCCTCGGGTGACCACGCCGGGCAATTTCTCCAGCGCCTTTTCGTCCCCCAGGACATCCAGGAGGCGGCGCAACAGATGCTCGCCTTCTCCGCAAACGGCGAAATCGAAGCCGGGGAATTCTTCCAGCGTTTCCCCGGGGACGGCGCCGGCGTGCGGGCCGCCCACGCAGACGACCGTTTTGGGGAAACGCTCTTTTATCTTTTCGGCGATCTTCCCGGCCGGCTTGATCTGGATGGTGAACGCCGTGAATCCGACCAGCGCCGGACGGTGTTCCGCGATGAAATCCATCAGCTTCTCCACATCCCAGCCCTGCATGACCATGTCGATGTAATGGGCGGATATCCCGATTTTTTTCGCCATCGCCAGTAGGTAGGCGATCCCGATGTGGGGCGATTCCTGGTTCGGGATGTTGCTTTCTATTCGAATGGAAATCTTCTTCTGCAGGTCCGCCTTCCATTCGAGACTGGGATTGACGAAGAGTATGTCCATCTTACCCGCCGATCTTCCGAAATTCCGCCACGGTTTCCCTCTCAGACGTTGGCGTGCGATGTATCCTGCACGATCTTGTAGCACTTCACCAGCTCGCGGACGCCGTCCTCGATGGAAAATTTCGGCCTGAACCCCGTGGCCAGGATGCGGGCGTTGGAAACGATGTAGTCCCGCTTGTCCGGGTCCTCCCCCACAGGCGCCTCGATGAAGACGAATTTCGGGAGGATCTTCTTTATGGTCTGGCAGAGTTCCATTTTGGAGAGGTTGGCGTCGTCCAAGCCGACGTTGTACGGCTTTCCCTTCATCTTTTCAAAGTTCTTGAGGCCATGGAGGAAAACACCGGCCACGTCCCGGATGTGGACGTAATTCCGCTTGAAGTGCCCTTCAAAGAGCACCACGGCGCGGTCTTTGACCGCCCGGTACACGAAATCGTTCACCAAGAGATCCACGCGCATGCGCGGCGAGGCGCCGAACACGGTGGCCAGACGGAAACTGATGCCGTTGCCGTGTTCCAGGACGGCCCGTTCGGCCGCCATCTTGGTCCGGCCATAGAGAGAGATGGGCCGGATGGGGGTTTCCTCCGTGCAGAACTTCCCCTTTTCGCCCACGCCGTACCCGCTGTTCGTGGTGGGGATGAGGATGCGTTGGTCCTTGGAGGCCTGTTTGCAGAGCATCTCCACGGCCGTCTGGTTGGTCGTCTCGGCGGCGATGGGATCCCGGTCGCAGAGCGGCGCTCCGACCAAGGCGGCGAGGGGGATGACGACGTCCGCGTTTTTGAGAAGGTCCTTCAACGTCCGTTCGTCGCGGCAGTCCCCGCGGACCACCTCAAACGACGGCTCGGCGCAGCAATCCAAGAGGCTGGGCTGCCGGAACTTGAACGCATCCAACACCGTCACGCGATAGCCGTTGTCCAGCAACACGCGCGTCAGGACGGAGCCGATATACCCGGCCCCGCCAGTAATCAAAATTTTCGCTTCAGTCGTCTTGTTTGGCATGGGTCGCTTCCTTTGCGATCTCTTTTCTCCAATGGCCCAGGAGGAGTTCAACGCTTTCCTCGAAAGAATGTTTCGGTTTCCATTGGGTGGCGTTGAAAAATTTCGTGGTGTCCGGGATCTGCAGGGTCACATCGGCCGGACGGAGCAGCGCGGGGTCCTGGCGCGTCTTGATGGGAACGCGGCTGCGTTTGAGGAGCAGGTCCAGGAATTCCCCCACCTTAATGACGGTCGTTCCGCCGATGTTGTACGCCTCTCCCGGCGCGCAATGCTCCAGCGCCACCCAGTAGGCCTCCATGGCGTCGCGCACATCGATGAGGGTGCGGACCGAATCCAAGTTCCCGTGGACGAGCTCCTTTTGCAACCCCGCCTCGATGCGCGCCACCTGCCGAGCGAACGAGGTGGCGAAAAGGTCCGCCCGGCGGGGATTGATGTACGCGAACATGCGCGTGCGGATGACTTTCATGCCGTAACTGCGGAAATACGTCCACCCCAACAGATCCTGGGCCACTTTGGACACCGCGTAGGGACTGGAGGGCCGCAGGGAGCAGTCCTCTCGGATGGGCACGTCCTTGGGATCCACCTGCCCGTATACCTCCGACGTGCTGCAGAGCTGGATGTACGGGTCGAGTTTGGCGAGCCGGACGGCCTCCAGCAGGTTGGCGGTGTTCATGATGTTGTTCTCCAGCACGGCCAGCGGCGTTTGAAAGGAAGCCCGCACGTTGGCATGCGACGCCAAATGGAAGATCGCGTCCGGTTTCACCTCGGACACCGCCGACATCAGCGAACTGAAATCCGTCATGTCGCATTCGTGGAGGACGACCCTGTCCCGGATGGCCTCCAGGTTTCCGGACCCCGCGGTGCTGTGCCAACGGGAAAGCCCGTGGACCTCCGCGCCCGGATGTTCCCGGACGATGTGTTCCGCCAGATAACTTCCGCCGGAACCGCTGATGCCGGTGATGATAACCCGTTTGAACGTTCTTTTCTCCATGTTCGTCCCCTATGTCAGAAATTCGTACAGAATCTGCACGCTCAACACCGCCCCGGAGCGCCACGGGGTGATCTTCCGGACGCCCCCGATACGCGGCGGCTCATCCCCCGGGATCTCCCCCACCCGAAGACGCGCTTTGGCGCAGCGCATGGACATCTGCGGCTCCCAGCCGGAAAGGGTCCGTATTTTCTTCTCGAACCACTCCATAAAAAACACCGGCTTGTCGAACCCCAGCCTTTTCACGATGTCTTTCCGGTAGGCGCGGAACATCACCAGCGCGTCGGTGTAATTCGAACTGAAAAAAAAGTTGATCAGGGAGGTGAACATCCAGTTGCCGAACCCGGTCATCATGTCGTCGTCCTCGCTGCGGGCCCCTCCCAGATAGCGGGACACGATGACCATGTCGTATCCCTCTCTCATCTTATCGATCAGTTCGGGGATCTTCTCCGGCAACGAGTTGCCATCGGGACTGAAGGTGACGATCACCTCCCCCGTGGCGTGCTGGATTCCCTCGGAATAGGCGGCCCGGAGCCCCTTCTCCTTCTGAACGTAGACGTCGCAACCGAGGGACCTTGCGTATTCCGCGCTACCGTCGCGCGATTGCCCGTCCACCACCAGGATCTGATCGCAACATCCCTTCGGGAGGCGCGGCAGGACCTGCCGCATGGCCTCGATTTCGTTCAGGACGGGGATGAAGAGGGTGGTTTTCACGCGCGGCGTTTACCGTTTCACGATGGCCAGGTTGTCGCGGTACCACTTCGCCGTCTTCTCGATGCCCTCGCGCAAATCGGTCTTCGCTTTGAATCCGTATTTGGCGGCCGCCTTCGTCGCGTCGATCAGGCGCACCGGGATCATGCTGGGCTTGTTGCTGTTGAAGACGATCTTGGCGTCCTTATACCCCTCCACCTCGCAGAGGGTCCTGACCATCTCTTTCACGCTGTAGCCCTTGCCCAACCCGACGTTGACCGGGTCGTAGGTTGTGCTTTTTTCAAGAATCGAGAGGCAGGCCTCGGCGAAGTCCTCTACGTAGATAACGTCGCGCACGTCGTCGCCGGTGCCCCAGATTTCGAGGGGGTTTTGCCGCTCGACCACCTTGCGGATGAGCGCCGGCAGAACGTGGGAAGTCTCCCAGCGGAAATCATCGAACGGGCCGTAGATGTTGGTGGGGCGCGCCACCTGCACGCACATCGTCTTCTTAAGTTTGGTGGAGTACATCCGGCAGAGCACTTCCGTGTATCGTTTCATCCAGCCGACGGGAAAATAGACATCGTAAGGATCCCCGTTGTACATCTCCTCCTCCTTCACGGGGCGGGCGCCGGTGTCCGGATAGCCGGTGGTGCTGCTCAACCACATGAATTTCAGAACCCCGGCGGTATAGGCCGCCTCCAGCATCAGGGCGTTCAGGATAATGTTCGGGGTCACGTGCACCAGCGGCGTGGCGGAAATGGTGGCGGCGCCGGAGGTATTGGCGGCCACGAGGAAGACGAACTCCATGCCGTCCACCACGCGCCGGCAGTCCTCTTTCCCCGTCAAATCCGCCGTCACGTATTCCACGCCGGGATATTTCACCGGCGGCGGAGTGGTGTGCACCACGGCCCGCACCCGGGCGCCGCTCTCGCTGAGGCGCCTCGTCAGCGCCATGCCCACCAGCCCGGTGGAACCGGCGACCAAAACTTTTCGGTTCTTGTAATAATCCATCGCGGTCATTTCTCCATGTAGTTTTTCTGATGAAAAACGTTGTAGCGCTTGTCGGCCTTGTCCTTGTTGGCCAAATACCAGTCCAAGGTCTCCCGCAACCCCTGTTCGAGGGACGTCTCCGGAACGAAACCGATGAGCTCCTTGGCCCGCCGCATGTCCATCAGCCGTATTTTACCGCCGGTGGCCCTGGCGGTGTCCCACTGGACCGTGGGCGAAGGCTTGAAGAGCGAGCAAAGCGTCTCCACCACCTGCTTGATGCTGTATCCCTTGCCGCTGCCCAGGTTGATGGCCTTCAGGCAGGCCCCCTTCTCCATGGCCAGCATCATGCCCTTGGCGCAGTCGCGGGAATAGATGAGATCACGCACCGCCGAACCGTCGCCCCACACCACCAGAGGATTCTCTCCACCCACCACGCGCGCCATCAGGGCCGGCACCACCATGGCGGTCTTGGGATCGAAATTGTCGCCGGGCCCGTACACGTTGGCGGGCCGCACGATGGCGATCTTGTCCCAGCCGAACTCGATGCCGTAGGCCTCGGCCTGCAGTTCGCCCACGCGTTTGGCATAAGCGGCGAACCGGTCGCTGTTGTCCGGCGGCAGCTTGAAGGCGTCGTCCTCGTAAAAAATTTCGGCCGGGGGATAGACGCCGATGCTGCTGGTATAAAGGTACCGCTCCACCTTGGCCTGCCGGGCCGCTTCCATCATGTGCGTGTTGAACAGCAGGTGCGGCACCATGAAACTCGCCGACCGTTTCACGCCGATCCCCACGGACCCTTTGATGCCGACCACGTTGAAAACAAAATCCATGTCCTTCACCACTTTTTGACATTCTTCCCAGTGGATCAGGTTGGCCTTCATGAACTCCGCCCCGGCCGGACACCGGCCCGGATCGTCCATCGAGGCCACGCGCACGCGCGCGCCTTCCGCCAAAAGCAATTCCACCAGCGGCCGGCCGATCATCCCGGTGCCGCCGGTGACCAAAACATTCTTGCCTTTATAGAAACCCATGGTGTCTCCTTTTTTCTCCTACGATTTCAGCCCTTCGCAGCGTCCAGGACGACGCCGGAAATGGCGTCGACATCCTGCGGCCGCAGTGAGGGGTTGTTCGGCAGGAAAAACCCACAGTGGTGGATGCGATCCGCCATGGGGAAACTCGCCTTGCCGTAACGGTTGTACCAAAACGGATGCAGTCCGAGGTTCCCGGCGGAAAAGATGCGGGTCTCGATGCCGTTGTTTTCCAAGGCTTTCACGATCCGCCGCCGTTCCTCCGTGTCCTTGGCCAGGGCGCCGAAAGAAATGCTGCACACCACCGCGCCGGGGAGGGCCTTCTGGATGGTGAACTTGTCCCCCAGGTGCTTCTTGTAAAGGGCGTGATTCTCCTGCCGGCGGGAAATAATCCAGTCCAGTTTCGCCACCTGCCGCAGCCCCAAGAACGCCCCGAGGTCCGTGTTGCGGACGTTGAAGCCCGGCTCATAGAACACGAACGGCGTGTGGAAATCGTCTATCCCGTATTTTTTCACCAGGGCCTCGTGGTCTTCCCGGTCCAGATCCTTGCTCCACCCGTGGCTGCGCATCATGAGGAGAAGGTCGCGGAACTGTTTGTCCGGCGTGGAGACCATCCCGCCCTCGATGGTGGACATCTGATGGCCGAAATAGAAGGAGAAGCTGCCCATGTCGCCGAACGACCCGGCCTTTTTACCGTCGATGGAAGCGCCGATGGCCGCGCAGGCGTCTTCCAGAAGGAAAAACCCGTATTTCTGTCTCAGCGCCATCAATTCCTTCATTTTGTGCGGAACGCCCAGCACCTGCACCATGAACACCGTGGACGGGTTGTGTTTCTTCAGCAGAGTTTCCAAATGATCCAAATCCAGGCCGAAGGTGTCCTTGTCGGCCTCACACATGACGGGCTCGAACCCGAACTGGATGGCCGGGGCGATGGAGGTGACCCACCCCACGCTGGGGACGATCACTTTTTTATTCTTCAGCCGGCCCGAGATCGACAGCACGTAATACATCAACAGGTTGGCGGAGGAACCGGAATTACAGAACACCGAATACGGGAGACCCAGCCACTCACCCCACTTCTTCTCGAATTCCACCGTGAGGCGGCTCTTGGTGAGGCGCGGTCCCCCTTTCAACCACTCGATGAGGCTGTTGATGTCCTGATTGTCTATGGTATCCTCGGCAAGATGGTATTTCACGTTCATCATCAGAATGGCCCCTTGAATGTGGTGGTGAGACCGCCCACTTCCACGTCGGGAAATGCGCGGCCCATCATATCGAAAACCTCCCGGGCGATCTTGGCGGCGTCCGGATAAAAAATCTTTTCCAGCGGCTTGCTCACGGGACAAGTGGTCTGTTCCTGTCCGAGACGGCGCACCGGGCCGGTCAGGGAGGCAAACGCCTTCTCCGCCGCCAGCGCCGCGATCTCGGCGCCGACCCCGCAGGTGCTCCAGCCCGAATCCACAACCAGAAGTTTTCCGGTTTTTTTGACGGAGTTCACGATGGTCTCCCGGTCCAACGGCACCAGGGAAACGGGGTCCACGATCTCCACATCGATCCCCTGCGATTCCAGAAATTCCGCCGCCTTCAAAGCCTCCACCGCCATATAGGAGCTGGCCACGAGGGTGACGTCCTTCCCTGTCCGCCGGATCTCCGCCCGGCCGAACGGGATGGGACCCAACCGCTCCGGCACATGGCCGGGAATGTCGTAAAGGAGCCGGTGTTCAATGAGCACCACGGGGTTGGGGTCCTCTATGGCCGCCAGGAGGAGCCCTTGCGCCTCATTGGCCGTGGTGGGCATGGCCACTTTGATGCCCGGCACGTGCATGAAAAACGACGTCAGGTTCTGCGAATGCTGGGCGCCCTGCCCCCAACTGCGGCCGATGACGCACCGGATCACCATCGGCACGTTCATCTGTCCGCCGAACATGTACCGCCATTTGGCCGCGATGTTGAAAAGCTGGTCCATGGCCAGATAAAGGAAATCACAGCGTATGTGAATGAACACCGGTTTCAGGCCGCCCAGCGCCGCACCCACCGCCACGCCGGTGAGGGCGTTCTCGGAAATGGGGATATCGAACACCCGCGCCTTGCCGAACTTCTGCACCAGTCCCCGGGTGCTGCCGAACACCGCCTTATGATCGTCCACCCCGATGCCCATCACGAACACCGCGGGGTCCTGTTCCATGGCGAGGAACATGGCCTCGCGCAGGGCCTCGCCAAACTTGATGATGCGCCCGCCGGCGCTCATAGAAAAACGTCCTCCCACAGCCGTTCCGCTCTCGGAAACGGACTTTTTTCAGCGAAGTCCACAGCGGCGTCGATCTCCGACTGAAGTTCCGTTTCCCAGCGATCAAAAACGTCCCGGGAGATTTTCCATTTCGTTTCCAGCGCACGCCGGGCCTTGGGCAGGGGATCGTTGGACCGGGCTCGCTTTTCCTCGCCTTTCAGGCGGTAGGACTCGTTGAAATCCGATCCCGCCCCCACGTGCTCCCCCCAGCGGTGCGTCATGAATTCCAGAAGCCGGGGCGCCCCGCCGCGGCGAAGCCCGTCAATGGCTTTTTTCGTTTCGGCATACACCGAGAAGACGTCGTTGCCGTCGTAGCGGCGGCCTTTCAAGCCGAGCCCCTCGCCGAGCCGCCAGAGCTGGGTCTGCTTGTGCCGGTCCGCCACTTTGGAGTGGATGGCGTACCCGTTGTTCTCCAGAAGGAAAAGGACGGGCAGGTTTTTCAGGAGGGCGAAGTTGACGCTCTCAAAGAACACCCCCTCGTCCACGGCGCCATCGCCAAAAAAAGCCACGGCCACGCGCTTGGCCTTCGACATCTTGGACGCCAACGCGTCTCCCACCGCCACGGGAATGGTGCTGGCCACGATGGCCGAACAGCCCATCAACCCGTTCTCCGGCGACGCCAAATGCATGGAGCCGCCCTTCCCACGGGCGCATCCGGTGTCCTTGGCGTAAAGTTCGGCGAAAAGTTTTTTCAGGTCCGCGCCGCGGGCGATATAGAGCGCGTGCCCCCGGTAGGTCCCATAGATGTGGTCCGCGGACGCCATGGCCAGGCACACCCCCGTGGCCACCGCCTCCTGCCCCGTGGACAGGTGGATGGGGCTTTGTATCTTGTCGCCGGGATAGAGCGCGGAGACTTTCTCCTCCACGCGCCGGATCCGCAGCATGGTCCGATAGAGTTCTATGGCGAGTTTTTTGTCCATACCCTTTTAGGCCGTTTTTTGTTTTGAAAAAAATCCTTTCATCCTGTCCCACGACAGACACAGCGCATACGCGCTGAACCCGATAAGGAGGGGATCCATCACCGCCCGATATCGTTCATAGATCTCCGCCGCGCACAACGCGTAGGGCGCGGCATAGAGCAACATCCCCACGACCAACAGGTCCGTCCGGGGGATCCCGGCCCGCACCGCCAGCCACATCCCGGCAAACGACAGCGCCACGAACGCCAGGGTCAGCGTGAACAATCCCACGCGCGGCCAGGGGAGTGGTCGGAAAATCCAGTAGG
>JAKLDV010000240.1 GCA_022703335.1 Elusimicrobiota bacterium
GGCGGCCACCTTGTTGCCCAGTTCGCGCATCACCTGGGGCTTCGGGCCGATGAAGGCGATGCAGGCCTCGCCGCAGGCCTCGGCGAAGTCCGGGTTCTCCGAGAGGAAGCCGTAGCCGGGATGGATCGCGCCGGCGCCGGTGGCCCGTGCCGCCTGGAGGATGTTTTCGATCACCAGATACGATTCCCTGGCCGGGGCCGGTCCGATGCAGACTGCCTCGTCAGCCTCGCCGACATGCAGGGAATTCCGGTCCGCTTCGGAGTAGACCGCAACCGTCCGGTAGCCGAGCTTCTTGCAGCCGCGGATGATGCGGACGGCGATTTCGCCGCGGTTGGCGATCAGTACTTTGTCGAACTTCATGCTGAGCTTCCTTGTGCGTATTCCGTCGCCCAGGCGGGCAAGCGCTTTTCGATAAAGGCGCGCGTGCCTTCCGCCGCTTCTTCGCCGCTCAGTGCCAGCGAAAAGCGCGCCGCCGCCTCGTCGAGCACCTCGCTCAAAGGCTTCTTGCCGACCGCCAGCATGATCCGCTTGGTGTCGGCATTCGCCCTGGGTGCACAACGCAGTATCTGCTTGAGGGTGGCGGCAAGACGCATCTCGATCGCTTCGCTGTCT
>JAKLDV010000241.1 GCA_022703335.1 Elusimicrobiota bacterium
TTGCCACCCCCATCCGAACCAGGCCAGTGTGCGGCTCGGCCCAGGCGGCGCGCAGCGCGTCGAGCGAATCGAGCGGCGAGAGACGGAATATCTTGCCCAGGCTTTCCAGCAGCGCCCCGGGCGCGAACGCTTCGATGCCGCTCATGACACGATGCGTGCCCAGGATGCGCAGACCGGGCGAGTGCATGTTGAAGTAAGCGATGGGCACGCGCGCTGCGGCGGCCAGCGTGGGATTCTCGTCGCGGAACGCCACGGCGGTCTCGTAGCGATGATGCCCGTCGGCGATGATGAGCTTGCGCGGCGCCATCAGACGTTGAATCGCATCAATGCGCGACGCATCTTCGATGCGCCAGATGCGGTGCGCGGTCGCGTACTCGTCGTTCACTTCGGCCAGCGGCGGCGCGGCCGCGGCTTCCTCGATCAAACGGTCCACGGCGCCCTCGGGGTCTGAATAGAGCATGAAGATCTGTTCGCACTGGGTGCGCGTGTGGCGCAGCAGTTCCATGCGATCCTGCTTCGGCCCGGAGAGCGTTTGTTCGTGGCGGTGCACCACGCCCGCGGAATAATCCTCGACGCCGCCCAACGCGATGAAGCCCTTGCGCACCAACC
>JAKLDV010000242.1 GCA_022703335.1 Elusimicrobiota bacterium
TATCTGGGCAAGATCGTCGAGATGTGCTCCAAGGACGCTCTGTTCGCCTCGCCGAAGCATCCATACACCGAAGCGCTTCTGTCGGCGATACCGGTGCCCGATCCGGATTACACGAAGAACCGCATCATCCTCGAAGGGGATGTACCTTCGCCGATATCACCCCCTTCAGGGTGCAGGTTCCATACCCGTTGCCGCTATGTGATGGACATATGCAAGGTCGAAGAACCTGAGTTCGTGGACCTCGGAGGCGCCCATTACTGCGCCTGCCACCTTAGGAAACCGGCTAATGCCTGAAGGGATTATTGACACCGCGCCTTTTGTATAGGATAATCCTATTTGCGATGGTTATTGCGGGAATGGCGGAACTGGCAGACGCGTACGTTTGAGGGGCGTATGGATTACTCCGTGTGGGTTCAAGTCCCACTTCCCGCACCAAATATGAGGCCTCGCTTAGAAAGCGGGGCCTTTTCTTTTGCATCCCAAATATTCTGTCTACCCACTGCCCCCTTAGGTTTGCGGGGATGGCTTCAGTAAGGCAAAACTTGAACCGGCAATAAGTGGCAGTATTTTATCACATCCGGCCCTATACGACTATGAGCTGGTAGT
>JAKLDV010000243.1 GCA_022703335.1 Elusimicrobiota bacterium
GCTCATTGGGCTACCTCCCCTTCTCTGCGACGGAAGCGACAGCCCGCAGCACATGATAGTGGCTGACACACCGACAGAAATTGCCGGAAAGCGCTTCTTTGATTTCGGCGTCTGTGGGATGGGGATTTTCATTCAGAAGGGCCCTGGCGGTCATGATCATTCCGGGAGTGCAAAATCCGCACTGGAACGCCGCATGGTCGACAAAGGCCTGCTGCAGCGGATCCAGCGCGCCCGTCTTCGGATCCCTCAAGCCCTCAATCGTTATAATGGATTTGCCGTCGCATTCGATTGTGAGAATCTTGCAGGAATTGACAGCCTTGCCGTCCATGATGACGGTGCAGGCGCCGCAGGCGCCCTGGCCGCAGGCGGCTTTGGTTCCCGTTAATCCAAGCGTTTCTCTCAGCGTGTAGACCAGGGTGTGCGCGGGATCCAGTTGTCCCGGCTTCGCGCCCACATCGAGTTCATGGTCCTGACCATTGACGTTAATATGGATTGATTTAGCCACAGCCACTTCTTTACCCCCATATCATGTTCATTCAGAGGCACAACACATTTTGACGAGCTAAAATAATACCCACATTCTCTTGAGCCGCACAGCTAAATT
>JAKLDV010000244.1 GCA_022703335.1 Elusimicrobiota bacterium
CCGCTGCCCGGCTATCGGTTGTTCCTGCGCTTCAACAACGGCGAAGCGGGCGAGGTTGATCTGTCTGGCGAATTGGACGGTGAGGTCTTCGATCCCTTGCGCGATCCGGCGCTATTCGCCACGGTGTGCCAGCATCCGGTCATGCGGACGGCGGCATGGGCCAATGGGGCGGATTTTGCGCCTGAATTCCTGCTGGACTTGCTGCGCGAGCAAGCAAAAAGGGCGGCGTGAGATATGGCCGCGCCAGCCCGTCACGTCAACTGAGAGGCGCCACTCCATGCTGCTCATGATCGACAACTACGATTCCTTTACCTACAACCTGGTGCAATATCTGGGCGAGTTGGGCGAGGACGTGCAAGTCTTCCGCAACGACCAGATCACCGTCCCCGCAATCGCCGAACTCCACCCGGAGCGCATCGTTCTCTCGCCCGGTCCCTGCACGCCCAACGAAGCGGGCGTGTCGCTGGCGGCCATCGCCGCTTTCGCCGGTCAAATTCCCATCTTCGGCGTCTGCCTGGGCCATCAGACCATCGGCCAGGCCTTCGGCGGCCACATCGTCCGCGCCGGTCATGTCATGCACGGCAAAACCT
>JAKLDV010000245.1 GCA_022703335.1 Elusimicrobiota bacterium
CACTGCAAGCACTGCGGCCTGTGCTTCCGGCTCGTAGATATCCCTGAAGGTGGTCCTGAGCGCTTCCGCGATCTCGGGATCCTGGATGTTGATCTGGTCCATGCTCATGCTCCAAAGATCGCCGATCGAGCTCGGGTCGAACAGGAGGCATGATGGAATTTCCCCGATTTCTATTCTCCCTGGGCTGTAGCTCAGCTGGCCGGAGCGCATTGCTAGCAATGACGAGGTCGAGGGTTCGACCCCCTTCAGCTCCACCATGTCAGAGGTCCTTACAGCGACCTGCGTGCGTTCTTATTCCCGCTCCTTTCGGAACTCCAATTGGGTCCACTGCGTATGACCGTCCATGTTCCAAGCGCGCGATCTCGTTGTTGGTCTCTTCATGGTCTTTTCCCTGAGCTCGGCTGAGGCCCAATACGGTGATCTGGCCATGGCAGGGACCAAAAGGACTGCGCGTACCGCTGATGTTGCCTCCATCCAACTGGTACCGACATCGATTCCGGGCGTGGTTGAACTGACCCTGCCTACAGGCACCTTGGGCGTGGACGTGCTGAACGCCCGTGGCAAGGTGGTGCGTGAACTGG
>JAKLDV010000246.1 GCA_022703335.1 Elusimicrobiota bacterium
GCTGGCGAGAGGCACGATCGTAAGGGCGACGAAAAGCGATGCGGCAAGGGAGTACGTCACAGTGAGGGCCAAGTCCTTGAAGATCTGACCCGCTAGGCTTGAAAGGAACACTACCGGCACGAAAGCGCCCAGCGTCGTAAGAGTCGAACCCAATATGGCCAGGGTTACTTCCTTAGTGCCATACAGCGCAGCATCGAACATGCTGTCGCCCATCTCTCTTCTTCGGTATATGCTCTCCAACACCACGATGGAGTTGTCCACGAGCATGCCTACACCCAGAGCAAGGCCGCCCAAGGTAAGCAGGTTAAGTTCCAGGTTGGTCGCCAGCATTATCGCGAACGTGATGATTATCGAAAGAGGTATAGATATTCCGATTACGAATGTGGCCTTCAAGCTGCGCAGGTATATGTAGAGTATGGCCACCGCGAGGAAGGCGCCCTGCACCGCGCTGGATCCCAGGTCCTTGATGGATTGGGATATGTACTCGGATTGGTCAAATATGTAACCCAGCGATATCTGGGGGTATTTCTCGTTCAGTTCTGCTATCTTGCTCTTGACGTCCTTGGCG
>JAKLDV010000247.1 GCA_022703335.1 Elusimicrobiota bacterium
CTTGGGCGCGAGGTTTCCGCCGGGGGTGCGCGCGGCGGGGCCGAGCTTGTCATTCGGGTCCAGTACCAGCGCCGAGCAGCCGGCCACGCGCGAGGTCTTGGCCCAAGGGGTGCACTTTTCGGAGCGCGCGTCCCAATCGTCTATGTTCTCGCCAATGGTCTTGCCGGTCACGGTCTTGCAGCCCGGGTTCAGGGCGCCCATGCGCTTGAGTTCGCCCAAGATGGTGTGAATGCCGCCCGCCCGGTGCACGTCCTGGACGTGGTAGTTCGAAGAGGGGGAAACCTTGCACAGACACGGCACGCGGCGCGAGATGTCGTCAATGCGTTTAATGTCGTAGGGGATGCCGGCTTCGCGCGCAATGGCGAGCGTGTGCAGGATGGTGTTGGTGGAGCCGCCCATGGCCACATCGAGGACGATGGCGTTGTCGAACGCCTCCTGCGTGGCGATGTCGCGGGGTTTGAGGTCCACCTGGACCAGCTTGATAATGGCCCGGGCGGCGCGCTCATAGAGGGCTTCGCGCTCCTTGGAGACGGCCAGGATGGTGCCATTGCCGGGCAGGGCCATG
>JAKLDV010000248.1 GCA_022703335.1 Elusimicrobiota bacterium
GTACCACGCCTCCCTAGCTATGGATGCGCTGAACCGTGGCCTGCATGTATTCATTGAGAAGCCGGTGACCGAAACGGTGGCCGAGGCCGAGGGCCTTCTAGACTTGGCGCGGAGTATGGGGCGTAAAGTGCAGGTGGGCCATGTAGAGCGGTTCAACCCGGCATTCCAAGCTGCACTCCCCTATTTCGCCGACCCGATGTTCATCGAGTCTCACCGCCTGGCACAGTTCAACCCCCGTGGTACCGATGTGAGCGTGGTGCTGGACCTGATGATCCATGACATCGACCTGGTGCTGCATGTGGTGAAGAGCCCCGTGGTGGACGTGCGTGCCAGTGGTGTGGCGGTGGTGAGTTCTTCGCCGGACATCACCAACGCACGTATCGCGTTCGCCAACGGCTGCGTGGCGAACCTGACCGCGAGCCGGATCAGCTTGAAGAACATGCGCAAGAGCCGGTTCTTCCAACGCGATGCGTACATCGCCGTGGACATGCTGGAAAAGAGCACGGAGATTGTGCGGATGCGTACGGTGACCGGAGAGCCGGACCCATTCGCGGTGACGAT
>JAKLDV010000249.1 GCA_022703335.1 Elusimicrobiota bacterium
GTGCCTCGGTGGAGATTACTAAGTAGGGTGGATTGGCGTCACAAAGCGCACGAATGAAGAGATCGTGTTATAGCCAACCCACCGCAGTGCTAGCAGATCAATTCATCAACGTTGACATAGGAAATAATGTTGGTTTGGTGGGTTGGCTATTTCAAAGTTGAGATAGAGCGAGATATTATGACGCCAACCACACCCTACGAAGGCTAATTGTTAAAACAAAAACCGCTCAGCCTTCGCTGAGCGGTTTTTAGGTGGAGATGGCGGGAATCGAACCCGCGTCCGAAAGATTAGACCCTCGGATCTCTACGAGCATAGTCAGTTGTTCAGGTTCGTCCATTCGCAGGTCAACTGACCGAACTGCATCCAGACTATCCGTTTGGACCCGAAAGCCCTCTTAGCAAAACCTCACGGCGCGATTCTGAGCAGCCTGACTTTTATGACGCCTTTGCTGGTCCCGATCAGGCAAACGGTCCCAGGAGACGCGACCTCATCTAAGGAGGTCAGCTTCCGATCAATTAGCTTATGCAGCTAAAGGAAGGGTTGCGTAACTTGTGCG
>JAKLDV010000025.1 GCA_022703335.1 Elusimicrobiota bacterium
AAATGGAATCCCAATTTGCTTGTCATAAAGCTCGGATCATTCGGCATGTTCGTGGCGCAGAAAGGGCATGATGCTTTGCACGTGACCACGGTGGCCCGTGAAGTATTTGACGTGAGCGGCGCCGGCGATACGGCCGTCGCCATCGCCAAGGCGTCCACTCCCAACGTTTTAGAAACACCTCTCGCCGATGTCGGGGAGGCCGCCGCCGAAGCCATCTCAGAGACCAAGCGTCTGTTGTTCCACATCTCCCTCACCAGCGAACACAAGAAGGCGAAAAAAGCGCAGTTGGCTGAAATCGACAAGAAGGAGAGGCAGCTGCAGGACGCCATCTACAAAAAACATTTGGACTATTTCGGCCGGCATCCGGAATGGGAAAAGATCCTTCAAGCCGCGCGGGACCAGGTCCGAGCGGAACTGACGGCGGCCCGGGAGGCGTACGAAAAACAGAAAGCCGACGCCCAGAAAGCCGGACAGACTCTTCCCGAAAAGGGGCTCAGCGTCATCAACCCGTGGGGGCTGATGTTCTTCCACGACCGGTTCGCCGACCGTCTCGGCGGCGCTCAACGGAAAAATATCGAAGTCCGCGGACGCGACCTCACCAGCGGCTGGCGCGGCGTGGTGCACATCGTCACCTCCCAACAAACGCCGCAGTCCAACGCCGACGCCAAGGAAGCCGCGGAGCATTTCGGCATCGACGCCGAAGAGATGAAAAAACTGGCCGGGAAGGAAGTCGGCACGGTGGAACTCTTCCACGTGCTCGAATTCACCCCGGACATCCAGGGGTTCGCCAAATGGGTGGCTTTCAAGGAGGACGCCGAGGCGGCGGAGGACGAACGCGCCGCCCACCAGGTCTTCTTCCCGTGGGTGCCGGCCTGGGGCCCGCGTTACGGTCTTGTCTTCGCGAACCCCCAACCGCTCGCCGAACCCAAAGACGCCAAAGGCGCGCTGGGGCTCTTCGATTGGAACCCGGTCCAACAGGCGGCCGAGGGGGAAACCGCCCAAGCGGGCGCCGAAGCGGGCACCCCCGACGAATGGGAGACGTTCCTGGCCGACTGGACCACCCGCCTGAACGAAGCCGACCGCAAACTGAAATCCACCGTGCGCGGTTCGCTGAAGATGGTCCGTTACCTCGCCCACCAACGCGGCCTGGAAGGGGCCCAGGCGCGGAAAATAGAGAACGATCTGTTGTCCCTGCTGCAGACCGCCCAGTCCGGCGTGCAGGAACGTCTCACCCAGCTCTATCGCGAAATGGGCGGGCGCCAAGGCGCGGGAGCGCAGGACCGAATCGCCATCTCCATCACCCCCGAGGGGAAAGTCCAAAGTTTCCCCGTGAAGGCCTCCCTGGATTCCGCGGCCTCTCCGCTGACGGAAAAGAAGACGGCCAACCGGCTGGCGGTGGTTTCCGGCGGCGAAATGGTGCTGGCGTTCACAGACCAGGAACGGGTCTACGTCGTCTCCGGCGACACCCTCCCGCTGGAGAAGGGGGAGAAGGTCACTTTCGTTACCAGCTTGAACATGATGGGCGTTGGCAAGAAATACGTGGTACTGGCGACCAAGAACGGCCGCGTTCGTCGCATGGCCATCGACAAGATCATCCCTTACGCCAAAAGCAAGCAGCGCATCTTTTCCTTTAAGGAAGAAGGGGACGAAATCCTCTCTCTCACCTCCACCGACGGAGACCAGGAACTGCTGCTGATTTCCAGAAACGGACAGGCCCTGCGCTTCCATGAAAAGGATGTTCCGGAACACGTCACCGAGGCCACCCAAGGCGTTCGCGGCATCCAACTGCCGGACGGCGACGCGCTGGTCTCCATGACGGCCACCGCCTCTCCCAACCAGACGGCCCTGGTGCTTCTGGAGGACGGCACGGCCAAACGAGTGAAGGTGGATGGCTTCCCGTTCTTCGACCGGAACCAGATCGTCTACCGCACGCCGCGCAAATGGCAGGAGATGGTGGGGGACCGCATCATCTCCCGCAGCCGGGTGGCCGGAGTCTACCTGGTGGACGACAGCGACCAGATCCTGTCCGTGACGCAGGGCCGCCTGGTGCGCAAGAACGTGGCGGACCTGTCGGTGATGACTTCTCCTTTCGATGCCGCCTCCCCGTTCGTGGACGTGCCGGCGGGCGAAAAAGTGCTCATGTCGGCGGTCATCCCGCGCGGCGAAGACACGACCGGAACCTCCGAACAAGATTTGGCCCAATGGCAGGAAAAGTTCCAAACCGCCATGCGGGAGGCCCAGGCCGCGGGGAGAGAAGCCGCGAACTTATGGAAGGAACGGATCGAACGGGCCCGCAAACGTTCCTTCCCGGCGGAAGAACATCCCACCAAAGTCATCAGCGTGAAGCAGGGACCGGAACGCTGGGCCGACCAGATTGCCGGAGGACTCAAGACCATCGAGACCCGGGAGTGGAAAGACACCACGATCGTCGGAAAAACCGTCTACCTCCACGTGCCCAAGCAGCGCGGAGACCGGCACGGCCGGATCATCGGGAAGTTCCGCGTGATCGACGTGGTGGACCTCAGCAATCCGGACGTCTTCGCGGCCCTTCAGTCCATGCACCGCGTCCCCTACTTTGAATTCGGCAGCCGCTTCGGATACGTCCTGGGCGAGATCGAAACGCTGGACGAACCGATGCCTTATCCGGGCGGACAACGCTTCTTCGAATTCGACGAAAAAGTCGCCGAGGAAGCCGCTCAAGAGGAAGAAGAAGCCCAGGAAGAGGCGGCCGCGCGGAAAGAGGCCGGAGAGGGCCCCCTGGGCGGCGGTCCGACATCGGGCAAAGCCCCCGGCGGCGACGATCCCCTCGTGGCCACCGGAATGGACTATGACCTTGAGGCGGCGAACGAAATCCGCTCGGCGCTCAACACCCTGGACGGACTGGCGAAACTCAAAGACGGCGTCAAGAACGGGCACATCCTCCTGGAATCCCTGGGTGAATATTTGGACCAGGCGCTGAAACAGAAAGCGCCGGCGGACATCGCCTCCATCGAAAAAGCCCTGGTGGAGTTCGCCGAAGCCACCTCCGAGGCGGACCCGGCCAAGATCACCGCGGCCTCCCAGAAGATCCGAGAGCTGGCGGCCGCCAGCGAGGAGAACTGGGAGTTCATCGAGCCGCTCCTCTCCTCCTGGGGCATCGCGCCGGAAGCGAAAGAGGAACTCCTGGGAGACCGGCCGGCCACCATCGAGGAGAAAATGGCGGAAAAGGTCCAGGAGAAGATCGCCCCCAAACAACGAAAAACGCCGACGAAAAAATCCTCCAAGCCGGCTCTCTACGAATCCCTCGAGGTCCTCCGCCCGCCGGTCATGCAAACCTACAAGCCCATCCGTCGGCTCCGCCTGGTGGATGAGAACGGCACGGCCACCCCGCTCTCCTTCGACGGCCGGAGCGGCGACAACCTGCGTCTGACCCTCACCGTCGGGGGCAAGAAGATCGCCATCACCTCGGACGAGGCCGAGGAGGTGCTCCTCATCGCCGCGGGCTACATGACGCCCATGAAGGACAACGATCCCGCCCAAATCGACCGGGAGCATCTGCCCAAAGTCTCCAGCGAACGCAACCTGATGCTGGGCCTGCCGGACGTGGATCCGCAGACGAAACAGAAACGCGTGCCCGGCCTTTTGGACGTCCTTCGCAAAGCCGGCATCGACCTTCCGGAAGACACGCCCTTCTATAAAAACCGAGCCACCGGAGAAGTCTCCGAAGTCTTCGCCGACGTCGCCCGGTTCGTCACCCATTACCGCACGGTCAAGAAACAGCTCGAGAAATCCCCCAAGGCCGACAAGACCCCCAACGTGCGGATCGTCCCCGCCGCCGAGGAAGGGGAAGAAGAGGACGCGGAGCGCGAGCCGATCGAGATGTATGTCTCGTTCAACAACGCGGAATCCCTGGGCCGCTGGGGCGTCTATCGCGCCCATTCCCGACCCAAATTCGACGGCCTCCTCCGACCGCCGGTGGGACTGTCGGGACTGTCGCTGAACGCCACGGCGACCCCGGAAGGATGGCCGAAAGCCCAGACCGAGAGCGACCCCACCAAACTCCAGGTCGTTTCCTGGCACCATCCGGTCACCGGCGCCAAGAAAGGCATCCGCCTCGGCAGCCAATACGCCACCCAGCAGGACATCAAGAAATACCTCAAAGCGGACCTCTTGGGCGCCAATGTCCAAGAAATCCTCGACGGCGCGTGGGAGACGGACGAAGCCTATCAGAAATACAACGCCGGCTATCTGGACAAAAAGAGTTATTTGAAATACGTGCGGGAAGTCAAAGACAAAATCCGCCCGTGGGCGAAACGGCTCGGGACGGACAAGGACATGCGGGTCATCGACCTCATCCGCAAGAAGATCGCCCAGATGATCCTCTCCAACAACACCGCGGACCAGCAGATCGGCATCGTGTTCTACCTCATGGACACCATGCACGCCCGCATCGGCGGCGAATCCACCAGCGCCACCGAAGCGGTGGGCATCACCAAATGGCGCGCCGACCAGCTGGAATTCCTGAGCGATTTCGTCTTGCACTGGCGCTTCATCGGCAAGTCCGGCATGCTGTGGGACGACACGCGGCAACTGACGAACCCCGCCGTCGAAGACGATTACACCATCGACCCCAAAAAATTTGAGCTGTATTACACCGACGCCGTGAACAAGCGGGTCTATGAGATCCTCAAAAAACGGGCGGAACAGGGCCTGCAGAACCTGGCGCGTTCGAAGAAGACAGCCGAACAACTGGTCAAAGAAGGGAACGAATCCGATATCGAGGTTTTTTCCATCAACGCCGACAACGTCAACGATTTCCTGAAGCAGTTCGGGCCGTTCACCGCCAAATACACCCGGCCGTTCCTGGCCGGCATGTATGCCCGGCACCGCCTCTCGCTCTTGGAAAAGTCTCTGGAGTCCGCCAAGAAAGCGGACCTCAAGAAGGTGATCGAGGGGGACCAGGACAAGAACACGGGGCAGTTCGTCGAACGGGACGCGAAAGGCAAGATCACGGAGGACCGGCGGGGCGTGCTGCCGTTCGTGGGAGAAAAACTCGGCCATCGCCGCGTGAACAAAAAGGCCGGCGACCGGGTGGAAATCACGGGCTCCACTGAGCGCGTCAACTACGTGGATCCCCGCATCACCGTGCAGTGGATGGCGGAACACGGCGTGGACCTGCGCTCCTCCACGGAACTCCGCAAACGGCCCGATCTGAACCACATCTTCACTTCGCGCGGCGTTCCGGTGAAACTGCCGCCCGAACAAGACAAAGAGATCAAGGAGGAATTCCTTGAAAGACTCGGCCTCGAAGAAGACGAGATCGAGGAAGTCCGCAAAAAACTCACCAGCATCCGGGCCGCGTTCGTGGAGGGATATCTCGACCCCGAAACGCGCGAGGAATACGCCGAAGCCCTCGCCTGGCTGAAACAAGTCCACCCCACACTGGAAGACCAGCTCACGTTCGGCGGTGAACTCTTGGAAAAAATCCACCTCCTCGAAGGGCTGGGGCTGACACCGCAACAGATTGCGGCAACGGAGTTCAAACAGGCGGAAATCAAGGCCGTCGTGCGGCAAAAAGCCGAGGGGAGAATCTCGAAAGCGGTCAAGGCCGCGCTGGACGAACTGGAGAAATCCAATTTCGCGCTCTGGCTCAAGCTCACCAACAACGGCAAATATCTGGGCCGGGAGATTTCGGAAGACAAGGTGAAAAAAGCCCTCGGCGACACCAAAGTCCGCCGGGCGGCCCGCGTCGCCTCCCGCGTCGCCGAATCCCTGAGCGCCGGTCTCGAAGCGGCGGCCGGGCTGAGCGGCGCCGCGGAGGTGGTGAAACGCGTCAACCGCCGGACCCCGAAGAAAAAAGCGGCGGAACCAAAAAAGGAAACGGCTCCCCGAAAAGTCAAAACCGCGGAAACGCCCGCGCCCGTCGTTTCGACCCCTGTGAAACCGGAACAAACGGCGGAAACGCCCGCGATGGACGTCTCGGCGCCCGTCGAGGTGGTGGCCGAACAGGAACCCGCGGCGCAGCCGAGGAAGCGGACCAAGGCCGCCAAAACCGTCAAGGCCCCAACCGCCCCGACAATAACCTCGCCGGGAACGGCCGCGGAACCGGCGCTCTCGCCGATCAATCGGAGCGTTTTCATGGCGGTCTCCCAAATGGACGACGGCATCCAGGTCATCGCCCATGACCAGGTCCTGAAGGATTTGGAGGCGCGCGTGCAAGCTCGGCTGAAGGAACTACCCAAGAACCAATCTCCCGGCACCGTCAAAACCGTTCTAAAACTCTTCTACGCCGTCGCCCTCCTGCACGAGGTCCTTGCCTCCGCCGGCCTCCCGCACGAACAGATCGTCCAAGCCGGTTTCGACTTGGAAAATTTCACTCCCCAAAAAGGCGTCACCGTCAAATCGTTGATCGACGCGGCCAAAACCCTTCTTTCGCCCGAAACAGCGGCCCCCGAAGAAACCGTTCCATCCGAAACAGCAACGGAAGAAACCCCCGCTGAGGCCGAAGCCCTCGTCGAAGCCCAGCCAGAACAGGCGGCGCCGGCTCAGATAAAGACGAAGTCTTTCGCCAGCCACAAACGGGCCGGCAACGAAGTCACGGTGATGGTGCACAAGGACGTGAAGATGGACGCCGCCGCCCGGACGCGGCTGATCCTTCACGAGGTGCTGGCCTCGGCGGGCCTGTCGCACAAAGCCATCGATGCGGCCGGATTCTCCGCCGACGGCAACGCGGCCACCCAGGGGAAGGACTCCCAGGAATTGATCGCCCTGGCCAAAACGCTGATGACCCAAGCCGGCAAAAAAGCCGCCGACGTCTCCTTCTTCGGCGACGAGTTCATCGAGAACGTCTGGGCGCCGGTCCTGAACGCCCTCTTCCTATTGAAGGGATCCAAAGCCCGGACCTGGAAATCCTTCCTCTCCTCCCTGAAAAAACTCGGTTTTGCAAACGCGGACAAACTGGACAAGGCGCGTTCCGTGAACGCTTTCCTCAAACTCCTCTCGTTCGACACGCTGCCGTTGGACGTCACGCAATTGGTCCTGAAACGGGTGGGGTTCAACCTGGCGGAGATCGAGGATTTCGTCGAACTGAAGATCCTCCAGGAAATCGAGCAGGAACTGGGCGTGAAGGTGAAAGTCCAGGTCGTCAAGGGGAAACCCGCCGCGGCGAAACCCGTGAAAGCCGAAAAACCGGCGGTGGTGAAAAAAGAAGCTCCCGCGGCGGCGAAACCGGCCGAGGATCCGTGGGCGGCGATGGCGGTTGAACGTATCCCCACCGTGGACGAGATGTATGCCGCCAAGATGGCCCGCAAAACCGCGGAGGCGGTGTTCGCGTTCCTGCAGGCTCAACAGGGACCGGTCACCCTGGCCCACGTGCGAGACGCGCAACTGGGCGTGGGCCCCAAGACCCTCGCCAAACTCCAGCCCCTGGTGAAAAAGGCCGAAGCGCCGAAAGCCGTTGAAAAGAAACCGGAAGCCAAACCGAAAAAAGTCGCGCCCAAGAAAACCCCGACGGCCGCACCCAGCATCGACGACCAGATCGCCAAACTCGACGCGCAGATCACCGACAAAGAGTCGGAACTCGCCGAACTCCGCGACCGGCAGGAAACCCTTGAGGAAACCCTTCAGGAACTGCAGGACCGCCGCTGGGAGATGGAAAAAGCCGCGGAAGGCGGGAGCGCCTTCACTCCGCTGTTCAAGAAGATCGATGTGGTGCGCGGAGCGCCGGAGATGCCGGTGATGGTGACGAAAGACGGCACGATGCTGGTGCCGGAATTCCTCATGGAGAAATGGCGCGAACAGGAAAAACTGGCGCCCAAGGATGCGGATGGGAAACCGGCGAAAGGCTATTCTCTGAAGGAGCGCCTGGTCCGGGAACTTCTTCAACAAGATTTCAAAACGCGTCTGGCCCTGAAACTGCAGGAACTGGGGCCGACCGCCACGCCGGCGGAACGCGAAAAAGCCGCTCAAGGAATCCTGCAAAATCACCCGGTTCAACAAATAAGCCCCGTCCTGTTGGGGGTTGTCCCCGCTCAGGCTGCCTCCAACGAGGACGAGGCGCTCAAGATGGCCCGGGTGATCTTGCGGGATTTCTACAAGTACGGCAGTTCGCTGGCCGGCGTCCAGATACTGGCGCCGCACCAGGAACAGGTGGAACTGATCCGCGCCACGCTGAAGAAGACCCTGACCCGGCCGGCGGTCAAGAAAGCGCTCCAGGAAACGCTGGAGGAGCAAAAGGCAAAGAAACTCGCCAAGGAACTGGAAGTCCCCGGCGGCAAGGCGGGGGCGGATCCGCGTCCCAAAATGACGAGCGGGGGGGCCAAAGGGGCCTACACCAAACTGCTCAACACCATCGCGGCCATCGAGACGATGCTGAAGTCCGTGGACAGCGACCCGAACCTGGACGACATGGGGAAGATCGCGAAGAACGTGGCGGTCACCTTCGCCGACTACCTCGGCCGGCGCGAAGCGGCGGAACTGCTGATGATTTCGCTGGTGAACGATTTCGCCGACCCGCTGCGGGCGCTGGCCGGCAAACGCATCCGCGTCGGCTACTACGCCCGTGCGGAAACCACCCCGGACGATCAGAAAGGGTATTTCCGCTATACGTTCACGGTCTCGGACCGTCAGACCATGCACCGCAGCCAGGCCGGCCGCACGGCGGTGAGTCTGCGGGTGGAGGAAGAACTGCACATCTCGCCCATCGAAGGCGAGCTGCGCCGGGAAGAGACGTTAACAGATGTCCCCCGCACGCTGTATCCGGAATGGTTCGACTGGAGCAACCTGGAAGTGGAGGAGAACGGCGTCTGGAAACGGGTGCAGTTGGAGGCCCTCCCCGGCACGAACGCCCGCGCGTTAAAGGAATACAAAGGACTGCGGACCATCCTGGAACTGCAAGGCCGCGGCATCTGGTTCAATACGCGGATTTTCGGAAACCACAGCCTGCTGATGCGGATGGAAGTGGCCAACCTCCTGGTCGGTCAGCCGGTGCTGGGCAAAGTGCACGACCTGCTCTCGCTGGGCCGGGAATGGTTCTACGACCCGAAACTGCTGCGGGCGGTGGACTGGACGGCCAAAGGCAACACGGCAGTGTTCAAGGCCCTGGCGGCGGCCTTGGGCGTGAAAGCCGACACGGTGGAAGACCTGGCGGAAAAAATCGGAGAGGCGCTGGTCCCGGTGATCTTGCCGCAGGACCTCTACGAAAAACTGGCCGCTCTGATCCCCATCGAGACGGAGCGGGGGGAATTGAAGAGCAAGAAAGCCCCCGAGAAAAAATTCGAAGAAGCCCTGGCGGAATACGGCAAGACCGGCGCGAAAACGACCGCCCCGGCGGCCTCCAAGGATGACCAGAAAAAACTGGCGGACGCCGTCCGCGCTAAGGAGCAGGAAAGCGACGACCTGCAGGCCGAACTCGCCGAAGCCCAGGCGGAGCTGGATTCCCTGAAATCCCAGCGGCAACAACTGGTCTCGGCGCGGAAAAAAGACGTCTCGGCTTTTGGTCCGGCCATCTTCGAACAGCAGGTATGGCTGCCGATCCTGGGGGCGCTGTCTCAGATTTTGAAAGCCAACGACGAGGTGCGGCGATCCCTCGTGGAATCCCTGCGCCGACTCAACCTGAACGCCGCGGCCGACGCGCTGGACAAGGACTTGGCGCCGGAAGCCCTCAACCAGGCGCTGCGGTTCGACCAACTGCCGTTCGAAATCGTCCGGACGGTGCTGGACATCGTCGGTTACGAAATCCTCTCGCTCGGCGCCGCGGAAAAAACGCTGGAAGATGTACGCAAACAGATCGAGCGCGCTCTGGGCATGAAGATAGCCGTGGGGCTGGTGCGGACAAAACAATTCGCCGCCGAGACCCCCACGGCGAAAACCGAGTTCGACGGACTCGGTTTTCGCCGTGGGGGTCTCGGCGGCGAAAACCGAGTCCGTCGAACTCGTCGCGCCGGCCGTTGAAGAGAAAACCCCGAAAACCGAAGAAACGACGCCGACGGCGCCGGAAACGCTCCCGGCCGCCGACGCCCAGCCGCTCAACATCAACGACGCCACTGTCGAACAGCTGGCCGCGGTGCTGAAACAGACGCGCGCCGTGGTCGCCTACAACAAAGTGGCCGAACGGATTTACGCCCACGTCCGGGAAAAGGGCGCCCTCACCAGCGCCCAGGACCTGATCGACGCCCACCTCGGCATCGGCCAAAAAGCCCTGGAGAAATTGGCCCAGGCGATCCGCTTTGGTTCCGCAACGACACCGGAGCAGCCGGTCGAACCCGTCGAAGAAGTCCCGGAAACCGCCCAGCCGCCGGCGGAGGAACCCGCCGCCGAGGAAACCGTCATCGGTCCCCTGGGCGACCTGATCGACAAACTCACGGGCCGGACGCCCACGCCCTTCGCCACGCCGGAAAGCCTGAAAGGTCGCGAGAAGAAGATCTACGAGGCCGTGTGGAGCGTTCTGCCGGAAGAATTCGTCTCCTCTCCGGCCCTGATGGATTCCATCGTTCCGTTGACTCAACTCATCGGCGCTCTGCTCAAACCGGAATATCCGAAACTCTCCCAGGTCGAACTGAACGCCATTGTGGCCAAGATGGTCGAAATGGGCGCCCGAAAAGCCGAGCCGCCGGCGGTGATGAGCGCCGAGGAGGCGAAAAAAATCATGCGGACCGCCGTTCTGCGGCTGGCCATGAACATCCAGATGCGCCTGAACACGGTCAAAGATGCTGCCCAAAAAGACCTGGCCTCCCAAAAAATCAGCCGCGGACTCCGCGGGTACATGGAGAAATACTATTCACAGCTGCTCCTGCAGGATTCCCAGGCCGAGAACCCCGTTGAAAAAATCCTCGCCCGGATGCAGGCCGACACCGCCTCCAAAGGCATGCCGGAACTCCTCCGCGACGCCATCCGCCAGCTCCACGACGAATGGGCCGCCGCGGCCAAGTTCGGCATGGAACAGCTCCAGGGAGTGAACCCCAAAACCAAACCCAGCCTGTTCCAGCTGATCGGCATCCGACGGCTCATCGCCAACCGCCGCACCCTCCTGGCCGACGTGATGGGCACAGGAAAGACCCTGCAGGTCTTGCTCTCCATCATGAACAGCCCGGACATCCAGGACACTCTCATCGTGGCGCCGCTGGGCGGCATCGAGACCTGGGTGGACGAAATCATCAAACGGCTCAAGGGCCCGCGGGACATCGTGGTACTGGCCTCCGATTATCAGCGCATCCCCAGCGCCGACGACTACACCGTCACCCACCACAGCGGCGAGGAGGCGGCGAAGTTCGTGGATCAATGGATCGCGGAACTGGAGTCCGGCAAGACCACCGGCCGCAAAAAGTTCGTGATGATTAATTACGACCAACTGAAGATTTTGGAGGAGCGCCGGCCCGGCATCCTCGAACGGCTCAAACCGCACGGCCTGGTGATCGACGAGGCCCACAACATCAAGAACATCAAGGAGACGGTGATCCGCACCCAGCTGATCCAGAAGATCCAGTCGTCCTACCTGGCGCTGGTGACGGGCACGCCCATCGAGAACGTGGCCCAGGACGCGGAGATCTACCTGACCATGATCTTCCGTGACCCGCAGATCGAGGCGCGCGTGTTCGCGGATTCATCCTTCGAGAATTTCCGCGAGTTCTGGGCGGCGTTCCGCAAACGGTCGACCCAGCCGGCCATGCTGGCGGAACTGAACCGCATCATGAACGCCGTGATGGTGCGGCGCGAGTCGGAAGACGTGCTGATCGGCCTGCCCGCCAAAGTGGAGACGAACTACATTCTCAACCTCGAAAACGCCACGCTGGAACAATGGGACGGGGACCGTCTGGTGGAGACCTCCCCGCTGGCTGCCGGCAAGGAGGCGTTCGACGTCCAGGTCCATCTCATCCAGTGGTTGATGGGGCACACATGGACGAAGACCGGCCGCCGGCTGAACACGGAGGACCCCGCGCTGGACCTCTCGAAGATTTGGACGCCCGAGGAGTTCCAGAAATGGAACGCCTTCTTCGAACAGCAGTTGGCCACGAACAAGAAGTTCGCCGCCGCCCTGCCCAAGGACAACGCCATTTCGCTGTTGACCCGCGTCAACCAGGCTTTCAACGATCCGGAACTGATGGGGCTCAAGGCGGACTCCATCAAGTTCGCCGCCTTGAAAGCCATCATCGAAGCCAAACTGAAGAAGGGCGAACAAGTCATCATCTACTCCAACTACACCACCATCACCAAGAAGATCAAAGCGCTGTTCAGCCCCAAGTTGGTGTCCTACGTCGACGGCTCGGTGCCGATGACGAAACGGTTCGACCAAATCCGCCGGTTCCAAAACGGCGACTCCCGCCTGTTCCTGGCCACGGTGGACGCCGCCTCCGAAGCCATCGACCTGAGCCGCGCCAGCGCCGTCCTCTTCTTCGACAAACCCTGGAAACCCTCCACGGTGAGCCAGGGAGCCACGCGGCCCTATCGGTGGGGGAACAAGAACGCCACGCTGGAATTCGGCACGTTGGCCGTCCGCTGGGGACAGACCGACGATTCCGCGTCGACGACGCTCCTGCGCGCCCTGGGTCGGCCGGCCAAAGGCACGGACGCCTACGTGGAACAGATCCTGCACGAGAAACGTCTGGAAGAACGTCACACCCTGCAATCGGGCCTGCCGATCGAATGGCCTCACCGGCCCGACGCCGCCGCGGCCTCCGCCGAACGCGTGGCGGCCCGTTCCATCTCACCGCAGGGCCAGGCGGGCGCCCCCGCCATGACGCTGGAAGACCTCCGGCAAAAAGTGGAGATCGTCCGCATCGACAAAACCATGGATTGGAAAAAAGCCAAATTGGAAGTGGACGCGGTGCGGCGCAGCCACGTCGGCCGCGAGTTCCTCGTCAACTCCATCAAGGCGAATTTCGTCGGCCGCTGGAACATCTCGCTCATCCTGCGGGACAAGGAGAACGGCGACATCATCGGCTACGTGGTGGGCGTGCCGCGCGGCAAACGCAAGGAACTTCAGACCCTTTATCCCGACATGGACAGCCGGACCACCCTGTTCGTCGAAGAAGCGGTCCACACCCGCATGCCGCCGGAGATCCGCGAACTGGCGCCGCAGTTGCTGGACGAAGAGCTGGCCAAACTCGCCCAGAGCCTGGGCTACAAACAGATCGTCCGCATCTCCAAAGAAGCCGCGGAATCGAGCCCGCTGGTCACCAGCGCGCCCGAACAGGTCTCAACCGCCGTCCAGACCCAGGCGCTCATCGAGGATTTCTGGGCGACTTTCAAAGAGGTGATGTCCCTGGCCGCGGTCAACGCCATGGTGCGGCGCGAGGCGGAGGTCTCCCTGCGGCGCATCGGTTACGGCAACCTGGCGGACCTGCTGAGCGCCGGCGAAAAAACGGTGGAAGAGCTGCAAAGCCTCGTGGACATCTCCCAACTTTCCCAGGAGGTGCTCTTCCGGGTCAAAGAAATCGCCGGTTTCAAACGGATCCTGCGGGTCGAAGAAGGGTCCGAAGCCATCGAGGACAAACTCGTCCGCGAGCAGATCAACCCCTATTTCTACGAGAACGGCCGTTCCTATCTCAGCGAAGGCAAAAATTTCGACGCCCTGCGGTCGTTCATGGCGACCCTGGAACTCCGGCCGGCCGAAACGACTCTCTGGCTGGCGCTGGCCGACACGCTCTACGCCCTGGGCCTGAAACGGTCCCTGAAGACGGCGTCGAAACTGGCGTTCGGCGAAAACCCGCTCCCGGCCACCCCCGAAGAGCTGCGCGGGATTTTCGACGGCCTTCTGGCCGAACTCGGGGAAAAATATCCCACGGAACCGGCGGTGGACCTGTTGGGCTACGCCGCCGGGCCCGCCTTCGACGAACTGAGCCAACGGGAAGACCTGACCGCGGAAGAAACGGCGGCCCTGGTCGAAGTGACCCAACTGCGTCAAGGCAAGAAGGACATCCAGCAGATCATCAGCTACAACGAACTCGTGACCATTAAGGAAATCCCGGTGGACGTGGCGTTGCGGGTCTATTCCTATATCAACGCGCGGCGCCGCGTCGGCAAACCGGTGACCTCCCTCGGCGCCCTGATCGATCTCGAAGGCATGACCGCGCCGCGCCTCCTGAAACTGATGGAACTCTTCTACGTGCCCGGCGCCGAGTTGGAAGACGCGATGTGGCGGGTGCGTTACGAAAAGGACCAGGCCAAGGCGAAATACGCCGAGGCCGAGGGGGCGGAAAACCTCCAGCGGAGACAGGCGTTCGAGGCGGCCAAAGGCGAACTGAGACGGCTCCTGGCCCTCAACGGGGTCGTTTCGGCCGTGCAGAACCGATCCCTCCGGGAAAGACGCGGCGCGCTGGGACGCGCCTTCGATCATCTCTTCGGCGTCCTCGTGAAAGCCGACCCGGTGGTGAACACGGTGAAAGCGGCGCTGGGGCTGGCGGCGGAGAAGAAACAGCCGCTCGTCCTCCTGCCGGAAGAAACCGCCGAACGATTCGCGGAACTGCAGGACGAACTGGCGCCGCTGACGGACCATTACCGGACCCTGCGGGAAACCTACGTTTTGAAGAACAATTACCGTCTCTCCACGGCGGATCTCCGCGCCCTGACGGCCGAGTTGGAGAAACCGGTGCCTCTGACGCTCCGCGACGGCACGACCGTCGAGCGGTCCCTCATCGATCGGTTGGAAGACCTGGCCAAGGCGTATCCGGAAATCAGCCTGGAACTCATGGAGATGTTGGATGTGGTCCTGTTCTACGCCTACCAACAGGGCACGACGCCCAGCCCGGATGCCGTCTCCAAACTGACCGAATTCAGCCGAGCCGTGATGGACTACCAGAAAAAAGCCGCTCCGGCCAAAGCCGCTCCGGAGCTCCCCGAATTTCACAAGGAGTCGAAACCCGCCAACACGAGTTATTCCGATGCGCTCATCGCCGACCAGGAAGAGGTCGGCCTCGTGAAACTCAGCAAAGCGATGGAAAAAGAGTGGGGACAGGTCAAACTGCTCATCATCGACCGGCTCGCCGGCAAAAACGTTCCCAAAGACATCCTGGCCATGCTCAAGACCGCCAAATTCAAACGGGAGGCCAAAGAGCCGAAACCCTGGTCCGCGGTGGTGGGCGGCCGCATCGCCTGGGCGGGCGCGTACGTCACCGAAGACCGCCGGCTCTACATCCGCGGGCACTTCCTCCAAGCCCTTTCCAAGGAAGAACTGGCGGACCTCATCGCCAACACGTTGTTGGCCAGCATGGAAGAAACCGCCGCCCCCGCCCAACAACCCGCCGCGACCAAAGACACGGAGGAAGACGATATCGAAACGGACGAGGAGGGGGACGAAGGAGAAGGGACTCCGGAGCCGGAAGGGGAAAGCCTGGGATTCGCCGCGCAGGGCCCGGAAAAAGTGCGCGGGGTCGGACTCAAACTGCAGAAACTGGCTTATCTGGAAACCCTGGGCGTGCCGGTGAAAGAAATCCAAAAGGACATCCTGGCGATTCCCTTCCCCGAACTGGTGGAAACCGTCGAGGAACTGCTGCGGGAAAAACAACCGCAGAGCATCACCCAATTTTCCATCCGCAGCCGTTGGGAAGCGCTGCGGGAGAGGAAACAACAGTTGAGCCCGGCGGACCGGGTGGCCGCCGTGGTGGCGCGGTTGATGGTGGAAAACATCAACGCCGGGACGGACGTCGGGGAGATACCGCAGGAACTTTTCAACGAACTGGCCCGACGGCCCTCCTTCCTGCGCATCCTGGCCTACGGCCTCACGCCGGAATCCATCCGCCGCATCGTCACTTCGGCGCCGGCGGACCTGAGCGGCACGGAGAAAGCGATACGGACCGCTCTCGGCGAACCCCTGGCCGACGGCGCCAACTGGGTCGACGTTGTCCGCGACACCGACGTTCTGATGCAGGAGCAGGAAAACGCGGGATGGGACTATCTGCCGGCGCAGATCAACCGCATCCGGGACAACGCCCGCCAGGCCGGCCGGTTGCAGGAACCGGCGGCGGAAAGTCTGGGCAAACTCCTCTACCAGCGCGCCCTGTTGCGGCTCAACATCACCTATTTCCAAATCAAGTACGGCCTTTACGGCGCCACCTACGGCGCCCGCGACACCGACAAGAAGATCCGCGAAACGCTCCTCAACCTGGCCACGTTCTCCTGGGAACCGGGCGACGGTTACCATGAGTTCGGCGGGTTCCGCATGGGCGGTTTCACCAAATATCCCATCGACTACGGCCTGAACGCCGACGACGTTTTGCTGGACCTCACCGCCACCCAGCACGGCGCGTTCCACCAGATCACCTCGTTGGAAGACCTCTCCGGATTCTATGCGGAGTTGGACTCGGGCCTCTACGCGGCCACGCCGGCCTACACCCCCATCCCCGTGCGGACAAGCGACATCCTCGGCGCGGTGCCGCAGGCCAACACCGGCTGGGCGGAGGACGGCTCTCTGCTGGCCGCCTCGCACAACGACGGGGTCACCCTCCAGTTTTCCTCCGTCATGCAAAACATCCCCGTCCGCCAGATGCTGGAGGAGGTCGAGGCGGACCTGCCCGACAACGTGCTGGAGTTGCGCGACGCGGTGAGCGGGCTCCTGGGCCGGTTGATGGGCGACCTGGCTCCCTCGTCCGGCAACACACAGGAAGACCTCTATCGGACACTGGAAGGCATCTACCTCTGTCTCAAAGAGGAACGCGCCCGGACCGCCAACGCGGCGCGCAAGAGACTCGCGGACCTGAAATCCAAAACGCGCGCCAAGGCCGACAAACTGCAGGCCCAGATCGACAAACTGGAACCGACCAATCCCAAACGGGCGGCGCTGCAGGCCAAACTCGCCCTCCTGCAAGAGGAGTCCCTGGCGCAGAAAAAAGAACTTGAGGAAAAGATCGCCCAACTGACCTTCAAGGCCTTCAAAAAACTCTACACCACCCCCACCCAGGACGAACTCCGCCAGGGTCGGGACATTCCGGCCCCCTTCAAGATCGGGGCGGTCATGGATTACAACCGGGTGTTGGAGCGGTTGGCGCAGAACATCCAGAGTTTCCGGAAAGGGAAATGGGAAGTCCAGCTGGACACGTACGGCCGCGGGCCGCGACGGACCGGATTCGACTACTACTACACCGGCGGCGATCCGGTGAAGATGCAGTTCCTGGCCCACGTCCTGTACCGCCTGCCGGCCGCGCTCCTGCCCAAAGACGCGGCGTGGAGCGGCGGGCTCGATCCGGCCACGGCCGTCAACCTCCTGCGTTCCCTCCCGAAAAACCCGCAGGAACTGATGCAGCGCCTGCCGTTGTCCGATGCGCAAAAACAGCAGATCGGCGCTTTCTACGGGAAGCTCGCCTCGGCCGAGGCCGGCGATTGGCTGGACCGCCTGGAACAACCGACACAGATTTCCGACGTGGAGGACGCGGACCTGCGCGGCCTTCTGGAACAACTCAAGCGGGAAGAGCTGAAACTCCTCATGGAGCGCATGCGCCAAGGCGACCGGAACGTGTGGGCGGCGCGACAGGTCCCGGCCGCCGAAAAAGAGGCCAAGGCGGATTCGCTGGAGTGGGCCGGCCAGTACGACGCCTTCCAGACGGAGGCCCCGCAGAAACCCGCCCCGGTGCCGCAATTTGTCCTCTCCGAATCGGACGAACAGGCCGTGCAGGAACTCCTGGCGCTCATCGCGCAGGGGCCGGCGGGGCGCGAAGAAGCGGCCAAACGGGCCCAGTCCCGCTTCGGCATCTCCAAGAGCGCGCTCCAAGAAGCCCTCCTCGGCTTCTTCCCCGACGAAGACGACGCCCAGGTCTACCGCTGGCCGGTACCCAAACCGCAGGGGTATGCCCTCCCGGCCAGTTCCGGGAACATCGGCAAGTCCGTGGGGGATTTCTTCACCGAACACATCACCTCCAACGTCCTGCGCGAACTCATGGCCAAACACCTTCAACAGCGCGTGAGCAAGACGAAACATTGGCTTTACAAAAGGATGCCCAAAGCCTGGCAGGAAGTTCTCCAGTATGACCGTCTGAACGGGCTGAAGGCCCTGTTCACCCAGATGGCCATGTGGGGAAAACGTTTCGGCGCCGAGGACAACCTGGTGATGGTCGCGGCCATGGGCGATTATTTCGTGAGCCAGCAGGGCCGGACGCTCGACCTGGTCATCGGCATGAAAAAACCGCCGGAAGACGAGCGGGCGAACGAGGTCTGGAAACAGGTGATGGAAAAAGGATGGAAGACGGCGCTCCTGCAGCGGGTGCGGGGACTGGAGAACGTGTTCCTGGCCCAGCTCGATCAGTTGGTGGACGCCTCCCTCCTCTCGTCCCAACCTTTAACGGTCGCCGATCTGGAGGGCATGGCCAAGACCGAAGATTTCGGGTTCCTCGCCGGGGTTTCGCTCGCCGACGTGGCCGACATCCTGGCGCTCCGATTGAACGTCTCCATCGTGCCCATGGACTGGCTCCTGGAGAAGGGGGACTATGCCGGCCAGAGCACCGACGCCAATACGCGCGGGAAACTGCTCACGCGCATGGTCACCGAGGGCATCCTGTTGTCCGGGCCGAAATTCAACGAACCGGCGGTGATGGACCTGGTGCCGGCGGAAAACCTTTTGAACCGGGCGGCGGAACTGGTGGCCTCGGCGGAGGCCGAGGCGCGCACCGCGCCGGAAGTGGCCCGGGGCCGGTTGAGCCTGGCGCACGCCATCTTGGAACAGGCGACGCGCTTCGTCGCCATGCCGGCCGACCAACGGGAAGAATCCGTTGAAGAACGTCCGCCCCTGGAAGGGCCCAACGGGTACATCCGATACCTGCAGGACCGGCTGGCCGCCGCCCATACACTTCTTCTCCGCGACACCGTGCGCGGTTTCTTCCACAAACAATCCAAAGCTCTGCCGGAAGAGACGGAAGCGCCCGGCTGGCTCGGCGGGGTGGGCGACGGAAGCCTGGAAGTCCTCTACGAGATGGCCGGCATCGAGAAAGGCCGCCGGCCGTCCGCGGTCACGCGAGAAGAAGGGATGCGCATCGCCCAGGCCCTCGAGGCGCGCGTGGTGACCGGCGAGTCCGCGGACCGGTTCGCCAAATACGTCGCCGGCGTGACGTCCACTTTCGGGAAAGCCGACGGCTCCATCCGTCCCGTCAGCATGAAGAACAACGTGCTCACCACCCAGTCCCTCTCCGAGGAAACCCTGACGATCGACGTGCGCCTGGTGGACGCGCCCGAACTCCTCGCCGAAAAACACCACCGTCTGGCGGTCCTGCTGCCGCGCGACCGCACACCGGAAGAAGAACGCGCCGGCAAGAAGGGCCGTTTCTACACCGTGTATTTCCAGAGCGCCCTGTTGGACATGGACCCCACCATCCAGGGACTCGTCGCCAAATCCATCGTGGAGGAGATCAAAGGCATCTCCCAGGGGAAATCCCTCTTCGCCGCCAGCGAAGAGGTCCAAAGCCGCTACAAGAACCAAGAGGAATTCCTCCGCCAAGAAGTCCGCCGGCGGGCGCAGGGGATCGTCAAGGTTCGTTTCTCGGAGCCCGACAAAATCGTGGTGCTCCCCGAAGACGCCCCGTCGACGGGGACCGCCGCCGAAGCGGGAGCCGAAACGGCCACCGACACCGGAGACGTCGTCGAACCGGAACTCGCCGACGAGGAAGAGGCCGAGGAGGAAGAGACGGGCGAAGAAGACCTCCTGGAAGAACCGGAAAAGAAAGACATCTCCCCGGAGACCCCGCCGTCCCTGGCGCCGGTCACGCCGGAACAAGTCCCGCAGCGGCTGGCCCAGGCCGCCGCGGATTACATCAAGGCCCTGGACCTGCCGCGAGTGGCCCTGGTGAACGACGACGGCACCGAGGCCTCCAAATGGATGGCCCGCGTGTTGGCGGCCAACGGCATCACCGTCCACGTCACAAAGAATGTCTCTCTCCCGGCTTTTTCCGGCGGTCTGAAGACCGCGGGCACCTACGCTTTGGGACTTTACGGGGACACCCTCCTCGGCCCGCAGGGCGACATCTTCGCCGGCGAAAAGATGGCCACTCTGCGCAGCCGCGCCGCCGGGCTGAACTCGGCCTACGCCATGGAATGGGACAACGCCGTCAGCCAGGACCGGATACAGGACGCGCCGGAAGATTGGGATTCCCGCTACCTGGCGGGTCTTGAAACCGACCCGGTGCTCGACCTGTCCGTCATCCGCTCCGGCCGGGTGCAGATGGTGGTGGACCTTCGGAAAATGTCGCCGGCGTCGCAGAAAGCCCTCCGACAGCTCTTCGACCGCATCGGGGTGCATGGCCAATACCTCCTGGAAGGCGGCTCGGACGAGACCCTCCCGAACCTCTTGAAGAAAGGGAAGGGGGCCGCCCGGTTGGGGGTGGTGTTCGAAGAACACGCGCAACGGATGACGCTGGTGGATGCGGACGGCCAAACGTTGAGTTCGGACGATGTGGCGTTGCTTTTCGCGCGGCACTTGAACGGCAAGATTTCCGGACGCCGAATCGCCAAATCCCCCATGGACACGAAACTCCTGGAAACCCTCGCCGAACGTTTCGGCGTGGAATTGGACGAGGTCTCCCGGCCGGCCGGCGCGGAGGGGAACTTCGTCATGGACGACTGGCGGCCCTGGAACGACGTGCTGGCCCAGGCGCTCCTGGCGGCCGAACTGGCGGGGACCGCCGGCAAACCGCTGTCCACCGTGCTGCAACAGCTCTATGAGGAAATGGGGGAACCCAACACCCGCGAACGAGCGATGGACCTGCCGCCCGAACATCGCCGCCGCATCGACATGGCCATCAAGGCCGGCGATTTCACGGCCATCGAGAAATTCTTTGCGCGCGCCACGGGCCTGCGGGTGGAAAGCGTCAAATCCTTCACCGACCACGGTCAGTCCGGCATCCGCGTGGAGTTCGCGCAAGGCGGACGTCTTTCCATCGTGCAAACCGTCAACGGCGCCACCGTCAAGGCGGAAAAGGTCGGAAAAGCGGGCGACGGCCGTTCGCGGGCGATGTCCAAAAAGATATCCCAGGCGGGCGCCCGGTGGGTCCGGGCCCAGCGGCCGCCGTTGGGATGGAAAACCGTCTTCATCGTCTTCACGGCGTTCACCCTCATCCTGGGCGTGTCGCTGGCGTTCTGGCTGACCCCGCTTTACTATCCCAATATCGCCTGGACCATCCTGGATGCGGTTTCCATGATCGCCCGTTACGCCCGCATCTTCTTCCCCATCCCCATGATTTACTTCGAATTCATGATGATCCTCCTGGTGTCGTCGGGCATCGGCTTCACGACCACCACCCTCCTGCGGCGGGCGCTGGTCCGCCGCATGGACCGCGCGGAGATCCCCAAACACCGTTACGGCCTGGCCCCCATCATCTCCCGCAACCGCCAGGTGAACATGAAGGACATGCTTCCCAAGCCGATGAACAGCTGGGCCTTCTTCCTGAAACGGCCCAACGGCACTCTGGAAGTCTACCGGGGCGTGGAACTTCTGCCGCCGGTGGTGCAGGTGTTCTTCTACGCCCGGGACATGATCGTGGCCAGCTACAACATCAAGGTTAAATTCATGCCCCGCTTCGTCAGCGGGATACTGATCGGCCTGGTGCGAGGCGCCCTCGGCCCCATCCTCAACACCCCGCGTTACGTCTGGATCCTCCTCCGCTACCTGGTGGAGTCGCTCCTGCCGTACCGCGCGCCGCCCGCGGTGGCCGGCACCGCCATCTCCATGGACCAACTGCGCGGCGTCTACGATGTTTCCGCCGGAGGCAGTTTCCACATCGTAACGGGGATCATCACTGTTGTTCCCGATGGCGACGGCATCAAGGTCCGCCTGCCCGACGGCCAGATCATCACCATCCGCTTCATGCGGTACAACTCTTTCGGCAACCCCGACCCCCACGCCGGCCCGCTCTCCAGCGCCGAAGTCCAGAAAGACATCGCTCGTTACGCCGGCAAACTCACGCCGCAGCAGGTCATCGACGCCGGCCGGAAAGGGAAAGAGGAGGCCGTCCGGCTTCTGCTCCCCGGCACCCCCGTCATCCTCCTCCTGCATTACCGTAACGGCAAACCGGTCCTGGCGGTGGGCGGACGCCACGTGGCCGACGGGTACATCATCGATCCCGACCGGCCCGACCGGCGCGTGCTCATCACGGACAAATTGAAAGAGCGCATGGGCGGCCCCGACGCCGAGAACGTCACCTGGGACAACCCCTACGCCCACATGAGCGCGGACGCCCAGACGCTCCCATCCTACATCCAGGGGGATGCCCTCGAAGGACCCGCGGGCCAACGCCTGATCACCGTCTCGAACCGGATCACTCCCTGGTTGTGGCGTTTCTGGTTCGTGGCCAACGTGGCGGCGCTCATCTATCTGTTGCCCCTGCTCCCAGCGGGCTATCCGATCCTCAAAATTCTCCTCTTCTCCGCCGCCTGGTTCAACTTCGGCATCGGCCATTATTACGGCGGAGCGGTCCTGAAACTCGTTTCAGCGATATGGAACGCGCTGAAGGCCATCGGCCGGAGGTTCTCCACATCGGCCCGCCCGGTGGTCCAGGCCGGTCTTCCCGCCGCCGCCGTCTCCGCCGCCACCCCCAACGCGGCGATGTCCCCGACGGACATCGAAGACCTCTACAACCGCACCATCGAGGTGCTCAAAACGGGACGCGGCTGGGACCAGAACGATCTGGCGGGCACGGTCCGGACCCTGGTCGGTTGGGACCAGTTGCTTCCCCTCTACCGGCGTCTGGGCGTGAATCCGTCGGAAATCCTCGAAGCGTGGATGGAACGGCACCAGGCCGGCGTCAACGTCTTCGGCATCTCCAAACCCAACACGCAGATCAACTCCCCGGTGCGTCTGCCGGAGAACGTGGAAGGCACGTTGCTGCGACAGGGTTCCTACAACTCGCTCGACGACAAGATCAAGCGGCTCCTGGAACGGCGCGTGGCGGCGATGCTCGGGCTGAAGAAAAAACCCGGCCGCGGCGAGACCCTCGAGATCGGCACCCTGAGCGGCGCGCAGATCAAGGCCTATCTGGACGGCGGCGAGACCGGCGACCCGGCCTTCAAACTATTGATGCAGGACAAGACCCGCGAACAGTGGCTGTGGCGCATGGCCATCGAAGAGGGGTGGGCCGACGACATGATCAAGGCCATGACCCTGCTCGCCGGGTTCGTGTCGCAGATGCGGAAACAATTCCACGACACGCAGACCCTGGTCATCAGCCCGCTCTCCCTTTTCGAGGTCATCGACTGGGCCAAGGCCACCCACATGGGCGAGAAGCCCGAGAACTGGAAGGGACCGCTCAACCTGCGGCTGATGCTCATCGATGAAGCGACCCAGCAGGGTTTCCAGAAAACCAACGTGCCGGCGGCCCGGCGGGCCCCGCAGCAGGTCGACCCGCGGACCATCCCCGACGCGGTCGGTTTCTTCGGAACCCGGGTGAACGTCTCCGCCACCCGCGTGGGCGGCGAATGGCTGCGCAACACGACGAATTCCGACGAGGTGAACCCGCTCCGCTACGAATTCCTGCACGGCATCACCGCCTTCGGCGGGCTGATGAAACAACTCCGGCATCACGGCGACTGGCACGTGCGCGACGACCTGCATCTGATGGCCGCCTCGTTCTTCCGGTCCCTCGGGACGTCCCGGGGCGTCGATCTGGGCACGCGCCTGGTCCGCTTCGTCCTGCGGCACACCGGCAGCAGCAGCGTGGCCACCGACGTGGGGACCGAGTGGGGCCGGCAAATCTCCCAGGAAGACGCCGGGCTGGCCCGCGACCTGGCGGCCCGCATCCAGATACGCAACCTCTTCGCGCGGGCGGCGCTGACCCACACCCCGTCGCGGGGCGCCCCGCCGGTCGGCGGCATCCTCTGGGGCAAAACGGTGGGCGCCGACGAGGCCCTGGCGGCCGTTGAGCGAACGAGTTTCCTCAGCGAGGACCGCGGCCGGACACAGCTCCTCGGCGTGTTGCGGCAGGCCCTGTCGGCGGAACAGACCTCGCACGACGACGTCTTCATCCTGCCGTGGGGGGAGACCCACAACCGCATCGAGGTGCGGGTCCGGCTGGCCCAGCGCGCGCCGCCGCTGCCGGGCGACTCCTCCGACCTTTTCCGGTGGGGCTCCATCCTCCGGGCCGGACCCATGTCGCAGGCCGCCCACGTGGACCGTTACGATCTGATCCTTAACACCGAACTCCTCAAACTCACCGACCAGCAGTTGGCCGCCGTGGTCCAGACTTACTTCGCCCGCATACAACAGCTCTCCCAAGGCTCCTCTTTTGAAACCGTCCGGAAGAAACCGATCGTGGACAGCGAGGGCCGGATCCTTCCTTCCCTGCGGGAACTTTCCCAAGGCCTCGAGCTGCGCCGCTTCCAGGGATACCTGCCGCAATGGGTGGAGATGGACGCCGACGGCTGGCTGAACGTGGCCTCCCAGGAAGACGTGCTCCGCGCCGCGCAGGGCATGCTCACCTATTGGAAGATGGAAACGCCCGACGAATCCCGGCCCATCCTCATCGGGTACAGCACGGAAGCGCACCGGGACCTGGCCGCCCAGGTGGCCCGTCTCGCGGCGGCCAACGGACGCCGCGTGCTGTTGGCCTCCCAACCCGGCAGCGTGAACAGTCTCCAACAGTCCCCGCAGGACGCGGCGGGGCGGTTCTACATCGGCAACGGCGCCGTCCGGTTCCTGGGCGCGGAAGGCTCCGTGTTCGACAAGACCTATCTCGTCCCCGACAAACTCAATCTGGCCGTCTCCCTCACGCGGGAATATCTCACCACCGACGCCCAGGGACACCTGATCGACTCCGTGGACCTTCCCGAAGCCGCGGCGGACGCCCCGCGCGTGGAAAAACCGAAAGGCAAGGAAGCCCGCGCCTATCCCGCGCAGGACAACACCCGTCTGCCGGGGCTGTTCACCTGGACCAACCTGATCTACGCCACCGTGTTCCTGGGTCTGCTGATCCTGGCGGCCACCATCTTCATCTGGAACCCGGCGGTCCATCTCCAGATCACGGGGCTCCCCTGGCTGAGCCGCATCACGCGCTACGGCACCTTCTTCATGATCCGCGGCATCACCGCCGTGATCACCTTCATCGTGAACTATTTCTTCATGGCGTTCGTCGGCATACTCCAGTACGTGTTCTTCTACCTCCTCACTCAACGGAAACTGATCCGCCAGATGGACGAAAAACAGGACATCGCGCCCATCGACCTGCCTCCCGAGATCGCCCGCTTCCCCGAATTCAACATCACGGAGGACCCCTCCACGCTGAAGGAAAAACCGCTCGTCAAGCTGGGGGAAAACGGCCGGGTCTACGTGAACCACCGGGCGCTCGGCATCGCCTACGCCATGTTCCAACAGAGCCGCTGGGTCCACCTCATCCACACCGCCACCTTCGGCCTGGTGAAGAAGGAGACCCTCGGCCGCATGCGTCTGCTCCTCTTTTTCGAATCGGCCCTGGCCCAGGCCAAGCAGGACAGTTTCCTGGCACCGATCCAGCAGATCCCGCTCCTGGGAATGTTCACCCGGCGCGGCGGGCGATATTCCTGGCTGATCCAAGGCATCCTGTGGCAACCGTTCCTCATCGTGCGCGGGTTCTTCCGCTCCATCAAGATGTGGTTCGTCCCCGAGGCCACGGCCCTGGGAGACTCGCTGGCCTACACCTCCCTGCCGGCGGACCTGGCGGAGAAAGGCTTCACCCTCCACTATGGAAGCGTCCGCAAAGCGTCGAGCAAAGACATGTCTCTGGAAGACGGTCGCACCGTCTCCGCCATGGGCCTCGCCCCCTGGTTCAAAGGCCAGTTGGACGGGTTCGTGCGGCACGGGGACCAGATCCTCGTGCTCGCCCCGCAGGACAACAAACCGACGGGGCTCCGCTTCAACGGCTACATCTACGTCCTGCAGAGCGAATCGGCCACGGAGAACATTTATGTCCGGCTGGACTTGAAGATCCGCACGCAGTTCAAAGCGCCGCTCACCGCCATCTCCAACGAGATGGTGGCGGCGCCGCCGGTGCTGCGCATCTCCAAGACCGCGGAGCACATCGCCCTCGGCACCGACGTGGGCCGGATCCTCGAGAAAAAGCGCGACGCGGAAAAATGGACCCGCATGCCCCTGTGGAAGAAATTCGTGGCCGCCACGCTGGTCACGGGGATCGTCCTGGTGCTGGTCGGCGGTGTCGTCGGGGCCCTCCTGCCGCCGCTGCTGTCCGCCCTCGGCGTTTCCCCGCTGGTCCTCCCGCACGTCCTCGGCGCGGCCCTCTCTCCGGCGGCCATCACGCAGTTCTTCGCCACCCCCAACATTTTCACATGGATCCCGGTGTTCGTCCAGATG
>JAKLDV010000250.1 GCA_022703335.1 Elusimicrobiota bacterium
AATATATTCTCTCCGGTCGAAGCAGTGGTCGCGGATCTCAGGAAAGGCAGGATGGTCGTCATCGTGGACGACGAGAACCGTGAGAACGAAGGCGACCTTGTGCTGGCCGCCCAGTTCGCCACCCCGGACAAGATAAATTTCATGGCCCGGCACGCCAGAGGTCTTATCTGCGCGCCAATGGACGAGGCCCTTATCTCCCGCCTGCGCCTCTTCCCGATGGAGCGCGACAACACGGACCCTTTCAAGACCAGCTGGATGATATCCGTGGACGCCGCCAGGGGCGTCACCACCGGCATCTCCGCCCACGACCGGGCCAGGACCCTGAAACTACTGGCGGGGACCGCCACCTCTCCGGATGACCTTACCCGCCCCGGGCATATCTTCCCGCTCAAGGCTAAAAAAGGCGGCGTCCTGGCCAGGGCCGGACACACTGAGGCCTGCGCCGACCTGCTCAAGCTGGCCGGGCTGCGGCCAGCCGGCGTGATATGCGAGATAATGAACAGCGACGGTTCGATGGCCCGTATGCCGCACCTTCGCGCGTTCGCCAGGAAACA
>JAKLDV010000251.1 GCA_022703335.1 Elusimicrobiota bacterium
TCTTTGGCGGAGCGATCGTCCTTGATCAGGGTGCAAAAATACCCCAATGCGTTCAATATTCCGGCGTCGGAACGCAATATGGCCGATGCGGGCTTCAGCACCGAGACGGCTTCTTGCGCGTAACGTTTCGATTCTCCCAGATATATCTCCGCCATGGCGTTATAGGTCGGCGCGCTGAGCGGATTAATGAACGAGGATACCTTCAAATGCGACAAAGCGGCGGCGGTATCCCCCAACCGTTTCTCGACTATCGCCAGGTTGAAATAGATCTCGTCGTATCCGGCGTTGGATTTAAGGGCCTCATTATACGCCCATTTGGCGGAAGAGATGTCTCCGGACCGCACATAAGCGTTGGCCAGCTCGTAATTATTGTTCACCTCGCGACCATGGCTGTCATAAGCTTTTTTTAGATCGGCCGTAGCGGCGCTGAAATCGTTCCTGCGCATGGCCTTGAATCCGCGGAAATAATGCATCTCGCGCATGAACTGGGAAGACCAGTACCAGATCCCGGCTGCACAAAAAATTATCAGGAGCCACGCCGCGGACGCGCCGAC
>JAKLDV010000252.1 GCA_022703335.1 Elusimicrobiota bacterium
TGTCCGAGGAGTCCACCTCATGGTAGCTGCCGTCGACCAGGGCGACCTTGATATCCACCATGGGGTAGCCGGCCAGGACCCCGCTGCTCATCGCCTCCTGGATCCCATCGTCGACGGCCGGGATGTAGTCGCGCGGGATCGCGCCGCCGACGATCCGGCTCTCGAAGACGTAGCCCTCGCCGGGGTCGTTGGGCTCCAGGTCGATCTTGACCACGCCGTACTGACCGCGCCCGCCGGTCTGCCGCACGAAGCGGCCCTCCACGTTCTGGACCGCCTGACCGACAGTCTCGCGGTAGGCGACCTGGGGCTTGCCGACGTTGGCGTCGACGCCGAACTCGCGCTCCGCATCGGCGAGGATCTGCGCGTTCGTGTTCCAGAACTGCACACCGCCGTCGATGCGCGCCTGGGTCAGGAAGATCGGCCGGTAGTCGCGCCAGGGCTTGGCCTCGGCGGGACGCGAGATCGCGTCGAGGATGCTCTGCTGGCGTTGCGCGCGCGCGAGCAGCGCGGCGACTTCATCGCGCGGCAGGCCGTGGCGTGTGGCCATGTCCTCG
>JAKLDV010000253.1:0-254 GCA_022703335.1 Elusimicrobiota bacterium
CGGCTACCTGGAGCAGATCCAGTCCTTGAAGTCGCGGCTGGGCATCCCGGTCGTCGCCAGCCTCAACGGCTCGTCGCTCACCGGCTGGGTCGAGCTGGGCAAGGAAATGCAGGAGGCCGGCGCCGACGCGCTGGAACTCAATGCGTGGTTCATGCCGGGCGACCCGAAAGTTTCCGGCGAGGCGCTGGAAGACCACTATCTGGCGCTGCTGCGCGAGCTCAAGCAGGTGGTGAGCATCCCGGTCAGCATGAAGT
>JAKLDV010000253.1:264-545 GCA_022703335.1 Elusimicrobiota bacterium
CCGAAGCGGCAGGTGCCGCCGGGGTTTCGCTGTTCAATCGCTTCTTCCAGCCCGACATCGATCTGGAAACCCTGAGCGTCGTCGACCGCGTCCAGCTTTCAAGCTCTGCCGATGTGCTGCTGACCATGCGCTGGATCGCCATCCTGCGCGGCCGCACCAAACTCTCGCTGGCCGCCACCGGCGGCGTGCATACGGCCAACGATGCGCTGAAAATGCTGCTCGCCGGCGCCGATGTCGTGCACATGGCGAGCGCCTTGTTGCTGAAAGGCCCGCAAGCGCTG
>JAKLDV010000254.1 GCA_022703335.1 Elusimicrobiota bacterium
ATGGATCATCAGTTATCGATCTGGATGAAATGACCGACGAGGCTATGGGCTTCATGGACGACTTCGACGATCTTTGGAAAAGGTGTGCAACTAATACAGAGAAGAAAGAATTTCTGAAGACATTCATTCATAAGGTGACAGTCAAGCATGGCCCCGAGAGTATTGAGGCCACCTACCATCTCTACAAACTTCCGTATGCCCCTATAAATAGACCTGCCCGTGACGCCATGTTCGGCATCCCGGGCAATTCATCGCTTAAGTCTATTGCGGGGGTAGGATTTGAACCTACGACCTCGAGGTTATGAGCCTCGCGAGCTACCAGGCTGCTCCACCCCGCACGAGAATCATATCAGTTTCACGATGCAAAAATCAAACCTAAAATTTGGGCTTATCGACAGGTACCAAATTAGGTACCTCCGAATTGTCACAGAGGGCATCTTTGACAACAAATTTCCGTTTTTCAATCGCTGCGGGTTTTATGTCGGAAAAAGTCGTGTCCAGCATCTCGGCAGCCTGCATTAAATAGCCGGGAGTCAGGTGCGC
>JAKLDV010000255.1 GCA_022703335.1 Elusimicrobiota bacterium
AGGCGATCATCGCGGCGTTGTCGGTGCAGAGTTTTGGGGGCGGCGCCAGGAAGCGCAAGCCGGCATTGGCCGCGCACGCCTCCAGCTCCACGCGCAGGGCCTGGTTGGCGGCGACGCCGCCGGCCACCACCAGCGCCGTCAGGCCGGGATGCGACAGGCGCGCCGCCTGGATCGCGCGCCTGGTGCGGTCGATCAGGCTTTCCACCACCGCATGCTGGAAGCCGGCGGCAAGATCGGCGCGCTTCGCCTCGTCGAGCGGCGCCATCTCCTCGACCTTGTGGCGCAAGGCCGTCTTCAAGCCGGAGAAGGAGAAATTGAGCTCCGCCCGGCCCTTCATCGGCCGCGGCAGGTCCTTGACCGGGTTCCGCGCGCCGCGCGCCGCGCGCTCGATGGAGGGGCCGCCGGGATAGCCGAGGCCAAGCAGCTTCGCCGCCTTGTCGAAGGCCTCGCCCACCGCGTCGTCGATGGTGGAGCCGAGGCGGCGGTACCGGCCGACGCCCTCGACCACCAGAAGCTGGCAATGGCCACCGGAAACCAGCAGCA
>JAKLDV010000256.1 GCA_022703335.1 Elusimicrobiota bacterium
GGGCACGCTTGCGGGCTTGTGCGCTATTGGCCATGTAATATTGTCCGGAAAGAATAACTAAAGCCGAGCATTTTAACCATATTGGCAGCTGTCGGCAATACCCGTTGCGAAATATCACCACAATGCCTTCTCGCAGACCGCTAATCGTCAATTACATGCCTTGCGTCGCTTATTCTGCACACCTTGAACATCCGTCGCGTATATTTTGATCGCAGGAGGATCCATGAACCCAAGAACTCAACTCAAGACTGTCGCCGGCTTCACCTTGATCGAACTGATGATCGTGGTGGCGTTGATCGGCTTCATGCTGACGATAGCGCTCCCGTCTTATCAGGACTACGTCAGGCGTGGCAAGATCGGCGAGGCCACATCCGAACTCGCTGCCTTCCGGGCGCGGCAGGAGCAGTTCTTTCAAGACAACCGGACTTACGTTTCCGGCGGCACCACTTGTGGTGGAATCTTGCCTAGCGGCACCAAATACTTCACCTACACGTGCCTTGGTGCGGCCACGACCTACACCGCCGGCGCAACCGG
>JAKLDV010000257.1 GCA_022703335.1 Elusimicrobiota bacterium
CAACAGCCTGTATGCCTCGGTGCGGGCGGTGCGCGAGCTGGTCGCGGGGCGTCTCGGCTCGCGGAAGATCGCTCTCGCGCTGGATATGCACTGCCCCCATATTCGCGGCGCTCGCAACGAGCACATCTACTTTGTCGGCGGGCCGGAGCCGGAGAATTGGGCCCGGGTGGGAGAGTTTTCGGAGGTGCTGCAGACGGTGCGGCGCGGGCCGCTTCGTTATCGGTCCTCGGACAACCTGCCGCACGGGCAGGCGTGGAACACCTTGTCCGGTCCGCCGCGCAGCTTCGGACAATGGGCCGCCGCGCAGCCGAACGTGCTCATCGGCACCAGCATCGAGATTCCTTACGCGAACGTGGGCAAAACAACGGTTACGGCCGAGAATGCGCGCGCCTTCGGCCACGATCTGGCCCGGGCTATGGACCAATACCTCCTGCCGCCTTCAACGTCGGCGAGCCGCTAGGACTGCGCGCTCGCCCCTGTTCGAGTCAGCGCGGCCAGGTCGTGGTTTGCGTTACGGGCTCAGAAACTTGTTC
>JAKLDV010000258.1 GCA_022703335.1 Elusimicrobiota bacterium
ACATGTTTTCCGCAGACAGCGATGCAGCCAAATTCCGATTGCAGGTCGAACGCAACGATCTGCGCAGCATCGCGCGGAACGCCCCTCTGGAGCCTGCCGATGATGCGCTCGTCCCGTTCCATAGTGTTCTACTCTGAACATACTGTATTTTTTTCAAATGTCAAATTGCCTCTTGGCATTTGTACGAGCGACACTGCATGCCGTGGAGTGCAGAGTGATCAGTGGTCGGGGCGGCGCGACTCGAACGCGCGACCTCCTGCTCCCAAAGCAGGCACTCTAGCCAACTGAGCTACGCCCCGGACAGCCATAGGATACATCAAAATCTTCCGTGATATGGCTAGAGTGCTTTGGAGTTTTTTTCATTGCTCGTCTCGAATGCGCGAGACTCGACAGCCAACTTACGCTACGCCACGGCGCACCGATGGTACACTGGGACAGGATTCAGTGCACTGTTCTCCTCTGGCTTTGGACACCGTCTTCCTCTTCCATGGCACGGGTGGCAATTCCCGGGAGAACTGGTTCCCGTGGCTCTC
>JAKLDV010000259.1 GCA_022703335.1 Elusimicrobiota bacterium
TATTTATATGAATAGTAATAACAATAAGTATGTGGAAGGTGTTGGATAAGTGGGTTTTTGATTTAGTTTTAGCCATTATTCATTCCACACGGGTGTTGATGGCCGAGGGGTAAATCCCAAGGTTGTGTGGAGGTTGTCGGAAGGTCCAAAAAGGTATCACAGGGTTATACCTTCCTTTGCACATGGTGTTCCACACCTCATGTGGATGGATTGCCGCTATAAATCTTCTCACGCATCAGGTTGAGGTCGCGGCGCAATTGTTCGTCCTTTTTGATCATGTCGTCGATCTTGTTGCAGGCGTGCATGGCCGTGGTGTGGTCGCGTCCTCCGATTTGTTTGCCAATGGACGGAAACGAACATTTTGCCTCTTCTCTCATCAAATACATGGCTATCTGCCGCGGGAAGGCAAAACGCTGTTCACGGCTTTTCCCCATCAAATCCTCCATGCGGATATCGAAGTATTGGGTCACGATCTCCAAAAGGCGCCGCGGGGTGATGGTGCGTTTGGGCATGGTCGGCATGAAGCTTTGC
>JAKLDV010000026.1 GCA_022703335.1 Elusimicrobiota bacterium
CCAATGGAAGGAGATCACCCCCGCCTTCATGGAGTCCTACCGCAATACCGGCGGGTTCGACATCATCCAGTCGGGACGGACCAAAATTGAGACGCCCGAACAGTTCGATCAAACCAAGAAAAATCTGACCGGCAACGGGCTGTCCGCCCTGGTGGTGGTGGGCGGGGACGACTCCAACACCAACGCCGGCCTCCTGGCCGAGTATTTCAAGGCGCAGGACATCCCGTTGAGCGTCATCGGCGTGCCCAAGACCATCGACGGCGATTTGAAGAACGAGCATGTGGAGACCTCTTTCGGTTTCGACACCGCCACCAAGATCTACGCGGAACTGGCGGGGAACATCTGCCGCGACGTGAATTCGGCCCGGAAGTATTGGCACTTCGTCCGCCTGATGGGACGGAGCGCCTCCCACATCACCCTCGAGGTGGGCCTGAAGGTCCAGCCGAACATCGTGCTGGTGGGCGAAGAGGTGCTGGCTCATCGGATGACGCTGGCCCAGGTGGTGGACGGCATGGCGGACGTCGTCGTGCGACGCGCCGCCCGGGGGAAAAATTTCGGAGTGGCGCTCGTCCCCGAAGGGTTGATCGAGTTCATCCCCGAGATGAAGGAACTCATCTCGGCCTTGAACGACGTGCTGGCCGAAAACGAGGCGGCCCTCGCCGCCCTCGGCGGATTCGCGGACAAGAGGGACAAGGTGCTGACCTTGTTGCCCGAGGCCCTCGGCGGCCTCCTGCGCTCGTTGCCCCCCGGCATCCAGTCCCAGTTGATGCTGGACCGCGACCCGCACGGCAACGTCACCGTGTCCCAGATCGAAACGGAGCGGCTGCTGGCGGAGATGTTGCAGACGCGTTTGGCCGAGATGAAAAAGGCGGGAGCCTATGCCGGGAAGTTCGCGGCCATCACACATTTCTTCGGCTACGAGGGCCGCTGCGGCGCGCCCTCCAACTTCGACGCCAACTACTGCTACGCCCTCGGTTTCAACGCCTCCCTGCTCGCCTTGAACGGGTGCTCCGGCTATCTGTCGTCGGTGCGAGGCCTCACGGGTCCCGCCTCCCGCTGGGACTGCGGCGGGATCCCGCTGACCATGATGATGAACATCGAACGCCGAAAAGGGAAAGAGAAACCGGTGATCCAAAAGGCCCTGGTGAAGCTCGAAGGGGCGCCCTTCAAGGCCCTGCGGAAGAACCGGGAAGACTGGGCGATCCACGACCGGTACCTGTTCCCCGGCCCCATCCAGTTCTTCGGACCGTCGTCGGTGACGGATCTGCCGACCGCGACGCTCCGGCTGGAACAGGGATAGATTTTTTTTCGGACCCTTCTTCATGCATGAGCTGACCTACCGCGTGTCTTACGCCGACACGGACAAAATGGGCGTGGTCTACTATTCCAACTACCTGGTGCTTTTCGAGCGGGGCCGCACCGAACTCCTGCGCGAGGCGGGGGCCCGCTATCGCGACGTGGAGGAGAATCTGAAGACCTACCTTCCGGCGGTGGAGGCCCATCTGGAATTCCAGGCGCCGGCCCGATACGACGACCTTTTGGTCATCCTCACCCGGGTATCGGAATTGGGCAAGGCCAGCGTCACCTTCCAATACGAGGTGCTTTCTTCCGAGCCGCGCCGGCTCCTGGTGAAGGGGCACACCCGGCATCTTTTTGTGAATGAACGCTGGAAACCCATCCGCGTTCCCGAACAGCTTAAAACGCTCCTTTCCCACCACACCGCGCCCTTCTCTTGACATGGCCCGTCCGGCCCGAAACGTCCTCGAACAGCCGAACCCCGGAGCCCCCTTCCTGGTTTGGCTGACGGCGGCTCTTTTCGTCGCCTTGGCCCTCGTGCCCGACGAAAAACTGGTCCGGCTCAAACTCCTGGTGTTCGAGCTGGGTTTGTTTTCTTTTGTGCTCCTGTGGGCTCTCCGGGGCGTGTGGCGGGCGCGGTTGGAAATCTCCCTGCCGCTGCCGTTGTGGGGCGTGGCGGCGTGGGCGGCTTACGTCGGTCTCCGCGCCGCGTGCAGCGATTATCCCGCGCTGGCCGAGGGGGAACTGCGCCGGGTCTTGTTGTGTCTGGCCGCGTTCTGGGCGTCGGCTCAGGCCGCTTTACAGCCGCGCGGCCGGGAGATTCTCTGGCGGGCCTGGGGCGTGGGCACGGCCCTCGTCTCACTGTATGGCGTGTTGCAGCGCAGCGGCGGGGTCGGCCGTCTGGCGGTACCGTCGATGGAACGCGTGATGGGCAGTTTCGGCAACCCTATTTTTTTCGGCGCCTATCTGGCGGTTTCCATCCCGCTGTTGTGGGCGTTGTGCCGCGAGACAAAAGGGCGGGAAAGGATCTTTTGGTCCGTGTCCCTGGGCCTGGCGCTGGCGGCGCTCTATTTGACGCGGACCCGCGCGGCCTGGATCGGATTGGCCGTCGGCCTGGGGTCGGCGGTCTTTTTGAGTTGGAAACGAAAAAAGTATGCGGCCGTCGTTTTGTTGTTCCTGGTCGCCGCCGGCGGTCTTTTCGTCAGCCGGACGAAGTCTGTCTGGTTGCGCGACCAGGCCCATCTCCTCATTTGGAGGGACACGCTCAAATTGTGGCTCGCGCATCCGGCGGCCGGGGTGGGGCCGGGCGAGTTCCACATTCATTTCCCGTCGGTGGCCGGCCCCGACCTGAAAGCCAAATGGCCCCCGAACCAGTTCATCGTCAACTACGCCCACAACGAGTTCCTGCAGGTTCTGTCCGAGACGGGAGTCCTCGGGCTGGGTCTGTGGCTCGGTCTGTTCGCCTTGTTCTATCGGCCGTTTTTCTCGCGACGGGACAGCGGCAAGGACGGGACACCCGTTCCGCCCAAGGAGACCGCGCTCTTCTGCGCCGTCACCGCCGGCTTGGTCCAGTCTTTTTTTTCCGTGGATCCGCGTTTTTCCGTCAGCGCCGGCACGCTCTTTTTTCTGCTGGGCCAATCGGTCCCGCCCGCCGGCGTTCCGGTGAAAGAGACGTCGTGGAATTCGACCTTGGTGAGAAAACTGGCGGCCACCGCGGTCCTTTTGTGGGTGTCGGGCGTGGTGGCCGTCGAGCGACCGGGGGCCGGGTGGGGCGTGAACCTGGGGGGTTTTTACCAGCTGCGGAACGCGGCCGGGAGACCGAAAGGGTCCGTTTTCCCTGAAGAGATGCGGGCCGGTTTCCTGACCCGCCTCTTGCATCCCTACGCCGCTCAGCGTCGACGCGCGAGCGCCCCGGATTTTTTCGATGAACGTCTTCTCCATCCCGAACAGACCATTGCCGATCTGGAGGCGTTGGGCCGACGCTATCCCTCGGAACCGGCGGTTTTTGAGAAGCTCGGCTATGCCTACGCCAAAGAGATGCGTACCCGAGGGGCCGACGGCCGGCCCGTGCTGCGTCCGGAGATGGCCGACAAGGCGGTAAAGGCCTATCAGCGGGCGGCCGAATTGGATCCCGCCCGGGCCGGCGTCTACAACAATCTGGGGAACATATTTTATACGCGGGGCGACCAACGCCGCGCCATGGAACAGTGGGCGAAAGCGGTCCAGGCCGATCCCAATCAGTTGGACGTCCGCCTGAACCTGGGGAAGGTCTATTATTTGAACGGGCGGCTCAAAGAGGCCGTCGAACAGTTTCGGAAAGTGCTGGAACTTCAGCCCGGCAACGACGAGGCCACGGTTTATCTCAAGAAGATGGTAGAATAATGAGGATGGAACGAACGAAAAAGAAGGAACGTTGAGATGCTCTGGCCGGTGCTGTTGTGGATTTTGGGACTGTTTCTCGTCGCGTGGGTCTTTTATAACGCGTGGGAGAACATCAACATGCCCGCCGGAACGTCGTCCACGGGCCGCCGCCTCCGCGCCCTTTCCGGCGACCGCGTGAGGTCCCTGGGGGAACTCCTCATCGCCAACTGGCTTTTCAAACGCAAGATCCCGTTCGCCTACGACAAGGCGGTGTCTTTTTCCCTCCGGGAGCCTCCCCTTCGGCCGGATTTCCTCCTCGACGACCGCCATTGTTTCATCGAATTTTTAGGCAAGGAGGCGGACCGGGCCGCCCGCGATCAAAAAGAAAAACTGTATTCGGAAAAGGGATGGAAGGTCGTTTGGGTGACGCCGGAAGATTTGGACCGCCTCAACGAGGTGTTGTCCCCGCTGACGTCCCAGCCGGCCGGTGTCTGACGCCGCCGGCCGCCTCTGCCGCCATTTCGGCGTCTGCGGCGGGTGCGCTTTTCAGGACAAGCCTTACGGCGAGCAACTCGCCGCCAAGGAACAAATCGTCCGTCACGTGGTCGAACCGTTCCGTCCGGAACGGTTCCTGCCGATCCGGCCCTCCCCGCAAGCGTATTTTTATCGGAACAAGATGGAGTTCGCCTTCGGGGGCGTCCTTGGCGGTCCGGCGTTGTTGGGCCTGCGTGAAAAAGGCCGGTTCAACAGGATCGTCAGCTTGGAGGAATGCCTCCTGCTGTCGCCCGAAGTCCCGGCCCTGCTGGAATCCGTGCGCCGCTGGGCGGACGAGGAAAAGGTGCCGACCTATCACCTTCGGGCGCACAAAGGTTTTTTACGCTACCTGGCGGTGCGCGAGGGGAAAAACACCGGCGAGCGGATGGTCCATCTGGTCACGGCGCCGGGCGAACTGCCGCGCGATTCTTTTTTGGCGGCCCTGAAACGTTCCGGGGTTCCTGTCACCTCGGCGGTGTGGAGCGTGAACGAGGCTCTTTCCGACGTGGCCTATGGGAAGGTCTCCGCGGTGTTGTCCGGTTCCGGATCCATCACGGAGGAGTTGCTGGGGCGGCGGTTCCGCATCTCGCCGACGGCGTTTTTTCAGACCAATACCCGCGGCGCTGAAATACTTTATAAAATCGTGGCGGAGGCCCTGGGCGGAGGGGCGGAAACGTTGTTCGACTTTTATTGCGGGTCCGGGGCCATCGGGCTGTGTTGCGCGGACGCCGGCCGGCGGGTCATCGGCGTGGAGGTCCACGCTCCCGCTGTGGAGGACGCCCGCCTCAACGCCCGTGAACAGGGCGCCGACCGGGCGGAGTTCCACGCCGCCGACGCCGCCGCGTTCGTCCGCCTGCCGGAGTGGATGTCCCTCTGGGGAAGCCCCTCGACCGCCGCCGTTTTCGATCCGCCTCGCACGGGGCTTTCCGCTCCGGTGCGGGAACTCCTCGTCACGCGCCCGTTGGAACGCTGGATCTACGTCTCGTGCAATCCCGAGGCCTTGGCGAGGGACCTGCCCGCCCTCGCCGGGACGTATCGATTGGAGTCGGTCCAGCCGGTGGACCTTTTTCCGCATACCGAACACGTGGAGACGGTGCTCCTTTTCCATCGACGACCGCCCGCGTAACGGAGAACAAGAGAATCAGGAGGTTTTTTATGAAATCGCAGAACGACAAGGCCCTGAAAGAATGGGCGGTGGTCGAACGCGCCCTCCGGGAAGGATGGCAGGTGTTCGTGTTGGCCGGCGAGGGCGTCGCCGAGGAGTCCGGGGCGCCCGCTTGGACGGAGGAGGAATTCTTCATCTGCAAAACCTACGACCGGCAGACGCCGGAGGCGCTGAAGGAGAAGTTCCACGAATGGCCGTACGACGCCGAACGGCTCCGCGCTCCCCAGGGGGAATTGAACATCGAATCCTACGCCCGGGTGGATTCCCTGGTGAAAGTGGCCGATCTTGAGGCGCTCAAGAGGGTCCTGCCGCATACGGTGTGGTCGGAATCGCATCTGCGGAAAAGTTTTGAGTCGCGAAGACCTCTGTACCTGGCGTTTTTGCGGTGCTATCGCACGCCCCATCCCCTGCGCGTGTCTCCGCCGACCGAACAAGAGGCGCCGTCGTCTCCCTGGTTGACGCTGAAGGAACCTCTCTCCCCCACGAACTTCTATCCGGTGTTCTCGCCGGAGGTGTTCGCGGAGAAAAAGAAAAAGGTGCTGGATTCGTTGAATGGCGCTTGATGAAAAACTTCTGTCCCAGTTGAACCCGCCCCAGCGGCAGGCGGTGCTGCACGGCGAAGGCCCGCTGTTGATCCTAGCCGGCGCCGGATCCGGAAAGACCCGGGTCATCACCTACCGCATCGCCCAGCTCCTGTCGGAGGGGGTGCCGGCGTGGAACATCCTGGCCGTCACGTTCACCAACAAGGCGGCGGCGGAGATGCGCCGCCGGGTGGACGACCTCACCGGCGGATTGGGCCGCGATGTGTGGATATCCACGTTCCACTCCTTCTGCGCCCAGTTCCTCCGCGCCGAAGGCCGGGCCGTCGGCCTGGAACCCCACTACGTGATCTACGACGACGCCGATCAGCGCATGCTGGTGAAGGAATGCCTGCGCGAACTGAACCTGGACGAGACCAAGCACAAACCGGGCCAGATCGTCGAGCTCATCTCCCGCGCCAAGGACGACCTCCTCGACGCCGACTCCTACGCCATCCACGCCCTCGCCCAGAACGACCCGTTCCGCCAGAGGGTGGCCACCGTGTATGCGGTCTATCAGCAGAAAATGGCCAAAGCCAACGCCCTGGATTTCGGCGACCTCATCCTCCGCACCGTTCTGGCCCTGCGCGACAACGAACCGCTGCGGGAAAAGTACCAGCGTCGTCTGCGGCACGTGTTGGTGGACGAATACCAGGACACCAACCACGCCCAATACCTCCTCACCAAATACCTCGTCGCGCCGCCCAAGAACATCTGCGTGGTGGGCGACGACGACCAGTCCATTTATTCCTGGCGCGGCGCCAATGTGCGCAACATCCTGGAATTCGAGCGGGACTATCCCGGCGCCGCCGTCGTCAAGCTGGAGCAGAATTACCGGTCCACCGAGACCATCCTCGCCGCCGCCTGGAAGATCATCCGGCGCAATAAGTTCCGCAAGGAGAAACGGCTTTGGACGGACCAGGCCGGCGGCCTGCCGGTTCGGTTTCAGGAGTTCGCCAACGAACTGGAGGAGGCGCGGGCCGTGGCGCGGGAGACCGCGCGCCTGTTGGCGGCCGGCGAGGTCGTCCGGCGCGACGTGGCCGTGTTCTATCGCACCAACGCCCAGTCGCGCGTGCTCGAGGACGCTTTTCGCCGGGAGAACATCCCGTACAGCGTTGTGGGCGGGGTCCGATTTTACGAACGGGCGGAGGTGCGGGACGTGCTGGCTTTTCTGCGCGTTCTCTTGAACCCCGCGGACTCCGTCAGCCTGAAACGCATCCTTAACGTCCCGCCCCGCGGCATCGGCAAGACCACCGTGCAGGCTCTGGAAAAATACGCGTTGGCCCACGGCGTCTCCTTTTACGAGTCCATCGTGCAGTCGGCGCGGGTGCCGGACCTGACCAGCGCCGCGCGCGGCAACCTGCAGAAATTTTTGGACATCCTCCGGCCGCTGGCGGTCAAAATGGCTGTCACCGGCGCCGCCGCCATGGTCCAGGCCGTCCTCGAGGAGACCGGCTGTTGGGACCATTGGCAGGAACAGACCGATGACGACCCCGAGGCCGCCTACCGGCTCGACAACCTCCAGGAGCTGGTGAACGCCGCCAAGGAGTTCGAGGAGAGTTCCGAGGATCGGTCCACGGCGCTGTTTTTGGAGCGGGTGTCCCTCGTTTCGGACATCGACGGCTGGAACGACGCCGACGGCTCGGCGACGTTTATGACCGTCCACCTGGCCAAAGGGCTGGAATTTCCGGCCGTTTTCATGACCGGCATGGAGGAGGGGTTGTTCCCCATCGGCGAGTCGGCTTTCGACGAGGAAGAGCTGGAGGAGGAACGCCGCCTCTGTTATGTGGGGATGACGCGCGCCCGGCGCCATCTTTTCCTCACCGCCGCCGCTTCGCGCAAAATCTACGGGAAGTCCCATTGGAACGTGCCGTCCCGTTTCGTGCAGGAGGCGGAGCTGGCTTCCGTGCCGGCGCCCGCGCCGGGCCGCAGCGAGGAATACGGCGCGGTGGTCGGCGCGTTCGATCCCGACGAACTCAACCGCGCCGCCCTCCCGACCCCCGGCGGGCTCCGGCCCCTGCAGGTGGGCATGCGCGTGAGACATCCTTCTTTCGGGGAGGGCCGCATCGCGGGCCGGTCCGGCGCGGGGGAAAACCTCAAGGTCACGGTGGATTTCGACAGCGGCATGCGCAAAACCATCGTGGCGCGCTACGCCTCGTTCGAGATCCTGAAAGGATGAACATGCGGGAAACTTTAAAATCCGCGACCCTGTTCCTCGGCCTCGTCGGTTTCGCCGCGTGGCCTCTGTGGGCGCAAAACCGGAAAGCCCCGGACCCGTTGACCGACGAGACCGTCGCCGTGTTGAAAGGATACGTCCGCATCGATACCGCCAACCCGCCGGGCCGGGAACTCCGCGCCGCGGAGTATCTGCGCGGCTTGTTGGAACGGGAGGACATCCCCAGCGAGATTTTCGTGTCGTCGCCCGGCCGGGCGAACCTGCTGGCCCGGTTGAAGGCGGAAAAACCGACGCAACCGCCCTTGTTGCTCATCCACCACATGGACGTGGTGCCCGCCGATCCCGCCGAATGGAGCATCGATCCCTTCGCCGCCAAGGAACGCGACGGCTATCTCTGGGGCCGCGGCGCCCTCGACAGTAAAATCACCGGCGCTCTGCACCTCATGACCCTCTTCCAGTTGAAACGGGAGGACGTCCGTCTGAACCGGGACGTCCTTCTCCTGGCCGTGGCCGACGAGGAGGCCGGCGGCCGCTGGGGTTCCCAGTGGATGGTGGAGAACCATTGGGACAGGATGAAGCCCGGTTTCGTGATCGACGAGGGCGGTTTCGGACTCATCGATGTCTTTTCCTACGACCCCGTCCCCGTGTACGCCTGCGCCGTGGACGAGAAAAAGGTGCTGTGGCTGAAACTGACGGCCAACGGGCGGTCCGGGCACGGCTCGGTGCCGAACACCGACAACCCCATCGATGTCCTGCGCAAAGCCCTGGCCCGGATGGAACAGACCTTCATCCGTTTCGGAGGCCGCACGCCCGAACCGGTGCGCGATCTGGAGCGCGCGGTGCCGCATCCGCGAAAATCGCCGCTGTTGGAGGCGGTGCGGCACAACTCCCTGTCGGTTACCTCCTTCCAGTCCTGGAGCGGCGCCGCCGCCACCCCCACGGTCAACGTCATTCCCGACCGGGCGGTGGCCACGCTGGACTGCCGGCTCCTGCCCGGGGAGGACGAACAAGACCTTCTGGCGAAACTCCGCCGCGCCGTGGACGACGACCGCGTCCGGATCGAGGTCACGGTGCAGACGCGCGTCACCAGCGATTACCGGGACTACCGGTCTCCGCTCTACGACGGTCTGGTGCGGGCCGTCCGCCGCCACGATGAGAAGGCCGTCGTGGCGCCGTTCCTGATGCCCGGCGCCACGGATTCACGGTTCTTTCGCGCCAAGGGGGTCCGGTGTTACGGCCTGGTGCCGTTGGTGCTGACGGAGGAGGAATATCTCCTCATGCACGCCTCCGACGAGCGCTTGCCGCTCGACCGGTTGGAGAAGGCGCGTCGAATCATGTATGATTGGGTGAAAAATTTCTGCCTGGAGACAGACGATGGCGTTGACGGAAAAAGACGTTAAGCACGTGGCGCGCCTGGCGCGGCTCTCCCTTTCCGACGAGGAAAGGGAACGGCTCCGCGGTCAGTTGGAGCGCATCCTGGACTACATGAAGAACCTGGAGAAACACGCCACCGGGGACGTGCCGCCCACCTCGCATGTGGCGCCTCTGTCCAACGTGTGGCGTCCGGACGAGGTCCGCCGCTGGGAGGACGTGGAGTCCATCCTGGCCAACGCCCCCGAACGGGAAAATTCCTATTTCAAAGTGAAAAAAGTCATCGAACCATGAACCTCCACGAGCTTTCCGCCCGGCAGATCGCCGAACAGGTCGGCGCCCGCAAGGTGTCCGCCGAGGAAGTGACCAACGCCTTCTTGGCGCGGATCGCCGCGTGGGACCCGCGCGTCAAAGCGTTCCTTTCCGTCTTGAAAGATACCGCCGTGGCCCAGGCCCGGGCGGTGGACGAGCAAGTGCGCCGCGGCGAGAAGGCCGGTCCCCTGGCCGGCGTGCCCGTGGCCGTGAAGGACAACATGTGCGTCCGCGGCACCCGGACCACCTGTTCCTCCAAGATCCTGGAAAATTTTACCGCCAACTACGACGCCACCGTCATCGCCAAGTTGCGCGCGGCCGGCGCCGTTTTCATCGGCAAGACCAACCTCGACGAGTTCGCCATGGGTTCTTCCACGGAAAACTCGGCGTTCTTCACCACCCGAAACCCCTGGAACACGGACTACATCCCCGGCGGGTCCTCCGGCGGCAGCGCCGCGGCCGTGGCCGCCCGCCTGGCGCCGTTGGCTCTCGGTTCCGACACCGGCGGGTCCATCCGCCAGCCCGCCACCTGTTGCGGCGTGGTCGGCATGAAACCGACCTACGGTTTGGTGTCGAGGTTCGGTCTCATCGCCTTTGCCTCTTCTCTCGACCAGATCGGCCCGTTCGCCTGGAACATCGCGGACGCCGCCGCCCTGCTGGGCGTCATCGCCGGGCACGACCCGCACGATTCCACCTCCGTGAACCGCTCCGTGCCGGATTATCTCCCGGCGCTGACCGCCGGCGTCAAAGGGCTGACCGCCGGCCTGCCGGAGGAATATTTCCGCGGCGGGCTGGACCCGGAAGTCGAACGGGCGGTGGAGGAATCCATCCGGGTGCTGGAAAAGGCGGGGATGCGGTTCGAGAAGATTTCACTGCCCCACACCGACGCGGCGGTGTCGGTGTATTACATCCTGGCCCCGTCGGAGGCCAGCGCCAACCTGGCCCGGTTCGACGGCGTGCGTTACGGCACCCGCGCCCCCGAGGCGACCACCCTTTTGGAACAGTACGAACTCTCTCGCGCCCGGGGATTCGGGCCGGAAGTGAAACGTCGCATCATGCTCGGTACCTACGCCCTCTCCTCCGGATACTACGACGCCTATTACCTCAAGGCCCAGAAGGTGCGCACCCTCATCAAGCGCGACTTCGACGATGCTTTTCAAAAGGTGGACCTGATCCTGACTCCCACCGCGCCCACCCCGGCGTTCCGCATCGGGGAACGCACCGACGATCCTCTGCGGATGTACCTTTCCGACATCTTCACCATCTCCTGCAACCTCGCGGGGCTGCCGGGCCTTTCCATGCCCTGCGGGTTTTCGTCCAAGGGGCTGCCCCTCGGCCTGCAGATCCTGGGGAAACCGTTCGGGGAAGAACAAGTTTTTTCCGCCGCGGCCGCTTACGAACAGGCCACCGATTGGAACAGGATCCCGCCGGAGCCGTCCCGTGGATGAGACGAAACTGAAGACGCTGAAACGGTATTTCCTGACCGGCCTCTTCGTCCTCATCCCCGTGGCGTTCACGGTCGTTACCGTGTTCTGGCTCATCGGCACGCTCGACGGCCTTCTGGGCGGCATGGTGCGGGGACTGATGGGGTTCCACATCCCCGGTCTCGGGATCGTCATGACCGTGGGACTCATCCTCCTGGTGGGCATGCTCATGTCGAACCTTCTGTTCAAACAGATGTTCGACCTTTTCGAGGAGGCCCTCCTCCGCGTGCCCGGCGTGCGGGTCATCTACAAGACCGTGAAAGCGCTCACCGAGACGTTCTCGCCGGAGAACCAGAAATCTTTCCGAAACGTGGTGCTGGTGGAATATCCGCATCCGGGCAGTTTTTCGCTGGGGTTCGTCACCGGACAGACCGTGTTGACCGTCGACGGCGCCTCTCAGAAACACGCGGTGGTGTACGTCCCCACCAACCATTTTTATCTCGGCAACACGCTGGTGGTGCCGGAATCCAAAGTTCTGGCCACGACCTTGTCGGTGCAGGACGGCATCCAGCTGGTGCTTTCCAGCGGTGCGGGGTTCCCCGACCAGTTACTCCGCCGGGGCCTGGAACAGAAATGAAAAAGACGCCCGCGGGCCGGCGGAAAAAAGTCCCGGGGGAAGCTGTGGAGGTGTCGGCCGGCGGCCTCGTGCTCGGCGACGGGAAACTCCTGATGGTGAAGGTGCGCAACCTGGAAGGCCGCGTCGTCTGGACGTTTCCCAAGGGGCATCTGGAAAAAGGCGAGACCGCCGAAGACGCCGCCCTGCGGGAAGTCCGCGAGGAGACCGGCCGGCGCTGCCGTCTGAGGCGTCCTTTCGGAAAAGTGCATTATGAATTTTATCGGAACGGGAAACACGTCCGTAAGACCGTCCATTGGTTCCTCATGGAACCTCTCGAAACGCTGGGGGAGCCGGATCCGGAAGAGGTATTGGACTGTCGTTGGTTCTCGTGGCCCGAATCGGCGGAGGTGGCGGTGTATCCGTCGGACAAGAAGATCCTGGCGCGTTTGAAGAAATCGAGCGAGGTAAAGAAATGAAATACCGGCGCGTTTTTCCCTCCACCGTCCTCCTTCTCTTTTCCGCCTGCGCCGCGCCGGCGCCGAAACGGGCGCCGGGCGAGGCGGTGTCCGTCCGCCCCGTGAGCATGACCACCCTCTCCGGCCGGGTCTTCCGCCGCGTCAAGTTCGGCGGCTATCTGGAGTTCCAATCGAAATCCGGCGACCTCTATGTGTTGGAGGGCAAGACGGCCAAACGGATCCGGCCGTTCCTCTTCGGCGGGGACGAGGGGTTGCCCGTCACCGTGACGGGGTTCCCTCTGGAAAACGTTTCCCATCGGGCGGGGCCGGTGTTCGAAGTGGTGGACTATCAATGGCAATGAACCGGGGAGGTTCCCGTGGCGTCTTTTGAGCCGGTCATCGGGCTGGAAGTGCACGTCCAGCTGAAGACGAAGTCCAAGGTCTTCTGCGGTTGTCCGACGGATTTCGGCGCCGAGCCCAACAGCCAGATCTGCCCCGTGTGCTGCGGCTATCCCGGCGTGTTGCCCGTGCTCAACCGTTCGGCCGTGGAGGGGCTGGTGCGCACCGCCCTGGCGCTCGACTGCCGCGTGAACAGCCGTTCCGTGTTCGCGCGAAAACAATATTTCTATCCCGACCTGCCGAAGAACTATCAGATCTCCCAGTACGAACTCCCGCTGGCGGAACACGGCCATCTCGACATTTCGACGGAGGCCGGCCCGCGGCGCGTCCGCATCCACCGGATCCATCTGGAAGAGGATGCCGGCAAACTTCTCCACGCCATCGGCAGCCGGGCCCTGGATTATTCCTTGGTGGACCTCAACCGCACCGGCATCCCGCTGATGGAGATCGTCTCCGAGCCGGACATGCACACCGCCGAGGAGGCCGCCGCCTATATGGAAGGCCTGCGCGCCGTGCTGCGTTACCTCGGCGTTTCCGATTGCGACATGGAAAAGGGGTTCATGCGGTGCGACGCCAACGTGTCCCTCCGGCCCGCCGGCACCACCGGTCTCGGCACCAAGGCGGAGGTTAAGAACATGAACTCTTTCCGCGGCGTGCGCGACGCGCTCGCCTACGAGATCGAACGGCAGACGGACCTGCTGGAAGCCGGCCAGAAGATCGTGCAGGAGACCCGCCTGTGGGACGCGCAAAAGGGGTCCACCCATTCCATGCGCTCCAAGGAAGAGGCGCACGACTACCGCTATTTCCCGGAACCGGACCTCGTCCCGATAGAACTCTCCGAGTCTTTTCTTGACGAACTGAGACGAAGCCTCCCCGAACTGCCGTCGGTGCGCCGGACCCGCTTGGAGAAGGAACGGGGCCTCTCCGGATACGACGCCGGCGTGATCACCGCGGAGAAACCGCTCGCCGACTATTTCGAACAGGCCCTCGCCGCGTTCGAGGAACCTCTCCGTCGGGAAGCGGCGAAGCCGCTCGCCAATTGGCTCACCACCGAGCTGTTGGGCCGCCTCCATGCCGCCCAAAAAGGCATCGAGGAATCCCCCATTTCGTCCCGGCGCCTGGCGGCCCTGGTGCGGCTGGTTTTGAAAGGCACCGTTTCCGGAAAAACGGCGAAGACCGTCTTCGACGACATGTTCGCCGGCGGCGGGGACCCGGAAACCATCGTCGAGCAAAAAGGTCTCACACAGATCGAGGACGAAGTCCTCATCGGTCGGTGGGCCGACGAGGCCATCGCCGGCCAGCCCAAGTCCGCGCAGGACGTGAAGGCCGGCAAGGCCGCGGCCCTGGGCGCGCTGGTGGGGGCGGTTCTGAAAAAATCCGGCGGCCGCGCCAACCCGCAGACCGTTCAGCGGCTCCTCAAACAGAAACTCGGCGCCTCGTGAGAGCCCCCTTGAACCCGTCCCCGGAGCTCCGGTAGAATTTCCGGAAAAAGGAGAGACCGTTTTGGCCCTCGTCCGCATCCCGTCGCCGCTGCGCCATCTCACCCGGAAACAGTCCGTGGTGTCCGCTTCCGGCGGAACGGTGGAAGAGGTTTTCGCGGCGCTGGAAAAATCCTGCCCCGGCGTGCGGGAAAAAATCATCGACGAGACCGGACAGGTGCGCCGGTTCATCAACGTCACTCTCAACGGCGAGGACATCAAGCTGAAAGACGGGGTAAAAACCCCGGTTTCAGAAAACGACGAGCTTCGCGTGGTGCCCGCCATCGCCGGCGGATGAGGGGATGGCGATGAAACGGCTGTGCCGTCTTTTTTTCCCGAAAAACCTCATCCGTGAGCCGCTGGTCTATCGCATGGCCAAGGAATGCGGCGTGACGTTCGACATCCGTGAAACAAAGATCATGGCCGACGGCGGGACCCTGCTTTTGGCGCTGGACGGGGCCGAAGATTCCCTGGGGCGCGCGGCCGAATGGCTGAAGGCAAAGGGTGTCCGGGTGGAGGCGGCAGAATAGGTTTTGAGTCGTTTCGGCGGCGGTTGTTCCTGACGATTTTTGGGGGATGGGTTTTTCAGCTTCCAGAGCTCCACTGAAGGAGAGGGGAGAGAGCCTGAATTTTATGACCTCGGACGTCCTTGTCTTGAACCGGCAGTTCTACGCCATCCACGTCGCCTCGTGGCGGCGGGCGCTGACCCTGCTGTACCTCGACCACGCCAACGTGGTGGACGAGGAATACCGCACGTATTCCTTCGCGGATTGGCGCGAGATGTCCCGCACGCTGCGGCAGCACCCGGCGGGGTTCGTCACCACGCCGTCTTTCCGCATCGCCGTGCCGGAGGTGATCGCGCTGAAGATTTACGACCGGCTGCCGGTGAGCGAGGTGAAATTCACCCGGCGGAACATCTACGAACATTACGGCTACCGTTGCTGTTATTGCGGCAAGGAGCTGCCTACGGACATGCTGAACCTGGACCACGTGGTGCCGCGCAGCCGCGGCGGGGCCACGGATTGGTCGAACATCGTCACCTCCTGCATCCCCTGCAACCTGAAAAAAGCCGACCGCCTGCCGAAAGAGGCGGGGCTGAAACTCTTGCTCCCTCCCACGCGGCCGAAATGGAAAGGCAGCGCCTCCCTTGTTTTCCGCGCCAATTTCCGCGTGCGTCAGTCGTGGCAGAAGTTCATCGACAACGTGTATTGGAACACGGAGCTGGAAGAGGGGAGATAGGCGGCCGGCGGCGGATTTGATACACTACGCGGGACAATATCGTTTGAACGAGGCGGAGAGATGGCCAAAATATTGGTAGCGGATGACGAAGCGGACGTGCGCGAACTGGTGAAATACGCCCTGGAACGCGATCAACACCAGGTGCTCGAGACCAGCAGCGGCTCCGAGACGCTGGAACTTTTGAAGAAGGAGACGGTGGACCTGTTGATCCTCGACGTCATGCTCCCCGGCATGGATGGATACACTCTCCAGCTGCAGCTGGCGCAGGACAAGAAGACGCGCTTCATCCCGGTGATCGTGCTCACCGCCCTCCACCCCAGTAAAAGCATGTTCGCCAAGTTTTCGCAGGTGCGCGAGTTCGTCCCCAAGCCGTTCGATCCGATGGAACTGGCCGGGCTGGTGCAGCGCACCCTCGCCTCCCCCGTAAAATAATTTTCCGACAGAAGGAGAGACAACATGGCCGACGAGAAATTTGACGCGATCGTGGTGGGCGCCGGCCCGGCCGGCGTTTCCGCCGCCGTCACCCTGGCGCGCGCCGGACTGAACACGGTGGTGCTGGAACGGGGCGAGTATCCCGGCGCCAAGAACGTTCAGGGCGCGGTGCTCTATACCCGCAACCTGGACGACATCGTGCCCGGGTTCTGGAAGGACCCGCAGGCCGCGCTGGAACGGCCCATCACCGAGGAGAAATATTGGGTCATGTCCGACGACTCCGCCGCCCAGTTCGGTTTCAAGTCCGACCGGTGGCGCCGCGAGCCGCACAACTGCTACACCATCATCCGCGTCAACTTCGACCGCTGGTACTCCAAAAAAGCCGAGGAGGCCGGGGCCCAGCTTTTCTGCGGCGTCACCGTGTCCGACGCCATCAAGAAGGACGGCAAGGTCGTGGGCATCAAGACCAGCGAGGGCGACGAGCTCTATGCCGACGCGGTCATCGCTTGCGACGGCGTGAACTCCATGCTGGCCCAGCAGGTCGGCCTCATGGATGAATGGCGCTCCGACGAGGTGGCGTTGGGCGTCAAAGAGGTCCTGGCCCTGCCCCGGGAAAAGATAGAGGACCGCTTCTGCCTCGAAAAGGACGAGGGCAGCACCATCGAGATGTTCGGTTCCATCACGCGCGGCATGCTGGGCTACGGTTTCCTTTATACCAACAAGGAGTCCCTGGCTCTCGGCGTGGGATGCAAGCTGTCGCATTTCCAGAAGACGTGCATCAAACCCTACGAACTGCTGGAACAGTTGAAGGCCCACCCCATCCTCCGCCGCCTGCTCGCCGGGTCCAAAACGCTGGAATATTCGGCGCACCTCATCCCGGAAGGGGGATATCATTCCCTGCCGCCGCTCTACGCCGACGGGTTCCTCGTGGCCGGCGACGCCGCCCAAATGGTGAACGCCGCCCACCGCGAAGGGTCCAACCTGGCCATGACCGCCGGCAAGCTGGCCGCCGAGACCGTCATCGAGGCCAAAAAGGCGGGCGACTTCTCCGCCAAGACGCTCTCCGCTTATCAGAAAAAGCTGGAAAAATCCGTGGTCCTGCCCGACCTGTATCTCCATCGCGACCTGGAGACCCTGGCGGAGAAGCATCTCCCGCTTTTCGCCGCCGGACCCGAGTTGATGTGTCAGTCGGCCTTCGATTATTTCCAGGTGGACGACCGGCCCAAGGAGGAGGTCTACCGGGCCATCGTGAAGCGGATTTTGGCCAGCAAGGCCGTGAACGACGCCGTCAAGTCGGAGCTGAGCATCAAAACCCTGCCGCGCCTCCTCAAGCAGGGGCTCAAGGCCGGACTGGAGTTCCGGAAAATACGCAAAGAAGCGCTGAAGTCTTAACGAGGACGAAAATATGGCCAACGAACTTCCGAAAGTCAACGTCGACGAGAAACTGGGATACCTCACCTACAAGGCGGACCACCAGTCCCACATCACCATCCCCGACGGCAAGATCTGCGTCGAGCAATGCCACGACCGGCCCTGCCTCACCGGCTGCCCCGCCCAGGTGTACGTGTGGGAGGAGACCCAGAAGAAGGTGCTCGTTTCGTTCGAAAACTGCATCGAGTGCGGTGCCTGCCGCATGCTCTGTCCGTTCGACAACATCAAATGCCACTGGCCGCGCGGCGGGTTCGGGGTGCAGTACCGTTACGGCTGAGGAGTCGGTCGTTCCCCGCTTCGATAGGTAAACAGCCCGGAAAAGGCAGGTTCCGGGCTGTTTAAGTTTGTCCCCGGGTCGGCCGCCGGTTGGCTCCGGTCGGGCGGAATTTTGGGGCAGAAACTATTTTTTTCGCCAAATTATGCTATCATCATCCGCGGGAAATTTTTAACGGGCGAAAGGGACGTTTCGCCCCATTCTCGGAGCGTGACGAGCTGTTGAAAAGACGTTTTTCCTCTTCCTATAAGACATTCCTGAAGGCGCTCTCCGCGCTCCTTTTGGGGATGTTTCTCCTTCCTTCCGCTGCTTCCGCGCTGGATCTCGGCATCGACGGGCTCAGGGTGGACTGGTCTCCCTCCCACACCGGCGGAACCACGCTGACCTGGGACAGCGTCGATCCCAGCACCACCGACGCCATCGTCACCTACTACGTGTTGCGCCTGGCGGGATATCACCCGTCCACCACCACCGTGGTGCTGAACGGGACGACCGTGGCGGTTACCAACGTCACGACCTATAAGTTCGGAGACGGGGGGGTCTACACGTACATCGTGCGCGCGTTCGATTCCCTGGCGACGCCGTCGTTCGTGGACGACTCTCCGGTGCAGTACAGCCACCTCATCCATTACGACCTCAGCCCGGTTTCCCAGAACATCACGCGTTACGACGCCGGCAACGGCCAGGATGGGAACGGGCAGCAGTGGAATTTCGAGTATAAACTGCAGGACGACGCGTATGTGACCATCGCCGTTTATCCGGAAACCTGCACCTTCGGCAAAGATGCCGCCGGTTTTTATACCACGCCGTCCAGCGGCCCCATCAAGGTTATCCTGGACAACACGCCGCGTTCCAACCAGATGGTGGACGACTCCTTCGTCAATAAGGATTTCTGGGACCTGAGGAACAGTTCCGGGGCGGTGGTGGGGAAAGGGCTTTATCAGGTGCTGTTCACGGTCAAATCGAAGTATGACGCCACGACCGTCATCGATACCGCCCTGAAGACGTTGCCCGTGGATACCATCCGCATCGCGGACATCTCCGCCTCGGCGCTGACGGACGCCTCCGGCTATTCCGCCATCAGTTTCAACGTCAACGCCGATTGTGAAGTGAAGGTGATCGTCTGCAAGCCGGGCACCAAATTCGCGGTGGCCACCGCGTCCGGCACGCTCGGCTATCTCACCGCCTCCAACTACGCCTACGTGGTCGGCGACAACCTCCCGCTCAACCCCACCACTCTGGTGGTGGACGGTACCCGTCTCCTGAAGGTCTTGAGATATTATGTGGACAGCGGCAATCAGACGTTCAGTTGGAATGGGGTGGACGAAGAGGGGAACACCCTTGCCAGCAGTATTTATCCCTACACGCTGTCCGCCATGGATGCCTTTAACAACCATGCCGTGCTCGTGGCCGGGGACAACTACTCGCAGTTCGGCACCATCACCATCAACCGCGTGGCCACCCAGCCGCGCGCCATCTCCCTGGCGGCGGTCTACCCGGCGCCGAACGAGACCGTCACCTCGCGCATCAACAGCGTCTACGCCGTGCTCGACCCCAAACGCACCGATGTGACCGTCGACGGTTCCATCTCCACCCTCTATCTCACCGGCCCCAACAACACCACCGTCATCGGCCAGAAACGCTGGGACGATGCGCAGAAACGCATGGTGTATTACCTCACCCAGCCCCTCACGCAGGACGGCCAATACACCATGAACGTGTACGCGCGGGGCAAGACCATCTGGGGGGACGACGTCCGGGAAGATTACACCTCTTCGTTCGTCCTGCAGATCCCCCACGCCCTGCAGGATTCCTATGTCAGCCCCAACCCGCTCAAGGGCGCTTCCAGCGCCAATTTCGGCATCACCCTGAACAGCGCCGCCACCGTGCGGCTGAGGATTTTTAACCTGTTGGGCGAGGAAGTCTACGACCGCACCGAATCGTTTGCGGCCGGTCCGCAGATCATCGCTTGGAACCTCCGCAACGACAGCGGCCAGCGCGTGGCCAGCGGGGTCTACATCTATCGCCTTGAGGTGGACGGCCCCGGCGGCAGTGAAGAGGTCACCAAGAAGCTGGTGGTGATCCAATGAAGGGCGGGAGGATGAAGAGAGCGGCGGTGCTGTGCCTGAGCCTGGGACTGACGGGCGCGGCGTTCGGGGGTTCGAAGGACGCGGGGACGGCGTCGGCGGTGTTCCTGCGGGACGGACAGGGCGCGAGGGCTTTGGGGATGGGTGGGGCGTATACGGCGGTGGGACGCGGCGTGAGCGCGATGTTCTGGAACCCCGGGGGCCTGTCGCGGACGAGCCAGATGGGCGTGATGACGAGCTACAACACGCTGATCGAGGACGTGAAGACGCAGAGCGTGTCGTTCTTGTGCCCGCTGTCGAAGGGGGAGAAGGGCGCGATCGGGGTGAGCGCGGTGATGATGAACGTGGGGGACATCGAGAAGCGGGACGGGACGGGGACGCTTTTGGGAGAAGGGAAAGTGAAGGGCGGGGCGTATGGATTGGGGTATGGGTTCCACCTGGGGCGTTGGGGTTTCGGGGCGCAGGTGAAGAGCGTGAACGAGGATTTGATCGCGGAGAAGGGGAAGGCGACGGCGGTGGACGCGGGGGTGTTGGGACAGTGGGGAAGCGTGTCGGTGGGGCTGAGCGCGCAGAATTTCGGTGGGAAATACAAGGTGGGAGGACTCGAGAACGATTTGCCCGGGGTCCTGAGGGGCGGGGTGGCGTATCATCCGGTGGAGACGGAGAACCAATGGCTGGAGCGGATGACGGTGTCGGCGGATGTGGAGAAGCCGGTGGACCAGGACTGGAAGGTGCGCGGGGGCGGGGAATACGTGTTGAGCCGGATGCTGAGCGTGCGCGCGGGATATGAGCAGATGAGGGACCTGGACTCGTCGGGCATCAGTTTTGGATTGGGTTTATGGACGGATTTCAAGAAGATGGAGAAAGAGGAGGGGGACTACCGGAGGAACACGGAGAGCCGGGTGGTGATGGAAGTGGACTACGCGTATCTGATGCGTGACGTCTTCGACGACCTCCACCGCGTCACCCTCTCCCTGCACTTTTAAAGATGAAAAGGCTCGGCGGCATCCTCATAGCGGCGGCGATCTTCCTCGGCCTGACGGTGCTCCCGGCGGCCGCGGCGGATTTCACCGTCGACAGCCTCGCCGTCTCCTACAGCATGGACCAAGAGGCCTACACCTTGTCGTGGGACGCGGTGGATCCCAGTACCACCAACGCCAACGTCTCGTATCGGATTTATTTCGCCTCCGGGGCCGTCGTGGTGTCGGAGGCCAGCGCCTACATCGACACGGCGTACGGGACGACTTACCTGTTCAGACCGGTCTTGGTTTCATCGGTTCCTTACGGCACTTACTCGTTCCGGGTTTACGCTTACGACACCGTCCCTCCAGCGGCCCCGACTTTCGTGGATTCCTCGCCCACGACGGTCTATCATTTCCTTCACGACATTTTGCGCGGCGACGGCGCCGGCCAGCAGGTGGGGCACAAGCTGCTCTGGAACATCAGCGGGTCCCAGCAGGCGGACGCGAAGATTTTCGCGGGCATCTATCCGCCGGGGACCACGTTCACCACCGATAGCAACGGGTTCCTGGTCAGCCCCGGCAGCGCCTCCGTGAAAGTCTTGATGGACAACGTGCCCCGCTCGGCCGCCATCAACGACTATAAACTGGAAATGACCTGGGATTCGCACGATTCCAGCGGCGCCATCGTCCCCAACGGCGTGTACTGGCTGTGGCTGAAGGCGACGGACATCAACAACGCCATCCGGGACTCCTACCGGGTTTCCATCCCCGTGGACATCCTGCGCATCATGAACGTTTCCACGGAACGCATTTCCTCCAGCAGTTCCGTCGGCAAGATCAACTACACCATCACCGGCGACATGCTCATGACGTTCCTTATCTGCCGGCCGGGGACGCAGTTCATCACCGCCACCGCCGACGGCAGCCTGACCTATTTGAACGGGGCTTATACCTATACCTATAAACAGCACGACCCGCTGCCCATCAACGCGTCAGGGGTGGTGGATGGGTCCCGGCTCTTGAAAGTGATGCGGTATTACCGGGAACAGGGGACGCACACGGAGACCTGGAACGGGACCGACGAGACCGGCGTGCCCGTGGAGCGCAACATTTACGCGGTCACCATTTCCGGGCGGGACGATTTCAGCAACTTCGCGGTCCAGGTCTCCGGCAACGACGCGCCCATCGCCGACACTTTGTCGGTGGACTTGTCGGCGCCCACCGGCGGTTCCAGCGGGGGGTCCGGCGACCTGATCCCGCCCACGGTGGTTTCCATCACGCCGGCCAACGGAGAGACGGTCACCACCGTGCTGGCCAGCGTGTCCGCGGTGCTCAGCGACACGGGCGGCAGCGGCATCAGCACCTCCGCCTCCACCATGTCCGTCCGCAACGCCGCCGGCGCCGTGGTGCCCGGCACCTTGGCGGTCACCGGCAACTCCGCCGTCTACACTTTCACCAACCCCATCACCCGGGCCACCAACGGCATCTATTCCGTCTCGGTCACCGCCGTGGACAATTCCGGCAACCAGTCTTCCGCCTCCACCGCCACCTTCACGGTGAACATCGAGGACCCGAACGTGTTCGCCGCCGGCATCCCGGTTTTCGTCTATCCCAACCCGGCGCAAAAAGCGGGGAGCGTGTCCTTTTCCTTCAACACCAACCGCGCCGCCACCGTCAAACTGCAGATCTTCAACATGCTCGGCGACCTTGTCCATGAACGGAGTTTCACCTCCGTTCCCGGCGCGCAGACCGCCTCGTGGAACCTGCAGAACGACGGCGGCGAGAAGATTTCCAGCGGCCTTTACATCTACCGCATCGTCGGAGAAGACGGCGGCGCCGCGGAAAAGATCGTCAAGAAGCTGGTGGTGATCCAATGAAGGGCGGGAGGATGAAGAGAGCGGCGGTGCTGTGCCTGAGCCTGGGACTGACGGGCGCGGCGTTCGGGGGTTCGAAGGACGCGGGGACGGCGTCGGCGGTGTTCCTGCGGGACGGACAGGGCGCGAGGGCTTTGGGGATGGGTGGGGCGTATACGGCGGTGGGACGCGGCGTGAGCGCGATGTTCTGGAACCCCGGGGGCCTGTCGCGGACGAGCCAGATGGGCGTGATGACGAGCTACAACACGCTGATCGAGGACGTGAAGACGCAGAGCGTGTCGTTCTTGTGCCCGCTGTCGAAGGGGGAGAAGGGCGCGATCGGGGTGAGCGCGGTGATGATGAACGTGGGGGACATCGAGAAGCGGGACGGGACGGGGACGCTTTTGGGAGAAGGGAAAGTGAAGGGCGGGGCGTATGGATTGGGGTATGGGTTCCACCTGGGGCGTTGGGGTTTCGGGGCGCAGGTGAAGAGCGTGAACGAGGATTTGATCGCGGAGAAGGGGAAGGCGACGGCGGTGGACGCGGGGGTGTTGGGACAGTGGGGAAGCGTGTCGGTGGGGCTGAGCGCGCAGAATTTCGGTGGGAAATACAAGGTGGGAGGACTCGAGAACGATTTGCCCGGGGTCCTGAGGGGCGGGGTGGCGTATCATCCGGTGGAGACGGAGAACCAATGGCTGGAGCGGATGACGGTGTCGGCGGATGTGGAGAAGCCGGTGGACCAGGACTGGAAGGTGCGCGGGGGCGGGGAATACGTGTTGAGCCGGATGCTGAGCGTGCGCGCGGGATATGAGCAGATGAGGGACCTGGACTCGTCGGGCATCAGTTTTGGATTGGGTTTATGGACGGATTTCAAGAAGATGGAGAAAGAGGAGGGGGACTACCGGAGGAACACGGAGAGCCGGGTGGTGATGGAAGTGGACTACGCGTATCTGATGCGTGACGTCTTCGACGACCTCCACCGCGTCACCCTCTCCCTGCACTTTTAAAACGCAGTTTTTGCCCGCCGCTTTCGTTTCACACCGTCGCAGCGAATTCCTATAATAAGAAGAGGAACGACCCCGGTCCGTTGGCCGGATATTTTTCGGGAGGGACGATGGCGTCCGTCGATGACGTAATGAAGGCGATGTCCACGGTGATGGAGCCCGAACTGGGCCGGGATTTGGTGACCCTCGGCATGGTGAAGGACGTCGTCGTGGCCGGGAACAAGGTTTCGCTGAAAGTGGAGTTGACCACCCCCGCCTGTCCGTTGAAAGACAAGATCATGGCGGACTGCGAGAGGGCCCTCGCGTCCCTCCCCGGCATCACCGACACGGAGGTGCGCTTCATTCCCCGGGTGATCGCGGCCAAGACCGTGCCCGATAAAGAGGCCATCCCCGGCGTGAAGAACATCCTGGCGGTGTACGCCTGCAAGGGGGGCGTGGGGAAAAGCACCATCGCCGCCAACCTGGCGGTCTCCCTCGCCCTCGACGGCTGCCGCGTGGGCCTTTTCGACGCCGACATCTACGGTCCCAACATCCCGCTCATGCTGGGCGCCTCCGGCCCTCCCGCGGCCCGGGACAACAAGCTCATCCCGCTCGAAGCCCACGGCGTGAAACTTATGTCCATGGGTTTTTTGGCCGACGAGAATACCCCTATGATCTGGCGCGGCCCCATGGTGCACGGCGCCATCCGACAACTCCTTCGCGAAACCGATTGGGGGGAACTCGATTACTTGGTGGTGGATCTGCCGCCCGGCACCGGCGACGCCCCCTTGACTCTCATCCAATCCGTGCCGCTGTCCGGCGTGGTTCTGGTCACCACCCCCCAGGACGTGGCCCTGCTCGACGGCGTGAAGGGCATCCGGATGTTCCGTAAACTGAACGTGCCCATCTTGGGACTGGTGGAGAACATGTCCGGGTTCGTCTGTCCGAACTGTCATCACGAAACGGCCATTTTCACCAAGGGCGGCGGCGAAAAGGAGGCGGCCCGGCAGAAACTCACTTTTTTGGGAGCCATCCCGCTCGACCCCGCCATCGCCCAAGGCGGCGACAAGGGCGTCCCCCTCGTCGTCGGTCAACCGAACAGTCCGCAGACCAAGGCGTTGCGCTGGCTGGCCCAGATCGTGGCCGGGCAGATCAGCATCGCCAACATGAAATAACGCCGGTTTTCGAGACCGGTTTCCTCCCAACCGTTCCCATCGTCACAAACCCTCTCCCCGGATCGGATAAAAGTCCGTGTCAATTTTATTTACGCAACCCTTGACAACGGCACGTTCCGGGGATAAATACAAAGTGACGATAAAGGCACACCCGCTGAAAAGCGGGGCCGCAAAGCCTCGGGACTAAAGATAGCGCCGAGGGGGAATCCGTGAGGTTCCCTCTATCCATGTCGGCCGGGCCGCCGTTTAAAAAGAAAGACGTTTTAAGACGTCTTCCCGAGGCTACCCTACCAAACGGTGGGTAGCCTTATTTATTGAAAGGACGGACGGATGTTGAAAAAGAACGTCGGGATGATGCTGGCGGTGATCTTGGCGGCGGGGGTGTTGGCCGCCGATGAAACGATCGTCCGCCCCACGCGGGAAGAGGTCCGTTCGCAATTGCGCCGGGCCCCTCGTTTCGCCGGCCCCTCCGCCGCCGCGCCGGACGCTTTTCAGGTCAAATACTCCCTCGCCGAAGCCGCCCCGCTCTCCGTCACCCTGTTGGATTTGAGCCGGATCCCTCTCCGCACGTTCCATGTGGCCGCCGGCGAAAAAGGGGCGCGGGCCGGGGAGAACGTGTTGACGGTGTGGGACGGCCGTGACTCCGCCGGCCGCGACGCGCCTTCGGGAGAATATTGGGTCTGCCTCTCTTTCCGCCACGCCGACGGGCGGGTGGAAAACAAACGGTTCAGGATCAACAAACCATGACCCCGGGAATGCGCGGCATGAAACGGTATCTCGGCCTCGGCCTGGCGGCGCTGATCGCCCTGGGTTCCGGCGGTCCGGCGTGGTCGGGCAACGTGGAACTTTGCCGTCATCATCAGTTCGATTCCGGCGCCCGTCTCAAGAACGCCATCGCCGTGGCCGTCGACGAGACCGACCGCCGGCTCTACGTCAGCGGTTACAACAGCCACAACATCCTCCTTTACGACCTCGACGCCCGCGGCGTCGTCCATCAAACCACCGGCATCCACTACCCGCACATCGTCCGGTTCCACCCCGTCAGCCAAAAGGTCGTCGCGCTCGGGTTCGACGAAAACTGGAACGGCCTCCTGGTGGTCTACGACAAACATCTCCGGGAACTGCACCGCGTGGTGCTGGGCTATTACCCGTACAGCGCCCTCTTGTCGGAAGACGGCCGCACCGCCTACGTCGGCGTCTATAACCAGATCGTGGCCGTCAACCTGGAGGACGGCGTCTCCTCGACCTTCGTCTCCCTCGGCAGCGTGCCGTACTCCTATCCCTTCGCCATGGCGATGGACCCTTCGCGCGGCCGTCTCCTGGCGGTGGGCACGGGCTGGGTGAACAACGGCCAGGAATGGGTGCTGCGCAGCGCGGTGATCCCCATCGGGATGGCCGACCGGCAGTTGGGGCCGGAACTGGTTCTGGGAGACCGTCTCTATTCCTACGACGCCGCGCTGGACCGCGACGAACTGTTCATCGCCAACAT
>JAKLDV010000260.1 GCA_022703335.1 Elusimicrobiota bacterium
TCCACGCCACCCTGACATCGTTTCAAACTCGGTGGGTGGTTACTCGCATACCACCCAGACACCCATTGCAACGAGATACGTCATGCGCTAGCAGTGCCTTGTTAGTTTGACGTTACGGGCGTGCTATGGGACCAGTGGAAGAATATCAGATCCGGCTCTTCGGATGATACAACTCGCTTCTTCATGGCGAACTCCTTGCGTATGTTTTGTAATCATCGTCATAACGACAAGATTGGTCGGAGCGGGAGGATTCGAACCTCCGCTTTCCTGCTCCCAAAACAGGCGCGCTAACCGGACTGCGCTACGCTCCGATAGACTATGATGTAGCACTAGACTCCGCCCCGGTAAGCGGAGTCGGGTTGATGGCGATTGCTGTGATCGTAGGGTTTGGCACGACTCAGCCTCGTCATAAGAGTCAGCCTTTGGCGCTACTTCCCATTGAAATTTGCGCTGGCCATCTCGCCATTCCCGCCTGATGCAGCCGGTAGGCGCCCTTGTGCTACTGCCGAATTGGTGGAGGTGCCGGGAG
>JAKLDV010000261.1 GCA_022703335.1 Elusimicrobiota bacterium
TTTCCGAACACTACCGGAAGATGGTCGATTTCGGACACAAACTGGAAGCGACCGGCATCACGCTCGAAGAAATCATCCTCTCCCTCCACTTCTTCGAGGAAGTATCACTGCCGCTCCTGATGCGAGAGTACCCGGAAAAAGAGAGACTGGCCCAGGTAACCTTTGCCCTGGACATGCTCTTCCACAACGAGCTCTCCTGCCTGTGCCTGGCCTATTTCTACCGCTACCGGAGCGAGATAGCCCGGCTGGAGAAACTGCGCGATGATCTGACGCACATGATCGTGCACGATCTCAAGAACCCGCTGAGCGTAATTACCATCGCCGCAACTTCACTGCTGGACGACATCCGGCAGGATGGGAAAATAACCCGCACCGATTACCTGGAACTGATCGCCGGCGCCGGACAAGAAACGTTCAAGATGGTGAACAACCTGCTCGATATCCACAAGATGGAAGAAGGCAAGTTTGTACTGCGGCGCAGTAAGAATGATCTCAATGAAGTCATCCGGGGAATCCTGGCGGCGAACA
>JAKLDV010000262.1 GCA_022703335.1 Elusimicrobiota bacterium
GGTGCATGGCATCCCCGGGCGCTACCGCGTCCGGCAGGGCGACCTGCTGAGTATCGACGTCGGCGTGACGTTCCACGGCTTCGTCGGCGATTCGGCGCTGACGGTGCCGGTGGGCAACGTGAGCGCCCGGGCGACGAAGCTCATGGCGGCCACCAGAGCGTCGTTGGAGGCCGGCATCGAGCAGTGCCAGGCCGGTGGCCATCTGGGCGATGTGTCGCATGCCGTACAGGAGGTCGTCGAGGCCGCCGGCTTCAACGTGGTGCGCACACTGGTCGGCCACGGCATCGGCCGCCAGATGCACGAGGACCCGCAGGTGCCCAACTTCGGTGACGCCGGCAAGGGCGCCCGGCTGGAGCCCGGCATGGTGCTGGCGATCGAGCCGATGGTGAATGCCGGCGGGCATGAGGTGTTCGTCGGGGCGGATGGATGGGCGATCCATACGGTGGACGGCTCGCTGTCCGCCCATTTCGAGCACACGGTCGCAATCACGGAGAATGGGCCGCGCGTGCTGACCCGCC
>JAKLDV010000263.1 GCA_022703335.1 Elusimicrobiota bacterium
TTTTCACCATTGGCCTCGCCAAGAAAGTCCTCATCGCCGACGAAATCAGTCGCTATGTCGGGCCTGTCTTCGATGGGACATCAAATCCGCATCTGTTCCTCGCATGGGGTGCAGCACTCGCATACACGCTCCAGCTCTACTTCGATTTTTCGGGTTACTCGGACATGGCGATTGGCTTGGCGCGCATGTTCGGAATCAAGTTCCCGCTCAATTTCGACTCGCCGTACAAAGCGCCAAACATCATCGAATTCTGGCGGCGATGGCACATGACCCTTTCCCGCTTCCTTCGCGATTATCTGTATATCCCCCTCGGCGGCAATCGTCACGGCCCCATGCGACGCCACGTCAATCTGCTTGCAACCATGGTGCTCGGCGGCCTTTGGCACGGCGCCGGATGGACGTTCGTTGTTTGGGGGGCACTGCACGGTCTGTACCTGGTCATCAACCATACCTGGCAGACGCTACGCGGAGCAGCGAGTGCTGCCTCCACACGTAGGCCACGTTTTTGGGCGTGG
>JAKLDV010000264.1 GCA_022703335.1 Elusimicrobiota bacterium
CGGTCGACGACCACCAGGCCCGCAACGCCGAGCTGATGGTGGCGCGGGGCGCGGCCCTGCGCCTGGGCGAAAGCGACCACTTCGACACCCAGCTCGCCGCGGCGATCGGCGCCCTGCGCGGCGCGCGCCCGCGCCTGCTGGCCATGGGCGAGGCGGCGCGCGCGCTGGCCCGCGCCGACGCCGGCGCGCGCATCGCCGACGCCTGTCTCGCGGGGCCGCGCCGATGACCCTGCGCCGCCTGGCCGAGCACGCCGACATCATGCGCGCGTACTCGCGCGTGCACTTCATCGGCATCGGCGGCTCCGGCATGAGTGGCATCGCCGAGGTCCTCGCGACCCTCGGCTACGCGGTGTCGGGCTCCGACCTCGGCGATACCGCCACCACCCGCCGCCTCGCCGCGACCGGCGTGCGCGTGCTGCGCGGCCACCAGGCCAGCCACGTCGACGATGTCGACGTGGTGGTGGTGACGAGCGCGATCCGGCCCGAAAACCCGGAACTGGCGCAGGCGCG
>JAKLDV010000265.1 GCA_022703335.1 Elusimicrobiota bacterium
CTCCACCGGTGGCGAAATGACCACGCCGTTTCGGACGATGAAGACGTTGTCCCCGGTCGCCTCGGCTACGTAGCCCTCGTGATTGTACATGATGGCTTCCGGCACATTCGAGTCCAACGCCTCGATCTTCGCCAGGATGTTGTTGAGGTAGTTCAGACTCTTCACCTGGGGCGGGATCGCCAGCGGATGGTTCCGGACCGTCGTGGCGCTGATGACCTTCATGCCCTTCTCGTACAGCTCCTCCGGATAGAGCTGGATGCTGCTGGCGATGATGACCACGCTGCTCTTCTCGCAGTTGAAGGGGTTCAGGCCCAGCGACCCGACCCCGCGGGTAACCAGCAGACGGATGTACCCGTCCACGATCCCGTTGGCCTTGACGGTCGTCTCGATAGCGGCGACCATCTCCTCTTTCGTCACGGGCATGGACAGCCGGATGGCGAGCGCCGATTCATAGAGCCGCTTGATGTGCGTGTCGAGCTCGAACACCCTGCGACTGTAGACCCGAAT
>JAKLDV010000266.1 GCA_022703335.1 Elusimicrobiota bacterium
ACCGGCGGCCTCGTCCTGATCGGCTACCGCATCCTCACCGATGAGCTCCTCCCGAAGAGCAAGACGGCTCAGAAGTGGTTCGGCGAGGAGGCCGGCGAGGGCTCGTGGCAGGGGATCGGCGACGGCGAGTCCGCGGCCGCCTACCTCCCCGGGGACGTCATGCTCGGCGACGACGGCCGGGACTACGTCTACGGCGACGACGGGAACTGGCGGCCGGCGGACGACTCCCACCGGCAGCTCCCGGAGTACGCCGGCGATGACGGCTACGGCGGCCTCACGGCGCCCGGCGCGATGGGCGAGGACGGCTACGGCGGCCTCACGCAGCCGGGGCCGCTCGGCGAGGCGGTCGGGTACTGATCGGCACGACACCGGCGGCGGGCTCGAGCTCGCCGCCGGCGTCCACAACGAGGCGGTGAAGCATGGCGAGCGGAACGATCATCACGAGGCCCACGTACGAGGTCTACACCTGGCTCCCGTGGGCATGGTTCGTCGTCTACAACCGGC
>JAKLDV010000267.1 GCA_022703335.1 Elusimicrobiota bacterium
GATCACATCCGACCGGCCGCCACGCGAGCTGGAGGCGCTCGAGGAGCGCCTGCGCTCCCGCTTCGGCCAGGGAGTGGTGGTGGACATCGGCCGGCCGGACCTGGAGACCCGCATCGCCATCCTGCGCCGGCAGGTCAAGTCGGAGAAGATCAAGCTCGCCGAACCGGAGGTCCTGGACTACATCGCCACCCGGGTCTCCACCAACATCCGCGAGCTCTACGGAGCGCTGACACGAGTGGTGAGCTCGGCCTCGGTGCGCGGTCTGCCTATCGACGTTCAGACCGCGCGGGAGGCGCTCAAGGACATCCTCCCATCCGCCCCCTATCGACCTATCACCATCGACGCCATCCAGAACGAGGTGGCACGGCAGTTCGGGTGCCACGTCAGCGACCTGCGCGGCGACAAGCGCAGCCAGAACATCGCCTTCGCCCGCCAGCTCGCGATGTACCTGTGCCGCAAGCTGACCGACGCCTCGCTTCCTCAGATCGGTCAGCGCTTCGGTG
>JAKLDV010000268.1 GCA_022703335.1 Elusimicrobiota bacterium
CAGGAGTCCGCGGACTGCGTGAAAGAAAGCTTTAGGGCTTAAGCGGATTGCTGAAGGAAAAGGCTGTTGATCACCTTCTCAGGCGAAATTTAAGATCAACTACGCTCGTAGAAATTCGATGTTCTAATCTTTCGGACGCGGGTTCGATTCCCGCCATCTCCACAATTAACCGTTCTCATTAATTAAGAACGGTTATTGTTTTTGGCAGATAAGGCCTTTTAAGTATTCGCCTTCAGGAAAATTTATCGAGACAGGGTGGTCTGCAGATTGATGTAATTTTTCAAGAATTTTTACGTCTGCATCAGCGTCCAGCGCTGCATCAGCAATGATTTTTTGAAATAAATCCATTGCTACTCCCCCAGAACAAGAAAAGGTAAAAAGGATGCCATTTTTGTTTAACAATTTCAACGCAAGCAAATTGATATCTTTATATGCCCGGGCGGCTTTTGGTACTTGAATAATAGTAGGGGCAAACTTTGGTGGATCCAGAATAATTAAAT
>JAKLDV010000027.1 GCA_022703335.1 Elusimicrobiota bacterium
TGGGTCGCCAACTGGATCGCGGTCTTTGAAGGCTATGACGCCATTCCCACCTCGGAAGGCATCAGCCTGGCGACCACGCGCACGGTGGTCAATACCGCCCTGGTGGTGCTGGCGCTCGGCATGTGGGACGACCGGAAATCCCTGCCGGCCTTGCCCAAACTCCTGGTGCAGATCATCGCCGCGTACGTGGCCATGGTTTATGGGGTTCGCATCGCGGGCCTCGCCCTGCCCGGCCTCGGGTTCGTCGATTTCCCCATCTTCCTTTCCCAGATCATCACGCTCCTGTGGCTGCTGGGTTTCATGAACGCCGTGAACCTCATCGACGGGTTGGACGGGCTGGCGGCGGGGTTGGCGGCCATCGCCGCCGGGACGTTCCTGGTGGTGTGCGTCCTTCAGGGGGAGACGAAGATCGTCCTTTTCTCCAAACAGCTGAAACTGGCGGCCATCCTCTCGGCGGCGGTTCTGGGGGCGTCTCTGGGGTTCCTTCTGTATAACTTCCATCCGGCGCGGGTGTTCATGGGAGACGGCGGCGCTCTCTTTTTGGGTTTCATGCTCGGCGCCATCAGCATCATCGGCACCCTCAAGACCAGCGCCGTGCTGGCGGTGATCATCCCGGTGCTGGTGGTGGCGCTGCCCGTGTTGGACGTGGCCTTCGCCATGTTCCGCCGCTTCCGCAGCGGGCAAGGCATGATGCAGGCCGACCGGCTCCATTTCCATCACCGTCTGCTGGCCTTTGGTTGGACGCAGAAGGAGATCGTTCTTTTGATGTACGTGGTCACCCTGGTGCTGTCCATCCTCACCATCCTCCTCACCCTGTTCAAGGGGCGGGTCTGAGTATGAGGGGGACGTTTGAAATTAAAAGTCGAAAGGTTGAAGAGGCGTGATGCCTAAAAGAGTAAAGATACTTTTTCTGTGCATGGGGAACTCCTGCCGGAGCCAGATCGCCGAGGGCTGGGCCCGCCATTTGGGCGGGTTCCGCCTGGAGGTCTACAGCGCCGGAAAGAAGGCCGTGTGCGTTCAGCCGCGCGCCCTCCGCGTGATGCGTGAAAAAGGCATCGACATCTCCTCTCAGTGGTCCAAGACCATGGACAAGATTTGTTTCAAGGATATGGATTACATCATCACCCTCTGCGGCGACGGCAGCCTCTGCCCCGACGTGCCCGCCACCGTGAAGCGCCTCCATTGGCAGGTCGACGACCCGGTGCCGGTCCGGGGCACCGACGCGGAACAGATGGACGCCTACCGCCGCACGAGGGACCAGATGGAACTCCGGGTGCGGGATTTCCTGAGGGCGTTGTGAAGAAGATCCTCTGCGTTTTCGGCACCCGGCCCGAGGCCATCAAGATGGCGCCGGTGGTGCTGGCCCTGCGGGCCCGACGCCGCGCGTTCAAGACCCTCGTCGCCGTCACCGCCCAGCACCGGGAGATGCTCGACCAGGTCCTCTCCCTCTTCCGGATCTCCGCGGATTTCGACCTGGACATCATGCGCGAAGGGCAGACGCTCACCGACGTCTCCGTGCTGGGCCTCCGCCGCCTGGAGCCGGTGCTGCAAAAGGCGAAACCGGACATGGTCCTGGTGCACGGGGACACCACCACCACCCTCATCGCCACCCTGGCCGCGTATTACCAAAAGATCCCCGTGGGTCACGTGGAGGCGGGGCTGCGTTCGTTCGACGCTCTCAACCCCTATCCGGAGGAGATCAACCGCCGTCTGGCGGACGCGGTGTGCGCCCTGCATTTCGCCCCCACCGCCGCGGCGCGGGAAAATCTTTTGCGGGAGAACGTGTCCCCGAAGGGAATTTTCGTCACCGGCAACACCGGCCTCGACGCCCTCCGGTTGGCGCTCGCCAACATCCGCGCCGGCCGGTTCCGGTCGCCGCGGGGCCGTTTCCGCCGGTTCGAGAGGGAAAAATTCGTCCTCGTCACCGCGCATCGCCGCGAGAATTTCGGAAAACCCCTGGCGGATTTCTGCCGCGCCGTCGCCGACGTCGCCCGACGCCGGCCGGAGGTTCACTTCGTCTATCCCGTGCATCCCAACCCCCACGTCCTCGGCCCGGTCCGAAAATTCCTGTCCGGCCCGCGGAACGTCCATCTGTTGCCGCCCCTGGATTATCCGGAGTTCGTCCTCTTTTTGCAGGCCGCCCATCTGGTGCTGACGGATTCCGGCGGTCTTCAGGAAGAGGCGCCGTCCCTGGGCAAGCCCGTGCTGGTGTTGCGGAAGGTGACGGAACGCCCGGAGGCGGTCCAGGCCGGGACGGTGAAGATCATCGGCACCGACACCGCGGTGGTGCGGCGGTGGGTTTTGCGGCTTCTGGAGGACCGGGCCGTCTATCGGAGGATGGCCAACGCGGTGAATCCCTACGGCGACGGCCGCGCCGCGGGAAGGATTATAGAAGCTATTAGTTACTATTTTCAGCTAAGCCGCACCCCTCCCCGGCCGTTTCATTGAGTTAATAAATTTAACTATTTCGTTTTCACGAGCAAAACGAATTGATTTATAGATATAAAAAATAGTATTTTTTCTTAACAAATTTGAGAAAAACTTTACTTGACTTTTGGTTCGTTCATCGTATACTTGAATTGACTCAATGGAATCAACGGTCCTCAGCCGGGCCGGGCGGGACACGTCTCAAAACAGGGGCCGCTTAAGACCATGCCACCCGATCGGATGCGAAGATTTTTAAAGAGCGCCGTCGGTCCGCTGGAAAATTCCCGCGGGTCGGTGGTGGTCCTCATCGTCATGTTGATCGCCCTCCTGTCCTTCATTCCCATCGGCGCCGAACTGGTGAAGGTCGCCCGGAAAAACATCAAATTGCAGACCAACGCCACCGTGCAGGCGGACAACGTGGCCCGCGCCGGCCTCACCGACGCCGTGGCGTGGTTCAAGCGACAGACCTCCCAGCCGGTGGGGAGCGTCAAATACGGCATGAGCTATCCGGACGCGGCGTTCTATCCCCGCACCAGCACCAACTCCGTCACCAGCGATACCATCGACGAATCGATCGGACTGGTCAAAGAGTATCGCATCGGGGAGAGCAACTGGTTGTGGGCGCGTTACGAGGCCCGCCGCCAGCCCGACCCTTCCTCCAACTCCATCGATCCCCACGCCGTTCACGACATCACCGACAAGCGGGTGGATGGTTTTGCCGCCGGCGACGGTTTGGCGTGGTACATCGAAAGCGTCGGCTACGTCTATCGCCTTCGGAACTCCACGGTCGCGTTCAACGTGGCTCCCAACGAGATCGTCGCCCGTTCGCGGGTGGCCACCGAGATCCGGCGCCTCTCGCTGACGGTCCCCGCCGCCGCCGTCCGCATCACCAGTCGGGCCAACGGGACCGTGAACGCCAACTGCCGCGTCTCCGGCGGCAACAACGCCGCCGGCGCCATGTACACCTCCGGCACCGGCGGGTCGTGGAGCGCCGGCACCCGGACCACGGGGACGCCGGCCCTGCAGTCCACCACCACGGCCATCAGCGTGCAGTCGGTTTTCGGCGTCACGGACTACGACCTGAAACTGATGGCCGACTACAACGTGACCTCGGTGAACGCCCTCCCCGCCTCCTATCCGTCCATGGCTTTGGTCTACATCAACGGCGCCGCCACGTTCAACAGTTCGCGCCCCCTGCGCGGCGGCGGCGTTCTCATCGTGAACGGGAACCTCACCCTCGACAGCGGTTCCAACACCCTCTTCAGCGGGCTCCTCTGGGTGAACGGCAACCTGACCGTGAACGGCCCGGCCATCATCTCCGGCACGGCGGTGGTGACCGGCTCTCTGACCATGAACGGCACCGTGGACGTGGCGGAGATCCAATACGACTCCGGCATCCTGTCGTCGGTGCGCCAGCAGGTCGGCCAATACCGCGAAAACAAATCCGCGTTCCACGTGTTCTCGGCGCAAAAATGAGGATCCGGGGCCGGTTTCCAAAAAATCAGCGCGGGTTCACCCTCGTCGAGGTGCTGATCGCCCTGGCCATCCTCAGCATCGTGGCGCTGGCCAGCATGAAGGCGTTCTGGTTCATCAGCAGCCAGAACGTCGAGGTCAACGAACGCTCCTTCGCCGCGCAGAAGGCCATCCAGATGATGGAGGAACTCCGCGGCCTCATCTCCGATACCAATTCCAACATCGGCGTGCTGGACGATTACGACGACGGCAGCGCGTATAAGACCATCCTCACCACCCGCGTGGACGTCACCGACCCCGCCGACCCCATCAGCGGCAACGACGGCTTGAAATACGTGCGCCGGGTTTCCGTCATCCAGATGCCCAACGAGACGTTGGCCCGCCGGGTCTACGTGCGGGTCTATAAGGCCGACACCAAGGAGGCGCTGGCGGAGACCGTCAGCGTGCTGCGCACCATCCTCAATCAGAACCTGCCGACCCAGGTCTACGACGTCTACGTGCTGGTCTTGGAGAACGTGCCCGGATGGTGGGTGTCGCTCTCCACCATGAAACCCATGTTCGACAACATCGCCCAGGACCTGGAGACGCGCAACCCCGGTTTGGAGCTCCGCCTGCACTACATCACCCGCCTGGCGTACGGCCGCGATCCCTATTACACCCCCTACATCAACGAGTCTGCCGCCAACCGGGCGGACCTGGCGGATCCCCAAGGGGTCTATTTTTATCCGGGGAACGTCAATAAGCCCAGCGTGGGGGACTTCCTCTATTACGTGCCGGACTCCCTGGCCGGACGCATCAACGTGGACGGAACGGTCACCAACGGCGCCTCCTACAGCATCGCCGATCAGTACAACCACGGGGCGCGTTATCCCGAGGAGGAGGCGATCTACGGCGCGGTGGTGGCCTCCGCCACCGCGGCCGGGGTGGATCCCCCGGAGATCAGTTACCGGATGCTGCTGGAAAAGATGAACTCCTCCCCGGCGGACTTCCTCAACTCGCTGGTCATCAACCTGCACGGCGAACTGGTGCCGTTGCCGCCCCTGCGCAACTATTCCGACGCGGCCAAGTCCACCGACACCGCCCTCAACAGCGCCAACGCTCCTTGGGCGCGGGTCGTCACGCATCCGGAACAGCTGTCCTATAACGCCAACACCGCCGTCAACCTGCGCGTCTATCCCTATTTCGCCTGGACGCCGGACTCTTACGCCACGAGCGCCGCGATCTCCACGGTGACCGTTCTGCTGACCAGCACCCAGATCCCCGCCGGCAACATCACCGTCCGCAAGTGCGCCGGCAGCGACACCAGCGCCTACGCCTGGCAGCTCGCCTCCGACACCACCGACTACAACGTCAGCTATCCGGCCGACGGCCAGACCCTCATCACCCTCTGGAACAGCCCCCTGCGGCATCCGCCCAACGGAAACTTCGGCCTGCCGACCACCGATCGCCTCTACGGGTTGGAATACATCCCGTCCCTGCTGGCGGCGACGACCTACTTCGTCGAAGGCGACCGGGATCTGACGACCAACTCCGGTTCGGTCCCCAAGAACACCGCCCGGTGGGTCATCCGGATTTCGCCCAGTTCCCTTGTGCCCGGCCGCCATACCGTCGAGACCCGCATCGGGCTCTCCACCATGACCGGCACCGCCGACAACGAACCCACCAACGTCTCCCGCACCTACGTCTGGGTGGGGCAGACGCCGCCGGTCACCGAGCAATATCAGTTCATCGGCGACGCGCGCCACATGCCGTACGCCGACGTGAAGACCAACCTGGGGTTCAACTGGTATTTCGAGAATTTCGACACCACCGATTACCCCGGTTTCACCAACCGCGCCGATCGATGGAACAGCGCCTGCAACATCGACATCCCGAGGTACTTCCAGATCCTGCGCGGGGCGCTGATGAACTCGGTGAGCCTGTGGACCAGCATGACGGGGTACTCCTTCTATTACGTCGGCATCGGCGGCGAGATCGGTTACGACGCCTCCAACGGGTTCGGCAGCGGTATCCCTGTCCGGCGGGTCCTCTGGGTTCCGGCCGGCGGCGCGTCGGAGGGGGTGGACGAAATCACCGACGCGCAGACGCATCCCTACATGCGCGTGATCTCGCGCGCCGACGATACCTGGTGGGGCATGCATTGGCTCGGGGAGCTGTACCCCGATTATGCCACCGCCACTTGGATCGCCAACGGCAATCTGCCCGTGGGGACCGGGAACTATTACCGTCGGCGTTACAACACGCTGGGATACAGCCTGGGGGATCCGCAAAAGAGGACCAACACCCGGGGGGCGGCCTCTTTTTTCAACGGCAACCCCACCGCCGGGAACAGCAACTGGTTCGACCATCAGTTCCGCGACGGCAACGGGGCCACCCTCACCAGTTCGGGCTCCCTGGTCGGTCAGGACTTCAATTTTTCGCTCCTGCCCACCATGACCGCGTCCCGGCCGTTCCTTCTGAACGACACCGACACGGGGTCCCAGCCGCCGGAATGGTCCGCGGCCACCTACCAGGCGGCGCGGAACACTCTCAGCACGGTGGAGGCCTACTACGAGACCAACGGGTATACGTCCACCGAGGACTCCAGCGCCCTCATTCGCATTTCCAACAGCGGCAACGTCTGCGGCATGATCATGAACGGCCTGTCCCCCCAGACCACCTTCGGTTCCGCCCAGATATCCAAATTGTGCATGGTGAACCTCCTGCGCGGGTTCATGATCATGGGCTCACCCTACATCACCACGGGCAACATCCCACAGCTGCCCCTGGTCACCATCTCCTCGCCGACCGTGACCGATGAATTCATTAACCCTTCCAGCATTTATTGTTCGTGGTCTGAGGCTTGGACCCGCTGGGACGGGGTACTGTACAGCACCCAGACCTATCCCACCGGGTACGTGGGAACCTCCACCGTCACCTACAACCTGAAATATTCCTCCGACAACGGGGCGTCCTGGAAGTTCGTCCAGACCGGCGGGGCCGCGGACGACGGCGTCTATAGTTCGGCCCGCGCCCTCGCCTCCCCGTACACTTGGAACGTGACCACCCTGCCCGAGGGGAGCTATTTGCTGCGCGTCGAGGGCTACCGCCAGGACCGCCGGCAACACTACACCTACCATCAACGGCGGGTCTACATCAAACGCTGATCCCCATGAGAAAATTTTTGAAACGTCTGGGACGTTCCGTGTTCCCGCGCGATCGGCGGGGGTTTACGTTCGTCGAGGTGCTGATCACGGCCACCCTGATCGCCATCCTGGTGATGGCCGTCATCCCGCTCTTCAACGTCACCCAGCAGGGATACACCAGTTTGGAGGTGAACACCGTTCTGTCTTCGGGCGGACAGGGGGCGCTCAATAAGATCCAGCACCGCATCGTGGAGAACAAACGGCTGTTCGGCAACACCACCGCCGACGCCGCTTTCTTGAGCCGCGTGCAGTTGGGCGGCGCCCCCGCGGCTCTGACGGGCAGCCACATGCCGCTCATCGTGTCCACCGCCTCCATTTCGCCCAGCACCTCCACCTTCAGCGCGGGCAACGTCGGCAATTGCCTGTTCTTCGCCAGTCTGGGCCCCGTGAAAGACCTCGACAGCATCACCACCTCGGCGGGCACCACCTGCACGGTGCGGGTGGATATCTATAATTTTCACTATTATTACGTGGCCATCGATACGGCCGCGCCCCAGGTGATCGCCGGCAAGACCAAGAGGGCCCTCTGGGAATGGCACAGCGTGGACTTCGCGGACTATCAGCAGTTGAACAACATCGCCGACGCCACGAAAAAACTCAACGTCGTGAAGGCGCTGAACACCGCGAACGTGCTTTATGCCTGGGACACCTCCCAAACGGCCGTCACCTCGGCGTTCTATACGTTGAGCTCCGCCGGCGCCATCGCCGCCGCCAGCTCGCAGAATATCCCCAAGTCGTCCGCGAAGAACATGATCGTGCTCCTGCGCGGAACCACCACGGGTGGGTTCCGCTACGGGATATCGCCGAACACCGACGGCCTCTCCACCTCGGATGTGGTCCCCCGTTTCGCCACCGCCTCGGGGGAATATCCCGGCGGCTTTGAGGTGATGATCGTGGGGGCCAACAGCGCCCGGCAGATCTTTATCCGTCTGGTGCAGATGGCGCAGGGCAGTTTCAAGGGCTACATCACCCGAGAACAGATCGTCCTTTCCACCACCCGGGACCTTTGGTAGCCGGTCCTCCGCCGCTTTGACCTCCCCGTCGCATTTTTGCTTCAATGGGACTTTCCCCGGAACGTCGTCTCCTCAAAGGGACCGGCGGCCGCCCGATAAAAAATAGAGAGATAACGAGGTTGAGCGAGGATATCATGCGTAGAGGTTTGTTCATTACCTTGGAAGGGCCCGAGGGGTCGCCGTCGACCGGCGGCTCCGCGGGGCGGAGCCGGTCACGGGCGACCGTCGGCGACGGGCGAGAGTTCGTGAGCGCCCCGGCTGAGCGAGAGGCCCATGCGTAGAGGTTTGTTCATTACCTTGGAAGGGCCCGAGGGAAGCGGCAAGAGCACCCAGACCCGCCTTCTCTGTGATTTTTTGCGCCGAAAAGGGCTCCACGTCGTCCATACCCGCGAACCCGGCGGCACCAGCATCGCCGAGGCCGTGCGGCGGATCCTCCTGCATCCGTCCAGCCGCATCGCGCCCATGACGGAACTCCTGCTCTATGAGGCCGCCCGCGCGCAGCACATCGCCGAAATCATCCGCCCCGCTTTATGTCACGGCGCGGTGGTCGTCTGCGAACGGTTCACCGACGCCACCGAGGCCTACCAGGGCTGGGGACGGGGTCTGGACCGGGAAGAGATCCGCGCCCTCAACCGCATCGCCACGGGAGACCTCCGGCCGCAGTTGACCCTTCTGCTGGACGTGCCTGTCCGGGAAGGGCTCGCCCGCGCGCGCTCGTTGGACAAGGAACTTTCCGTCCGCGCCCGGCGGACACGCGGCGGCGACCGGTTGGAACGGGAGTCTTTGGCTTTCCATCGTCGCGTGCAGAAGGGATATCGTTCCCTCGCCCGCAAAGAGCCGAAACGGTTCCGGCTCATACGCTGGGAAGACGGCATTGAAAACGTCCATGCCCGCCTTATCCGGGAAGTCGTTTCTTTTCTGAAAAAAAGAGGGGTCCGCGTTTAGTGCCGTCGTCTCGGGCCACGCCCGCCCTGTTTGAATCCGTTTCCATGCCGGTGTCTCCTGGTTTGAAGGGAACGTCGTTCGAGTCCGTTTTCGGGCAGGAGGCCGCCTGCGAGATCCTTCTTTCCGCCCTGCGCGCCGTCCGGGTGCCGCACGCCTACCTCTTCGCGGGGCCGGAGGGCGTCGGCAAACGGACCGCGGCGCTTCAGTGGGCCAAGACGCTCAATTGTCTTTCTCCGGTTTCCCCGGTGCGGGCGTGCGGTGCCTGCGGGAGCTGCCGGAAAATTTCCGCGCTCAACCACCCCGACGTGCTCTGGGTCAATTTCGAATATCAGGCGCACGTGCTCGAAGAACCCGTCGAAAAACAACGCATCCTCAAGATCAACACCGTGCGTGAAATGATCCAAACGCTTCATCTCAAGCCGTTGGAGGGGCGGGTGAAGGTGGCCGTCGTGGACCCGGCGGACCGTCTCGGCGCCGACGCCGCCCACGCCCTGCTCAAAGTCCTGGAGGAGCCGCCGCCGCAGACACATCTGATCCTGCTCGCCCAGGACCCCAGCCAGCTTCTCGGCACCATCCGCTCCCGCTGCCAATGGGTGCGTTTCCGGCCGCTGGCCACCGAGCTGTTGGCGACCTACCTGACGGCCCGGGCGCCGGACCGTTCGCCGGAGGATATTTCGGCCCTGGCCGCCCAGGCCGAGGGGTCCCTGTCGCGCGCCTTGGAGATCCTTGAACAGGGAGCGGAGATGGATTTCGATTGGGAGACCGCACCGCTCAGCGAACTGTTGCTTTGGTGCGAACAGTTCCGCGGCCGCGGTTCCCATCGGGACGAGGAAAAAGGCGGGGAATCGTCTCCCGTCCGCCGGGCCGAGGATTTTCTGCGGCGCTTGTTGGCGCGTCTCGAACTGGAACTGCGCCGGGGCGCCGGCGACCCGGAGAAGGTCCGCCGCGTGCTCGAGGCCCTCCATCAACTGAAACAGAACGTCTCGCCCCAGCTCGTGCTGGAAGTATTGCTTTTAAAAAGTCGCCGGCAGAGAAGGAAAAAGGAGCAGGCCATCGGTTAAAAGTTGAAAGGGAAGAGTTAAAGGGGGGAACGGGACTTTTAACTTTCAACGTCAAACCTTGAACTGGATTTCCATGAAAACTTTCTACATCACCACGCCCATCTATTACGTCAACGACGTCCCCCACATCGGGCACGCCTACACCACCATCGCCGCCGACGTTCTGGCCCGCTGGAAACGGCTCTGCGGCGAGGAGGTCTTCTTCCTCACCGGCACCGACGAACACGGCCAGAACATCGAACGCATCGCCCGCGAAAAGGGCGTGTCGGAACAGGTCATTTGCGACACGAACTCCCTTCGATTCCGGGAGTTGTGGAAAAACCTGTCGATCGAGAACGACGATTTCATACGCACCACGGAAGAACGGCATGCCGCCGGCGTGCGGGTCCTTTGGGACCGTCTCAAAACAGCCAAAACCCCCGCCGGGAACCCCGCCGTCTTCAAAAAGAAATACGCCGGACTCTACTGCCCCCGCTGCGAGGCGTTCAAGACCGAAGACGAACTCAATCAGCCGGGCAATCTCTGCCCCGACCACGGCCTTCCCTGCGAAATGACGGAGGAGGAAAATTATTTTTTCCGTCTCAGCGACTACGCGGATTGGTTTCGAGGCGTGATGGCGAACAAAGAGATGACCATCTCCCCGGAAAGCCGCCGGAACGAGGTCATGGGGGTTGTTCAACAGGGGCTTCAGGATTTCAGCATCAGCCGCGCCCGCGTGAAATGGGGGATTCCCATCCCGGACGATCCGGAACATGTTTTCTATGTGTGGGTGGACGCCCTTTCCAACTACATCACCGCTCTCGGTTTCGCCGCCACCGGCGAAAAACGCGCCCTCTATGAGCGCTTTTGGGAAAAAGGCGCCGACCGGCTCCACTTAATAGGGAAAGAGATCATCCGTTTCCACTGTCTCTATTGGCCCGCCATGCTTCAGGCGGCCGGACTTCCGCTTCCCACGCGCGTGTTCGCCCACGGCTGGTGGACCGTGGAAGGGGAAAAGATGTCCAAGACCCGCGGCAACGTGGTGGATCCCCGCGCCATCGTGGAGGAATACGGCGGACCGGGGATCGGCGTGGACGTTTTGCGCTACTTCGTTCTGCGCGAGGTTCCTTTCGGCAACGACGGCGATTTTTCCCGCAAGGCGCTGCTGAACCGCTACAACGCCGAGCTCGCCAACGCGCTGGGCAACCTCCTCAACCGCACGCTCCAGCTTTTGGAAAAGAACAACGAGGGGAAGATCCCGCCGCCGTCGCCTTTTTCAGGAGGGACCGCCTTGGAGAACTATCAGGACGCGATGGAACGGCTGGCGTTCGGCGAGGCGCTGGAAAGCGCGTTGTGGTATGTGAACGAGGGGAATTTGATGATGGATCGAGAGGCGCCGTGGAAAACAGTGAAGACCGATCGGGAGGCGGCGTTGCGCACGTTGTTTAAAAGCGTCACTCTCCTGAAAACGGCGGCCATCCTGCTGAGCCCTTTCATGCCGGCCGTTATGGGGGAACTTTGGAAACAATTGGGGGAACGGGAGAGTCTCGAAACCGCCGGTTCGCGTTTCCTTCGCGAGGGGGTTGTTCAATTCGCTCCCGGCCAGACCGTTCAAAAGGGCGCGCCGCTGTTCCCACGCAAAGAAGTGAAATAGTGAAATGGCGACCGGCGTAATAGAGAAAATCGCAGAGCGTTTCGACTGTTTTTAATTTTGTCTTTTACCATTCCATTGTTTCACCATTTCACCGAACGCCATGTTGATAGATACCCACGCTCACCTGAACGATAAGCAGTTCGACGCCGACCGCGACGAAGTCCTGAAACGCGCTTTCGACGCCGGCGTCGGCGCCGTCGTCGAGATCGCCGATCAGGAATCCGAATGGTCCCGCGCCCGCGGGTTGGCGGAACGACATCCCGGCCGCGTGTGGTGGACCGCGGGGCTCCATCCCCATCACGCCGGCAAGGTGGAAAAGGACATGGCGTGGCGGCTGCGCGACGCGGTCAAACACCCGCAATGCGTGGCCGTGGGAGAGATCGGCCTCGACTATTACCGAAACCCCGTTCCCCCCTACGATCAGCAAAAGGTCTTCTTCGAATGCGCCCAGGCCGCCGCCGAATCAAAGAAACCCCTGGTCATCCATTGCCGGGAGTCCGATGCCGCTTCTTGCGCGGCCCAGGACGACATGCTCAGCGTTTTGAAAAGTTTTTTCACCGGCGCGCCGGGGACGGCCAACCCGCCGCCGGGGGTCCTCCATTGTTTTCAGGGCAACTTGGATTTCGCCCGGGCTTGCCTGGAAATGGGTTTTTATATCGGCGTCGACGGCCCCCTCACCTACCCGAACGCCGCGGCTCTCCGGGAAATCATCGGGGAAATCCCGATGGACCGCCTCGTCTTGGAGACGGACTGCCCCTACCTGGCGCCCCAGTCCCGCCGCGGCCGGCGCAACGAGCCTTCCTATATAAGGGAGACGGCGGCGGCTTTGGCGAAAGTGAAAGACGTTTCCGTGGAACAGGTGGAACAGCAGACCGCACGGAACGCCGAACAGCTTTACCGCCTGGGCTTTTCCTCCGCGTCTTCGTCGAATCGGACGCCGTGACCGACTAAAGTCCGGACCAAAGTCTTGACTAAAATCACAATTGACAAAATCCCGGCACATGGGTACACTTGGAATGCCGAGATTTCTATGAACTATTCAACGCCCCCGCAGTCACGCGTCCGCCGTTTTTCCGGAATGTTTCTTTCCGCGGCATTCCTCATTTCCCTTCTTTCCCCCGTCGCCGTTCTCGCCGAATCCATCACCGTTAAATCGTTCCGCGCCCCCGTCGAGGTCCAACGGGTCAAGATTCCCAATAAATGGTTCCCGGCCCGCGTGGGGCTGGAGTTGACTTCGGGCGATACCATCCGCACCGGCGCCGGCGCCCGCGCGGATATCCGCATGGGGGACGGTTCCAAAATGATACTGGGCTCCTCCAGCCGGCTCACCGTCCAGGAGGTGGCGCCCAGCCGCGTGATGGGCCTGGATTTCGGCCGGGTCAAGGCGTGGGTGAAGAAACTCAAAGGGGGGAACAAGTTCGAGGTCAAGACCCCCATCGCCGCGGCTTCCGTGCGCGGCACGCAGTTCGAAATCGGCTACGATGAGGAAGGCAAGACCGGTTTCCTCGACGTCACCGAAGGCGCGGTGGCGCTCTTGAAGGACGGCCGGGAGGTGTTGGTCCCCGCCGGCGCGCGCATGGAGTTCGTGCCCGACTCGCCCCTGGGCGAGCCCGTCCCCGCCCGCAGCCAGGGGTCCCTGGATGAACGCGAAGGGATCCGCCGCGAAGTGGGCCTCGGCATGAGCAAGGAGGAAGTGATGAGCGCCGCCGCCGAGGAGATGCGTCTGGCGGAATATCAGGAAGGCAAGACCCTCATCGACGTCAACGGCGCCCGCGTGCGGTTGGAGGAATACATCATCCGCCGGCCCGTGGAGATCGCCGCCGCCGACCGCGACAAGGCTTTTAAGCTGGTGGTGCTCAACGAACGGGATGACCGCTTCGATTATTTCTACTACCGCGGCCTGTTCAACGCCACGCTCCCCGAGGACCTTTCCGTGGCACTCAAGGACATCAACGGCAAACTCGGCACCGACGCCCCCTCCTATTATCTGACCGCCTATGAGATGGGCCAGTCCAACACCATGGACTACATCAAGGACACCGCCTCCGGCGGACACCTGGTCAAGGTGACCTACGACGGCACCAACTACATCCTCACCGACCCCGCCAACGCCTCCAATACCCGCACCGTGGCCAAGGACGAGCAGACGGTGCTTTCCGGCGTCACTTACCACAAGATTTACGATCCCGTGAACGACCGTTTCTTCAGTCTCACCGACGCCCAATACAACGCGGGCGACTATAACGCGGCGGTCTACGACCCGTCCAACGACTCCTTTAAGTACATCGCCTCCGGCGACACGTATTGGCGCACCCGATACAACACCTATTCCCATGTCATTAACGGCGCCTCCAAGCAGTCCTATACGCCCAAGACCGCCGGTTTGAACACCCTGGCCATCGATTTGGACGCCACCTTCACCTACGCGGGCGGCACCCTGTTTTCCTTCACGGAGACCCCGTCGGGCTCGGATGTGCTCCACAACCGCGTCTCCCTCTATTACGGCGACGGCACCAAAGAGGTCTACGACACCTACATCATCTCCGACGAAGGAGTCATCGGCCCGGTCAGCGCTTTCAATAACATGAGTTCCGGTTCGGCGTTCAAATCGGAGCTGCTGAAATGGAACTACGAACAGGTGGCCGGTGCCACGGAGTTCAACGGCCGGAAGATCGATCTGGTGGTGGAACCCAAGATTCTGATCAAATCGGGACTGATAAAATGAGAAATACGAGATACGAGATACGAAATACGAAAGGAATCGCGCGAAAAGTCCGGAAGATTTTTCCGCTTTTCGTATTTCCGATTTCGTGTTTCATATTTTCGCCGCTGTTCGCCGCCTCCGTCACGCCGGTCTACGACCTCCGCTTTTTCGGCGGTCAGCATTTCTACAACGGCGACATCAGCGCCTTGTCGGGCAACGCCAACGTGCTCATTTCCCCCGCGGTGAAATTCAACGACACATGGTCCGTCATCCCCACCTATATGGGCGGCTATCAGGGCACCCGCGACGTGCAGGAACTGGCCGGCGGCGGCACCCTCTTTCAGGACTCCACCAACCAGGGCTTCACCGTGAAAACCATCTACGGGCTGACGCCGTCGGTGAAACTCAAGGGCACCGCGGGCGCCCGGGCGGAGTTCCTGCGCGAAACCAAGGACGAGAACTGGGGCGACGGCTTGTTCGATTACCGCAAATATACCGGCGGGGTGGAGACCGAATACAGCTATTCCCGGCAGATCGGCGGCCGGTTCGCCTACGATTTCTACACCCTGGATTTCCCCAACTATCGGTCGCTGGAGTCCAGCCAGGATTCCACCCTGGCGCGGGAACTGGCCGGTCAGGACGTGCTGAACAGCAACAACCATTTGTTCACCCTGAGCGGCTGGGCCCCCCTGCCCAGCGCCGTCCGTATGGAATTGACCGCCTACTATAATAGGAGGGACTACGGGGAACAGCCCGTGGTGGACGCCTCCGGCAGCCTCACCGGAACCGACCGCTCCGACACCAACCTCACCGCCGCGGTGGATTTCGCCCGCCCCTGGGCCCTCGGCGACAGCGTCCGCCTGGTCAGCGGCCTGCAGGTGGGATACGCCGCCACCGATTCCAACCAGAACCGATACGACGCCCGTAAAACGGTTTTTCTGAGAGATTATTACGACTACACCCAGATGTCCGTGGGTCCGCAGATCACCGCCGGGCTGGCCAATCTGCCCTGGATGTTGACCGCCTCGGGGAATTACAGCGTCCGGAACTATTCCGACCGGCCTATCCAGGACGCCAACGGCGACTACCTCTCCGCCGACACGGAAGTGACGAACATCACGACGAGTCTCGGCATGACGTATGCCCTCAACAGGAATTTCAAGGCCCGCGCCGTGGCCACCCTCGGTTGGAGCGACTCCAACCAGAAATACGAAAAAGTTTTCGTGTACAATTACAAGATTGCCAACTACCTCTTTGGGTTCTCGTATGAATATTAAGCGTCCTCTTCGCGTCTGCCGGAATGCCGTCGTCCGCGGGTTTGTCGCCCTGGGATGGCTGGCCGCGTTTTCCGTGGCCGCTTTGCCTCTCCGCGCCGGACAGATCGAGGGGCAGGTGGATTATGACGGGGTTCTTACCCCGAGCGGGTTTTCCCTCCGCGTGGTGATCTCGACCCCCTCCAGCAACGGCGGACAGGAACTTAACCGGGTGAGCCTCTCCACCGCCGCGTTCCCGGCCTCCTATTCGTTCTCCGGCCTTACGGAGAATACCACCTATTGGGTATGGGCGTTCCTCGATATCGACGACAATCTGAACCCCAACGACGCTGAACCGATGGGGGGCATGGGGCCCTTCCCGTTCTTCCTGCCGGAGCCGACATACGTCGGCACGGTGGCGGAGTCCACGAAAACCTATAACTTCAACCTTTATGACCGCGGGGTCATCTCCGTCAACCTCACCAACACCAGCGCGCAGTCCGGGGTCATCATTCTGAACGCCCATCCGGAGCCTTTCGTGCAAGGCGACGAGAACAGGGTCCGCCGGATCTACGCCGGTCCGGGGTATTACGAATTGGAGGGGCTGTTGCCCGGGGTGAACTATAAAGTCGAGTCGTATATCGACAAATCGCCTTTCAATAATCAATGGGATCCCCTGGAGGATAAAGGGGAATCGACGGAACAGGTCACTGTCTCCACCGGCACGCCGCCGGCGTGGTATGGGCCGTGGGACGTCACCATCACCAGCGCCAATTCGCAGGCCACCGGCGGCGCGCCCAACGGCATCGAACTGCGTGACGAATTCGGCAGTTCCTACCAGGCCCTGGTGGCCGGCTCCACCTCCACGCGCCTGCGTTTGACCGTGATGGACGATTATTGGCGGCCCACCATCTCCACCAAGGCCACGGACGTGACGTTCAATGTGTGGGGCCCCAGCGGGAACTACGCCGTCGATCTTTCCACCAACGCCGGAGCGTTCCATTTTTCCACGGGGACAAAACAGATCAGCATTATCTCGGCCAGCGTCAGCACTTCCCCGTATATTCAGTTCGTGGCGCCGACCGACGAGGGCTGGTATAACCTGGAGGCCTGGGCCGATGATTTTCCCGAGACGGGCAATTCCCGCTGGGCCTGGTACAATTTCCGGGTCCTTTCCGTCGGCAGCGGCATCAACATCACCTCTTTCCGCACCGATTCCGGCACCCCCGAGGTGGACAACGCCATCCCGCTGACCCCCAACTGGGACGGCTCCAACGACGCCATGGTGCTGGAGTTTACGTCCCCGTCGGACCTGCAGTGGGAGTGTGTGATATCGACCGTGAATTTCGATGTCAATGCCGAGGTGGCCCTCCGGCCGGAGAACGTGGTGGCGCGGCAGGGCGGCTGGGGGTGGGGCGGAACCAACTCGGTGTGGTGGGACGGCTACAACCAGAACGACGATTGGCGCAAAGTGCCCAACGGCACCTATTACGTGCGGGTGCAGGCGGCCGGCGGAGCCGTCGTTTCGCCCGTGAAATTTGTGAACGTGGAAACCGGGCTCCTCGGCGGTGTTGTCAAGTCGGGCGGCTCCCCCGTGGCGGATGTCCGGGTGGATTGCTGGGGCCCCAACAGCGGCGGCTATGCCGTTACCGACGCCAACGGCATGTTCAAGATCGCCGGGCTCACCATCGGCAGTTATTACACGTTGAATTTTTCCAAGGCGGGTTACGCCACCACGCGGCTGGAGAACAAGCAGGCGTCGGGCGGTTCGGGCAATAATTTGGGAGACATCACGCTGGGCGCCGGCGGCACCTTGCAGGTGAACGTCGCCATCAGCACGCCGCCGCTGTACGACGTGTGGGGCAACGTGTCCGTGCACGATTCGAACTGGATCAACACCGGCTGGGGCAACGTCCACGTCCGCGCCGGCACCACCACCGCCGACAACGGCCGGTGGTATCAGGACGAGAACAACAAGGACCCCGAATACGCCACCTACACGGTCGTCGGCATGGCGCCGGGAGACTACACGGTCGAATTCGATTTGCCTCAATACGGACGCCAGACGTATCCCTCCCTCGTGACCCTGGGGGTCAACACCACGACCTACATCTCTTTCACGGCCACGCGCAAGGCCAACGTGAGCGGGGCGTTGACTCTTCCGGCCCCCTACGCCGGCAACGGCGGGTGTTCCACCTGCGGCGACTGGATCTCGGTGGATGCCGTCAAGTCCGGTTCCGACCAGCCCTCCGCCTGGGGCGGCGGCAACATCATGCCGGGCGCCACCTCCACCACGTTCCGGGTGGACGGCCTGGATCCGGGTACCTATGTGTTGCGCGCCTATGCCCGCGGGTATAAATCGCAGACCAAAACCATTACGGTCGGCGCCACCGATCTTACCGCCGATTTCGACACCTTCCAGACCGGGGGGATCATTACCGGAAAAGTGACGGTCATCGGGAACAGCGTCGGACTCGGGAGCCAGACCTCCGGCGGCTGGACCGGTGGCTGCGGCGAGGGTAAATTTTCCGTGAACGTCAACGCCTGGTCGCCCAACACCTATATGGGGTCCTATCAGCAGATCTGCGTGGACGAAAGCGCCTCCTCCTCGGAGGCGAACATCGACATGCGCGGATTGGACGACGGCCTCTACTACATCTGGACCTGGCTGCCCGGGTTCCAGATCGAGCCGCCCGAAATGCCCAAACGGGTCACGGTCGAGAACGGCGCGGGGACGGCCAACATCACTTTCCGGCAATTGTCGGGCGTCCTGAACCTGAGCGTCTCCTTGCCGGCCGGCCATCCCAACCCCGCCCTGGTGTCCTACCAGCTGCAGAGTTACGGCGGCGGGGACTCAACGAGCAAATCGGGCGTCTTGGGCGCGGGCGGGACGGCGCAGGTCACCGGCCTGGGCACGGGTTTTTATTCGCTGAATCTGTCCGACGCCTACAGCGGCTTGAAGAAGAGGGCCGGGTTGACCGTCACCAACGGCCGCACCACCTCGCTGGCCGTGGACATGTCCGTCGCCACCAAACGCATCAAGGGGTCGGTGGCCGTGAACGGCACCATTTCTTTGATAACGCGAAGCACGGACTCTTTGCCCACCACGGTCAACGTCAGTTCCGCCACGGGCCTCTATAAACATTCCACTTTCCTTCAATACGATACGCAGGCCATGCAGTTCAACGAAATGCACGCCCCGCGCATCCAGGTGTTTTCTCTGCCGCTTTCCAAACACAGCAGCAGTCCTCCGGATCCCTATTTCGAGGCCAACGCCTCCACCGGCGATGCCTGCATCGGGCTGGTGGCCTCCACCACCACCGACGCTTGTTTCGATTTCGGCGGGTTTGTGCAGGGGATGTATCTGGTGAAGGTCCAGGAGGACCTCGACCCTCTGCCGACCAACACCAACTGTCCGGATTGCGAACAGCCGGGGAAACCCGATCTGGCCACCACCGACAAAACGGTTTTCATCAACGACGCCAACGTCACCGGCGTGGGCCTGAAGGTGACCAACGGGGTGAAACTTTCCGGAACCATCAGCCGGCCGGCGGGGGATACGGACACGACGGTCCGTACCTTCACCATCAAACTTCGCCGGGAAGACAACTCCGCCGTGTGGATGGCCACCGCGGCCACCACCGGCGTCGGCACCGCGGCTTATGAGATCCCGCATTTGGGCGAAGGGGACTACAACCTGGAACTTCAGGAAGGCGATCCGTTTACGTATCTCCCCAACGCGCCCGCCCCCAAATATACGCTGGCCCCGAAACGCATCACCGTCGGCTCTTCCGACCTGGTGCAGAACCTCACGCTCCTGCAGGCCGGGGCCATCGTCGGAAAATTGCGGGACGCCGACTCCAACACCCTCATCACCTCGCGCAACATCGAACAGTTCATTCCCGACGGGTTCTACATCAACGCCAACGCCAACCCCTGGGTCCCCGGCGGGTACGGCTGGACCGAGTGGGACATGTCCCACATCAAGATCTCCTCCGTCACCAACCAGTTCGCCATCTATCGGCTCCTGCCCGGGAACGTGTTCGACGTGACCGCCCGCATGGAGAACAAGAGCGGCGGCTTCAGCATGAGTTCGGCTGCCCAGGGCAAAAAGGCCTATTCTCCCGTCACCAAGTCCGGGGTGCGTGTCGCCGCCGGTCAAACGGTGGACATTGGCGTTCTCGATCTGAAACAGGGCGTCAGCGTCACCGGCACCGTCACGGACAAGAACGGAACGCCTCTGTCCAACATCCTGGTGGTGGCGAGGCCGTCGCTTCAAGAGGGCGGTAGCAGCTGGGATTCCCAGATACAGGCTTTTACCGACGCCGACGGCAAATACACGTTGATGGGGATCGACCGCAGCCAGCTTTATTACGACATCATCGCCTCCCCGCGGTTCAGTTCCGGCGACGGGAGTTTCTTTAACCAGATGTCCGGTATCAAATACGGGGAGGAGCGCATCCGCATGGTGGATGTGACCGACGACGCCCGCCGTGCCGGCGTCAACTTCAGTCTTACCGAGGCCAGCGGCATGCTGGTGGGGCGCGTCGTCACGGTGGACGGCGGCACCATGTCCACCCCCTTCGGCGACAGCAGCCGCGACGAGAACAACCGCAAGGCGGCGGTCATGCTCCACCTGGCGGGCGTCCCCCTGGCCGACAACCCCTTGGGCGAGATCGAGGAAGAGACCGACGTCATGGGGAACTTCCAGGTCAACGGTTTGAAGCCGGGTTCCTATACCGTGCGCATCATCTCCATCGGATACGCCTCGGCCAAGAAAAACATCGTGATTCAGGCCGGGTCCAACGACATCGGTACCATCACGCTCCAGAAAGGCGCCACGGTCAGTGGAAAGATCACCAAACCCAACGGCAGCTATCCGAACAGCGAAGAGGCCGGCATGGTGGTCGGTGTGGACGAGGATTTCGAGGAGTTCAACTTCGGCAACGTCGAGACCAATGAGACCACCAAGGAGGTCACCGGGTATAAGATCACCGGTTTCAAGCCCGGCGTGACCTACGCGCTCCTTATGGTGGCCGAGGAGGGGAACGACATCGTGTTGGGCAAGACGGGGCTCACCTTCGCTTCCGTCACCGACAATAAGACCATCAACCTGGTTTACCGACCCGTGACGCCCGCGGTGTATGCCAGCCAGTCGCGGTCGGGCAGCATCTACACCCTCCGCTTCTTCTGCACGCAGAAGTTGCGCAACCTCACCGCCGACGACAACGATCTGACCAAGATCGTCACGTTGGCGGCCGGCGGCGGGCAGATCCTCTATTCCAGCAGCACCATCGGCAGTTCGCGCGATACCATCTCCGTCGTCTATTCGGCGCCCGCCAATGAGCGGTCGTTCCGCCTCCGTCTCTCGTTCTCCACCATCAAGGAAGATCCGGACACGGGTTCCAATTTCATCTTTGCGAAAGAGTTCAAGTTCTACGCCGGCGCGCGGCGCATGCGCATCGTGCAGATCGCCAACCTCATGGGCGGCGAGGCCATGCTGCAGGGCGACCCCACCGGAAGCAACTACATCTCCGGAGCTTTTGAGGTGGACCGCTCTTCCCGCGTGGAGGTGGGCGTGGTGAGCGCCGCGTCCCTCGACGATTTGTCCGCCGCGCCGGCCGCCGGGCCGCTCGCGCCCGCCGCCCGCGCCCAGAGCGTGAAAGACGCCTCTCTCCACTTGGGTCCCGAGGCCTATCCCTCCCCGGAACTCTATTCCGCGGTGCAGATGGCTCCCGCCGTGAGTCCCTTCAGCGCGTTCTATGACATTTTCCTGCCGGCCGGGGTGAACCATCAATTGAAAAAACAAGCCCTGCTTTCGTTGAAATACGATGATTCCGTCACGGACACCGCCAAGTTGAACGTTTACTATTATGATCCCAACAACAACGTGTTCCTCATCGAAAAAGAGGACCGCGTCGTGGACGCCGTCAACAAGACCATCACCGTCGGCGTCAACCACGCCTCCACCTTCGTTGTGCTCAACAACGACGCGGCCATCGTTACGGGCAACACCTACAACGGCACGGAGATACTCATCCATAACTTCCCCAACCCGTTCAATCTGAAACCGAAGACGGTGAACCTCAGCAAGTCCGCCACCACCCCGTCGGCCACCGTCGACGGGACCATGATCCGTTACGCCCTCCCGGCCGGGAAGGCGGGCACCGTGAAATTTGAGATCTACAACGTGGCGGGGGAACTGGTCCGCACCATCACCGAAACCGCTCCGACCGGAGGGAATTTCTATTACACCGAGTGGAACGGCCGGAACGACGGCGGCAAACAGGTGGCCTCCGGCGTCTATCTCGGCCGGTTCACGATCAACGGCGGCGATGAGCGCTTCTTTAAGATGGCGGTTCTGAAATGAAAAAAAGTTTAAGGTTTAAAGTGGAAGGTTTAAAGCGGGCCGCAATGGCTTTGGCGGTTACTTTTAACTTTACACTTTTAACCTTTAACGTGTTTGCTTCAAACAAAAACACCGGCACCACCGGGGCGCAGTTCCTCAAGATCGGCGCCGGCGCCCGGCCCGTGGGCATGGGGGAGGCCTTCACCGCTCTCGCCGACGACGTCAACGCCGTGGCGTGGAACCCCGCCGGATTGGGGAAGTTGACCTCCCCCGAGTTTACCGCCATGCACACCCAATGGTTCCAGGACTCGGATTATGAGTTCGTGGCCGCGGCGTATCCCTCAAAATGGGGGACTTTCGGCATCGGCATGGCCAGCTTTGCGGTGGACAAGATCGAAAAACGGCTCGCCGACACGGACGTTCCCGACGGGACGTTCGAATCCAAGGACGCCGCTTACACGCTTTCCTATGGGCTTGGCTTGGGTGAGGATTGGGCCGCCGGCGTCAACGCCAAATATTTGCGCCAAAGCCTGGACGGCCGGTCCGCCACCGGGCTCGCGGCGGACCTCGGCGGCCTCTGGAGGACCCCGCATCGGCCTCTGTCCCTCGGACTTACCGTGAGGCATTTGGGGTCGGAGGTGAAGTTCGTGGACGAGGGAGACCCTCTGCCGTTGACGATCACCCTGGGCGCCTCTTATAAACTGTTTCAGGACCGCCTTTCGGTCGGGTTGGATCTCCGCCAACCCAAGGACAACGATTTGCAGTACGGCGTTGGGACGGAATATGTCCAGCCCTGTTTCTGGGACCTGAAGGGCAGCCTGCGCGCGGGATACAACTCCGCCGGTACCGATCCCACCGACGAGCTGACCGGGATCTCCATCGGCGCCGGATTGGCCTGGCGCAGCTGGGGTTTCGACGCCGCGTGGGTCCCCTACGGCGTCCTCGGCCAGACGTTCCGTTACGCCTTCCTCGTTAAGTTTTAATCTCCTATCGAACATCTTTCCGTTGGCGAAACCCGCTGGCTTTTCCCGTCCGTTCTCCCTGTTTGACCGATGAGCGCCCGTCGTCGACCGCCGTTGCCCGGTCTCAATCGGCGTCCGTTGGCCGTGGCCGTTCTTTACGATTTCCAACGCCTCGTTTCGGAGGCGCGCCGGGCCGCCCGGTGGGGGGCCGACGCCCTTGAGATCCGCGCCGATTGCTTTCCGAGGAGTTCGCTCAAGCCGGAAATCCTGCGCCCGGCGCTCGCCCTCGTTCGAGAGGAAACGTCGCTCCCGTTGATCTTCACCCTCCGTTCCCGCGCCGAAGGCGGTCGACTGCCGCGTTGGTTCGGAGAACAGAACCGGTTGACCCTGTTCCGCGCGGTGTTTCCGGAAGTGACTGTGGTGGATGTTGAACTCAGCGCCGGCGACATCGTCCGAAACGTCGTCACCGAGTCCCATAAACGCGGAAGGTACGTGATCCTCTCCGCCCATAATTTTTCGCGGACGCCCTCGGATAGGGAACTGCGTCTTCTTTCGAAAAAGGCCCGGCGTTTGGGAGGGGATATCTTCAAGGTGGCGGCAAAAGTCACCACACGGGAAGAAATGGAACGTTTGATGGGTTTTTGCCGTCAGTTGCCGTTTCGGTACAAGGTTTTTCTCCCCATGGGCCCTCTCGGCACGGAGACGAGGTTGCAGGGGCTCTTTTGGGGCTCCGCTCTGAGCTACGGCTATGTGGACGCTCCCGGGGCGACGGGACCCGTCGCCCTGAAAAGCATTGTCGCGGCCCATCACGCTCTGCGTCGTCGTCCCCCCGCATAACCCTCGATACAAAAAGTGGTATACTAACCCCGCTTTCGCCTTCGGCCGCCGTGTTCGATCGGAACGATTTTTCGGCGCCTCGGCGAACAGGCCGGTAAAATGAAAAAAAAGATATTTCGGCCCGGCCGCATCGGCGTCCTCGCCGACGATTTGACGGGCGCCGGCGATGTGGCTCTGGCTTTCCATTCGGCCGGTTTTCGGGCCGGGATTGCCGTGGACGGGACCAGGTCGTCTCGTCCGGCGGCCGGCGTCAATGTGTGGGTGCTCGATACCGAATCCCGTCATCTTCGCCCTCGAGCGGCCGCGGCGCGCGTGCGCGCCGCCGTGCGGCGGTTGAAGGCCTGGGGCGCCCGGTTCTTTTACAAAAAAATGGATTCCACCCTTCGGGGGCCGGTTGCGGCGGAACTGGCGGCTTTCGCGGAAGAACTCCCCGCGGACCGCCGGCCTTTGGCTTTCGTCCCGTCTTTTCCGAGGATGAAACGCACCACCCGCGGCGGATGCCATTGGGTCGACGGCCGTCCGCTCCATCGCACGGCGTTTGCCAGGGATCCGAAGAACCCCATTCACACCGCGTCGTTGGAGAAGCTCCTGGGCGGTTCGGCGGAGGGGGGGCGGTGTTCCGACCGCCTCATTGAACTTCGTCGAGGCCGAACGCGCCTGTGGGCCCCCGACGTCCTTCGACAGGCGGATTTGCGGGCCATCGCGACGCGGATCGCGACGGGAGCCCGGATTTTTCCGCATGCCGCCGTCGCCTCCGCGGGATTGGCGGAGGAACTGGCGGCGCTCTGGGGAGGAAGAAAAAAGAGGAACCGCCCGCCGGCCGCGGGGCCTGCCCCGCGGCGCGTTCCGCCGGTCCTGGTG
>JAKLDV010000028.1 GCA_022703335.1 Elusimicrobiota bacterium
ATAAGGTGAAAACCGGCCTCATCGCGTCAGTTCTTCTCTCCGTTTTTGTTTTCGTAATGAGGACCCCGTTGTCCGCCGCCGATGCGGGGACCGCCCGGTCTTTGTTGAACAGCAAGAAAATGAACGACCGGCTCGACGGTGTCTCCATGCTCAGGGAAGTCGGGAACGATGAGGCGGTGGAGGTGCTCATCGGTTTGCTGGAAGACAAGAAGGACAAGATTCGCGAGGCGTCCGTGGCGGCCCTGGGCGACATCTCCCTGCCGTTGGCGTCAGAGGGCCTATCGAAGGCGCTCAACGATCCGGAGGCGAACATCCGCGTTCTGGCCGTGCAGAACATCGCCAAAAAATCAAAAGCGGACGTCATCGGTCGGCTGGAGCCCGCGCTCGGCGACAAGGACGACGCCGTCCGGCGGGAGTCGGTGAAAGTCCTCGCCGACCTGAAATCAAAAGACGCCGTCCCCGTTCTCTCCAAGGCGGTTTCCGACCGGCAGACCGACGTTCGCCGCACGGCGGTGGAATCCCTGGGGACCCTCGCCGACTCCGCTTGTATCCCGGCCCTGACCAAAGCCGTCGATGATCCGGATAAGGACATCCGTGTCCTGGCGGTCTCCCATTTGTGGAAGATCGGCGGCAGTCAAACCTTTCCGGGACTTCTCCGCGTGGCCACCAACGAAAAAGTCCTCGGCCTGCGGCTGTCGGCGGTGAACATCCTTGGCCAGATTGGCGACGAGACCGTCATCACGGATCTTTCCCGGGCGCTGAAGGACCCGGATGTCTCCGTGCGCCTGGCGGCCGTCGGTTCTTTGGGGCTCCTCGGGGGTGCGCCTTCCTCCCTGTCTTTGGCGGTGGCGCTCAACGATAAAGAGGTGGCCGTCCGTGAGTCGGCCGCCGTGGTCATGGGGATCCTGGCGGTTCCGGAATCCTTGTCGCCCCTCACCGAGGCCATTCAGAGGGAAATGGACCCCAACGTCATCTGCGCCTTGGCCACCGCCATCGGCCGGGTGGGAAACAAAGCCGCCGTCCCCACGCTGATGCAGACGGCTCCGCGCCTGAAACCGCCCGCCAACGAACCCATCTATCAGGCCATCGCGGCGCTCGTTGAGAAAAACAAGCCGGCGCCGGTGGCGGCGAAAAAAGAGGCGTCGCCGACCCCGCCGCCCGCTCCCGCGCCGGCCGCGGTCTCCGTTCCGGTCCCGGCCCCGCCGGCGGCGGCCCAGGCCATGCCTTCGGAAGAAAAACTGCGCCTCATGCAGGAGAATTACATCAAGGGGCAGGACTACTTCATGCAGAAGAACTACAAAGAATCCATCCGCTATCTGGAAAACGTCCTGAAGCTTGAGCCCAATCACCCGCCGTCGAAATCCTTGCTGGCCCGCGCTCGCCGAGAACTGAAAAAGTCTTCGGCTCCCCCGCCCGCCCCCAAATAGGAAAGGATCTCTTGGGGTGCGGGCCAGTAGGGGGTATGTTCGGACGTTTTTCGACGATGACTAGTCTGGGTCGGCCGGAATATCCGGAGATGAATTTTTAGGCGAGGAAGTTCCCCGGAAGGGAAAGGACGTCCCAAGAAAAAATCGATTAAGTCTTTAGGCCCGCCACCGCCTGGAATCCCCGCACCTGCCCGCGCCACTCTTCCCAACTTCGCACCGCCATCGCCCGGCGTAAGACATACCCGAACCGGAAATAGAACCGTTTATACACGGCGTTCAGCCAGCGTCGGTAATGGGCCGCGTCCAACCCGTCGGGCACATAGTGGATGGAATCGTTGTCCACCACGCTTGAGCCCAGGGTGTCGAAATCGAACCGGTGCCCCCGGGCGGTCAGGGTTTCGTAAAGTTCAGAGCCCGGGTACGGGACGAATTTGTGGAAGTAGGCATAATCCAGTTTCAATTTGACGGCGTGGCAGAAGGTGCGTTCCAGGCTCTGCGCGGTCTCTCCGGGAGTCCCCACCACAAAGTCTCCGCGCACCGTCAGGCCCAGCGTTCGCGCCCACGAGACGGCCCGTCGATTGTCCTCCACGGTGTTGCCTTTTCCCATACGGAGCAGCATCTCGGGGTCGCCGCTCTCCAGGCCGAATTGCACCTGCCAGCAGCCACCCGCTTTCATGGCCGCCAACAAGTCCCGGCTGATCCCCCTCGCTTTTGTCAGACAGGTCCAGGAGGGCCGGAGTTTTTCCTTGGCCATGAGATCCAAGATCGTGTAGACCCGGCGGTGGTCCAGCGTGAACGCGTCGTCGTAGAATCGTATTTCCCGAGCGCCGTGTTTGCGGACGACCTCGCTTAATTCGGCAACCACGTTTTCCGGCGATCGGGTCCGGTATTTCGTCCCGAAGATCGAGCGGTCGCAGAACGTGCATTTGCTCGGACATCCGCGGCTAGTGATCATCACGCCCAGCGGTAGCCGCCGATACGTGCAGGGCGTGGGACGGTACGCGGCCAGCGGCGGCTGTAAATGGCGCGCCGGGAACGGCAGCTCGTCCAGCCGGTGGATGAACGGTCGCGGAGGCGTCCGTATCAGGTCGTTGTCGCGCCGGAAGACGAGACCGGGGACGGATTCAAGTCCCGCTGCCCCGCGGGCCGCGTATGTTTTCACTAGTTCGAGCAGCGTTTCTTCGCCCTCGCCGACCACCCCGACGTTGAAAAGGCCGAAAGACATGGCGTGTTCCGGGGCGCAGGTCACGTGGGCGCCTCCCAACACAAGGAGGATTTCGGGAAGTTGCCGGCGGATTTCCTGGGCCAAACGGCGGGCGCTGCGGAAGTTGGGGGTGGTGGCGGTGACGCCGATGATTTGAGGTCCAAATCGAACGGTTTCGTCCAGAACGGAAGCGGAAGAAAGACCGAGAGTGGCGTCCAGTATTTTTACGGCATGCCCGGCTTTTTCCAGAACCGCCGCCAGATAGGCCAGCCCCATGGATGGAACGACGTTCACCACCGGGGCCAAACTGACGTTGTTGCCCAGAGAATCCGGCCCTTCAAACGGGGGGTCGATCAAAACAATTTTCACGGGAGGAGCCTCTCGTCCGTCGTTTTTGGCGCACGAAAAACTGTCGGCGTTTTGAACAGTAAACAGTTTTTGACCCGGGTCGTCAATCGGTTTTTCCCGGTTCGCGTTACGCGCGAATCGAAAGTTTCATAGAATGGATCAGGGATTCTGGGCCATAAGGTTGCCGTTCACCGGCCATGCCCGGGACCGCGGATATTTTTGGAGGAACTTTTTTATATGAGGATATGGGATCTTCCGCCTTGGCGGCTGTGTCGGGCGCATCTGCTTGGGGAGCACCGGGAACTGCATGCCGTGTGGAACATCATTACGCGGAAAAAAAGCGGATACAGCCGGCACCCGGAGACGCTTCGCTGGAAAGGCAAGCTCCGTGCCCTCTACGGGCGGCATGACGAACTCGTCGAGGAAATGGGACGGCGGGGATACGAGCATCGATCGCCGCTGCGGAGGGAATTGGCGGCCGGAGCCGCCGTTCAAAAGGTTCTCCTGGCGTCTTTGCGCGAGCAGCGGGCTCGGCTCGGGAAAAAGAACTGTGGGTGCCGGGTCTGAGAATCGTTTATGGGTTTCGGATGCCGACCTCGAAACCGGGAAAGAGAAATTGATCGAGACGTCATATGATGGAAAACCCGGGTTTATTGATGAGCTGTCTGAGAAATGCTGCGGCGTGGACCTCGGGGAAATAGGGGTTTTAAATTAGGCGGAGAACGCGTTTGATGATGGCAAAATGGCTGAAAAAATAAAGTTTGCGGCAACGATTGTTTCGGGAATTCCGCCGTCGAGAGAATATGCTATTTAATTCCACGGTTTTTCTCCTCTTTTTTTTCATCACGCTGACCCTCCACTGGGCCATCCGAAAAAATACGTATCGTAATCTCCTTCTGCTCGTTGCCAGCTACATATTTTATGGATGGTGGGATTATCGTTTTTTGCTTCTGCTGTTCGCCTCGTCATTGGTCGATTATCTATGCGGACTGGGTTTGGCTAAGGAAGGATGGCAAAGGCCGCGGACGCGAAAACTCATACTTTCCGTTAGTTTGTCCGTGAACCTGGGCCTACTTCTGTTTTTCAAATACTTCAATTTTTTTGTCGAGTCTTCTGCCGCTTTCCTGCGTGTGCTGGGTTTTTCTCCGCACATGCCGGCATTGAACATCATCCTGCCGGTCGGAATCAGTTTTTACACGTTTCAAACGATGGCCTACGCGTTGGACGTTTACCGGTATGCCATTCCGGCGACCAAAGAGCCGCTTCCCTACTTTTTATATGTGGCTTATTTTCCGCAACTGGTGGCCGGGCCCATCGAGAGGGCGGGAAATCTGATGCCGCAATTCATGCGGGAACGGCATTTTGACATGGATATGGTTCAAAAAGGATTTCGCTGCATGCTTTGGGGATACGTTCTCAAATGCGTCGTGGCCGATAATCTGGCCGTCGTCGTCGATGGGGTTTTTGCCGACCTTGCCCGCTGTTCCGGCGGGCAAATCGTTTTTGGCGTGTACTGTTTCGCTTTTCAGATTTACGGCGATTTCGCCGGATATTCCTATATAGCTATGGGAGCGTCCTTGTTCTTCGGGGTGCGGCTCACGCAGAATTTTCGGAGTCCGTTTTTTTCCGAGTCCGTGAGGGACTTTTGGAAGCGCTGGAACATTTCATTGATGAACTGGCTGCGGGACTATGTCTATATTTTCGCGTTGGGGGGGCGGATAAAACCGGTTTCGAGGTGGGCGGGGAATGTTTTAATCACTTTCGTCGCAAGCGGCCTGTGGCACGGGGCACAGTGGACGTTTATCGTCTTTGGGCTTGTTAACGGCGTGTTTTATTTCATGAAGAAACCTTTCCGGCAGGAAAACGCCGCGGCTCGCTTTTTGAACATGACGGCGACATTCCATCTTTTCTGCTGCGGGCTTGTTTTTTTTCGGGCGGCCACATTGTCGGACGCTCTTGCCGCCTATCGGAACGTATTTCGTTCTTTAGGGGGCGCGTCAGTTCTCCTGCCGGACCATGCGTTCTGCGGGCGAGCGTTTTTTTTGATGGGGCTGGTCGTGTTTGTCGAATGGGTACAGCGGAAGAGGGAGGACGCCGTGGCGATCGAACGTGTCCCCGCCTGGGGGCGCTTTCTGATCTATTTGGTGTTCTTGACGCTGCTTTTCGTTTTCGGGAATTTCAATCATGCACCGTTTATTTACTTTCAATTTTGAAAAGGCAGGGCCAGCTTCTTGAACGATGATTTTCGAGCGTATATAAAATTCTTGGGGAATGCCGCTTTGAAAGCGGGGCTTGCGATCATAATTCTGTTTGCTTGCGTGGGGATATACAATCGTTCCAGTCTGTTTCTCCAGGAACGGCGAAATCTTAAAGGACTTTCCGCCGAAGGCGGATATAAAATATTGTGTTTTGGAGATTCGACGACCCAGGCGCAATGGCCGCCGATCCTCGAGGAAGAGTTGAATCGGCGCGGAGGGAATATTCGGTTCAAGGTGATCGACAGGGGGCGAGTTTTTAACCGTATCTCGCGGGTTCTGTATTTTCTGGAGGGAGATCTGGATAAGTATCAGCCGGATATGGTAGTGGTGATGATGGGGATGCTGGAGGGACGCTGGGGAACGAAGGAAACGGGATGGGGGGGCTGGCTGGCCGACAGGTTTGATTCGTTTTGGGCCGGGGTGAGATTGCTGGTGGGAAGATGGGGGGAGGGGGAACGGAGAAATGGAGAAAGGAAGCTTATAAAGGTGTTCGAATGGCTCGAAAGGCGGCCGAAAGAGGAGGCTCCCCCAAAGGAGGCCGCATCTTTAAAGGCGGACGACTATATACGTTGGGGCAAACGATATCGGGGGGAGGGTCGATTTGATAAGGCGGAAAAGATGTTTAAGCAAGGGATAGCCGCTTCGCCCGGGGATGCGAGCGGATATGTGTTGCTTGGGAGACTTTATCAGGCCAAGGACGATGATGAGAAGGCCGAGGAGCTATACAGGGCGGGGATAAGGGCTGTTAATCAAAAAGCGAAGGCTTACTTTCAATTGGGGAATTTATATCGGGATCGGGGGGAATACGATAGGGCGAAGAGGATGTACGTTGCCGGCATGAAAGAAGCTCCCCGAGACCTGCTGGGGGGCTATATTGAATTGGCGGAACTGCACCGTATGAATGGGGAAATCGAAGAGGCAAAAAAAATCTATGAAAAGATGATCAAAACTTTTCCGGAAAATCCCTACGCCTACGATAGCCTGGGGACGCTTTATTTGGAGTGTCAGGAATATGAGAAGGCGGAGGAGGTGTTCAACCGGGGATATTTGTTAACGCCTGAATTCGAACAGGGATTGTCCATGATATATTTTCTTCAGGGAAAAACGGAACTGGCGAAGAAGTATGGGGGCGCGAACTATCGTCTTCCTCCGAATAGTCTGCGCGGATATAGAAAGTTGAGAGACGTCGTTTTGGGCAGAGGAATTAAACTGGTTTGCATGCAATATCCCAGGTGCCCGGTGGCGGATCTGGAAAAAGTTTTTGGGAAAAAGGCCGGGATCCGGTATGTGGAAAACGTGGCCAACTTCGAAAAGGCTCTCGAGACACATGAAGTCAAGGAGATATTCAGGGACTTGTTTTTCGGCAATTTCGGGCATTGCACGGATTTGGGGAACAGACTGATCGCGGAGAATCTCGCGGATGCGATTCTCAGGGGGGTGTTTGGGGACCGCGACTCTGTCGGCCGTGGCGCTATGTTGAACTAAATGGGGGCGAAAGGATCGATGCGTAAGCGCCGTCGTGCGGAAAGATTCCGGGGGGCGTTGGTTCAAAGCGGGGGGTGCTGCTGCGGAAAGCGGGATCGCCGTTCCGCCTGCCTCGCGCGGCGTTCGCCGTATTTATGCTGGGATAAAAACGGCGAAATGAGTACAATTCGACAAGATCGTCAAAGCGAGCAAGGGCGGAAAACGGGCGCTGCCTTTTTGATGGTGGGCCATTGTTGAGACGGAGCGGATGGTCGTCTCGGAAACTTCAAAGGAGAATGAAAATGGGAAATCGAACAAAAATATTCGCGGTTTTTGCCGGATTGGCGGTTTTGGTCGCCTGCAGCAGTTTGAGGTCGCGGATCCCCCAGTTGGAAAATCCCCTCGCAAAGGGACCGTTGGCAAAGATTTTGGTGTTTGTCGGGAATGTGCCGCTGGGAGAGACCGGCCCGACTCCGGACGGTTCAAACATGAACATCGGCGGCAGGATATTTCTAACCGCGCAGGGCCGCGACATGAACAATAAACCGTTGGCCATCGTTCCGAAATGGTCTTCCGTCAAACCCGAAGTCCTTGAGATTGCGCCATCGGTGGGGGACGCCGTCCAAGTCAAGGCTCTAAGGGAAGGAACGGGGGGGATCGTCGTGGAGGCCGAAGGCGTGCGGCGGGTGATAGAGTACATTTTTGTAAAATAGTCCCTTAAAGGAGTTCGGCCGTCAATGCCCGAAGATAAAGAAGAAATCCTGTTTGAAGCGCCGCTGAAATACAGTCTGGAAGAGGGACCCGGAGAAGGGGCGGTTTCGGGAGACGCCACGCTCAAGCTGACTCCGGTTGGCATGTTCGTTCGTCCCCGGCGGGGAGAACCGCTCTGCCTTTCCTACCATGATGTTTTGGAATATTCCGCAAAAGACCACGCCATATCCCTCGCCTTGTCCTCCGCAGAAAGACTGAAACTGACGGATATCGGTTATGGATACGACGACCTCATCAGGATATTTACCGGTTTTCGCAACGAAATGCTGCTGCGCGACCTCCTCATGAAAGAGTCGACGATTAAAAAGGACGTTAAAGCGGATTTGTCGGGGAACGGCGCCGACGGGCAAGTTATCGAAGCCAAGAACGTCGCGTTGCGGATTTGCTCAACAGCGTTGGTCTTATTGTTCGGAGACAGAGACCCCGTTCGGATCCCTTTCTGCGATATTCTCGAGACGAACGAGGGCGATTTCAAGTTGGAGATCAAGACCGAACTCGGCGAAAAATATGTTTTGTCCGGCATGGGATACGAGTTCGGCCCCTTCGCCAAGGCGCTGTCCGACCGGATGGGGGAGCTTGCCTTGATGGTGCAAACAACGCTGAGGGAGATCGTTCCGGGGGCGGACCCGAAAATATTGCGTAAAGCGGCGGGTTTGATGCGAGAAGGCAAGGCGGCGAAAAAGTCGGATTTGGACGCCATTTCCCCGGACATTTGGCGGCAGTTGGAAAGGAAAATGGCGCTTACGGAATTGAAAGAGGAATATGAATTTCTCAGAAGCAAGGCACAAGACACCCGGATGGGCATCGGACTAAAGCGGGATTCTTCGGGCGAGTATCTTTGGTTCCTCGCTCCGATATATTCAGACGACCCGCGCGTCCCCGGCAACCTTATCGCCATGGAGTCGGTCACCGAGAAGGAAACCGGGAAGGCGACTTACTTCTACCGCATCGTGAGCCGGAAAGACTACCGAAAGTCTCTCAAGCTGGAAGAGCTCCATAAAGAAGCCGACAACGCGATACGGAACATCAATCGGTGCATGTTGGCCATTAATTTTCGTCGAGAACCGATCTATCTCCCGCCGGAAAAGCTGGCGGAGCCGCAATACCAGAAATACGAATATGCCATCGCCGGCGTCCCCGGCCTGAGGATGCTGCGTGAGCTCTATGTCGGCCGCGTCATCCACTCCTCCGATGGCCAATGGAAAGAGGATGTGGCCGAACTATTGAAATTTAACAGCGAAGCCGAAGACGGTTCCCGGTGGTGCCAAAAAGACAAGGCGTGATTTTGTTCGATGTTTCACAATACCGTCAATTCTGAAGCAAGAGGAGTTCGATCGTGACAGGGTACAAGCATCCATGCAGATATTGCGGCAAATTGATCCCCCCGGAGTCGAAAGTATGTCCTCTTTGTGGGAAGATCAATCCTTTGGACGCCTTGAGATGTCCGAAGTGTCGCATGCCTGTGGAAAAGGAATATAAGAATTGCGCGAATTGTGGGTTGAAGCTGGAGGTTGCGTGTCCCAAATGCGGCAAGGCCACTTTCTTCGGCGACTATTGCGCGTTGTGCGACGCGCGGTTGGCGGTTATTTGCCCCAATCCCAAGTGCAAAGCAGAACAGCCGCCGCTGGACGGTAATTGCATCAAGTGCGGAAAGTCATTGAAACAGGTTCAATAACGGATCAAAGCGGAGATAAAGGAGACTTCAATGGAACTGCAGGCATTCACCGGTAATTTCGCCGACAACAGCACGGAAGCGGGGTTTCAATTCACTTTCTTCTGCGATTCGTGCAAGGAGGGATATAAGACAAAATTCACCGAATCGAAGAGCCATAAAACGGCCGGGCTCCTGCGCGGCCTGGGGCAGGCGGCTTTTACGATCGCCAATATGCTCGGCAAAAGCGGTGTCGGCTATGGCCTGGAGCGCGGAGCGGACGCCTTGAGGGAAAAGTATCGTGGGATGTCGCCGGAATGGCACAAAGAACACGAAAAAGCATTTGAATTGGCGCAGAACGAGGCCAAAGGACATTTCAAACGATGCCCGAAGTGCAAAAAATGGGTTTGCGAAACGGACTGGAACGAACAGGAGGGGCTCTGTGTCGACGATGCGCCGCGAATGAACGTTGAAGTGGCGGCCGCCAAAGCGAAAAAAATGGTGAAAGACATCCAGAGTGCCGCCGATACGAAACAGGTTTTTTCAGGCGAGATCGAAAGCAAACAAACGGTGTGTCCTCAATGCGGGAAACCGGCGGGCCAGGGGAAATTCTGCAACAACTGCGGCGCCGATCTGAGCATGTTGAAATGTTCGAAGTGCGGGGCTCAGAGCCCTGCCGGAACGCGTTTCTGCGGGAATTGCGGCGGAAAATTGTAGCCCGAAGGAACCTCTGGGAACAGGCGCGCATGAACGACGATCAAACGGCGGTTTGTCTCCGGAAGCGGAGTTGAACTTGGTTGTTTCGCGCGGAGATTTATCGGTTTCCCGCCCTCTAGAAAAAAGTGCTGACCTCGGCATCCTTCAATAGACTTCACCGTATTGAGAAGCCTCGCGAGAAACTGGCCCGGGGCGGGCCGGGTGCGCTTAAGGACGAGGAACTGTTGGCCATCCTGCTGCGCACGGGCTATAAGGGGAAAGATGTCTTGACTCTTTCGCGCGAGCTGGTGCGAAAGCACCCTGGCAAGCAACTCTTCGAGTTGTCGTTTGAAGAACTGGCCAAAATCAAAGGTGTCGGTGACACCCGGGCGGCGACGTTGCTGGCCGCTTGGGAACTGGCCCGCCGCCATTCCGGTTCCGGGGATGAGGCCGCCTCGGTGCAGACCCCCAAAGACGTGTGCCAGCACCTCGCCGAAATCCGCGACCGAAAAAAAGAGAATTTCGTCGTCCTGTATCTCGACACGCGGAACCGATTGGCGCATAAGGAGTTCGTCTCCATCGGCACGTTGAACGCCAGCCTGGTCCACCCCCGGGAGGTTTTTGAACCGGCCCTCCGGCATTCGGCCGCGTCCGTGATTCTGGCGCACAACCACCCTTCCGGCGATCCCACGCCGTCGGAAGAAGACCGGCGGTTGACGAAACGCCTCGCGCAGGCGGGGGAACTTTTGGGGATCGAAGTCCTGGACCACGTCATCGTGTCCGCCCAGAAACACCACAGCTTCCGGGAAAAAGGCGATTTGTGAGCGAACCGGCGATATCGAAAAACAAGGCGAACCGGTGGCTGGGTCTCTGGATTCCGCCCCTTCTGTGGTGCGGAGTGATTTTCTATTTCTCCGGCATCCCGGACCTGTCGACGGGCTGGGGGATGTGGGATTTGGTTTTCCGCAAGGCCGCTCACGCGGCGGAGTTCGGTATTCTGGCGGCTTTGTTGTGGCGCGCGCTGGAACACACCTTTTCCTGGACGCTTTCAAGGATTTTTTGGGTCTGCGTGAGTTTTTCCATCCTCTATGCCGCAAGCGACGAGTGGCATCAGGGCTTCATCCCCGGACGGGTGCCCTCCGCGTGGGACGCCGGTATCGATGCGCTCGGCGCCCTTCTGGTCTGCCGCTGGCAGCGGCGGTGGGGGATGAATCTTTTCGCGAAGTTGTCCCCGTTCTACACCCGCCCGGGCCGGGTCGCCCTGGCGCTGTCCTTTTTGGGGGTGTTGGGTTGCGGCCGTCTCGGCTTTTTTAAGGCGGAACGGTTGGAAAAGGCCGGACGTTTTGAGGAGGCGCTGCGGGCCTATGTGGCCGTGGCGGACCAAGTCCCGTCCGGGGCCATCGCGCCCAAGGCGCTCTATGCCGCCGGCCGGTTGGCGGGCCGCACGTTGCAGGACTACGAACTGGCGCGGGGCCTTTTCCAGCGGCTCATCGACCAGCACGGGGACCGGAAAGGCTGGGGCGACAAGGCCGAACGGGCCATCTTCAACACCCCTAATTATTTCCCTTTGGTGGTCAACGGCCAGTGGGAGGAGGGGGATTCGGACACCGGAGGCCGCAACGCCAAAATACGCATCGTCTGCCGCGTGGCCGACGACGACCCGGCGGCCGTGCTGATGACGCACAACTTTTATGCCGGCGACAAGTTTCAGAAAAACCTTTCCATCCGCAAGCGATACAAGAAGGAAAAACTCGAACTGCGCGAGTATCTGAACGACAAAAGCGCCCCCACGGTCATTTTGAAATATCCGTTCGAAAAGGGCAGCCGCTGGACGTCGCGCCGCGACGGCCGGAATTTCATTTTTACCGTCGACGGGATGGCCGCCGTGAAGGTGAGGGCCGGCGAGTTCAGGGACTGTCTGGTGGTGCGTGAACAGATGGAGGGCATCACGGGGTCCTGGCAGCTGAACTATTACGCGCCCGGCGTGGGACACGTCCTCACCACGCTGGCCACCTCCGGCGGCGAGCGGCGGAACACGGAACTCCTTTCCTATAATCTCTCCGGCGGCCACGAGGCCGGCGAGGACAAGCTCGGCCGTTCCGCCCGCGTCTTCAAGGAGAAGGAAAAACAATGAAGACCCACACCGAATATCTGTGGTTCAATACCCGTTCGCGGAAAGAACTGGTCAATATTACGGCGGATGTGGCAAAATATGTGAAGGCCAGCGGCGTGAAGGAAGGGCTCTGCCTCGTCTCCGCCATGCACATCACCGCCGCCATCTGGGTCAACGACGAGGAGGACGGCCTCAAGCAGGACGTGTTCGACTGGCTGGAACGGCTGGCCCCGCCGGCCGATTACCGCCACCACCGCACCGGCGAGGACAACGGCGACGCGCACCTCAAACGCACGCTCTTGCATCACCAGGTGGTGCTCCCCATCACCTCCGGCCGGCTGGATCTGGGGCCGTGGGAACAGATTTTTTACGCCGAATTCGACGGCCAGCGGAAAAAGCGGGTCGTGGTCAAGATCATCGGCGAGTAGGCTTATCTCGGGAGGTCGCAAAAATGGGTCTGAAAGAAAAATTGGGAATTTTTCGGGAACTGCTCGACTATTTGTGGGAACAGAAACTCTGGTGGATGATCCCCATGGTCAGCGTGCTGGTGCTGTTCGGCGTCCTGTTGTTTTTGGCGCAGGGGTCGGCCGTGGCGCCGTTCATCTACACGCTGTTCTAAAACGCTCCGCCGGACGCGGCGGGGACGGAAAACGCTATGGAATCAAACAGGAACTGCTTCGAGTCCATCAACTTCAACAAGAAATGGGACGAAGAGGATTGGGAACGATTCTTCTCCGCCCAGGACGAGTTCGTCCGACAGGTCCGCCCGGGAAGGGCGTATGCCCGCGGCCGGACCGTGGACCCGTCCCTCTCGTTCCGGAACGTCATGCGCCGGTTCGGCATGGACCCGGACGGCGTTTTCGCGCCGGAGGCGAGTTTCGAGCCGCCCGCTGGCCCGTCCACGGAACCGCCCTTGTGGAAGAGCCGTCTTTCTCTGGAAGAGGCCGAGGTGGACGCCCTCCCCATCTACATCCGGGCGAAGTCCTTTGTGGGCGTGGTGGCGTCCCTGTGGGAACGGCGTTTTCAAAAAATGATGGCCAAAACCTATAAGAGCCGTCTCCATCGGCTCTGCCAGGCGCTCCTCGAAGACATCCGGCACCATGCCCGGCGGATCCCGCACAACGTGGCGGAAGGGCATTACGTGGGTTACGGGGCCGCCGCCGTGAAAGGCAACATCGCCCGCTGCCGCCGGGCGCTGACCCACGCGGACGCCTGCGTCGGGTTCGTCTCGCGCCTTCCGCGCCGGTTTATGTCGGCGGAGGAGTATCACCTCCTCTTTCGGGAGACCCTCGGCCTCCGGAACGATTTGATGGCGTGGATTTTCTTCCTCCGGCAGATGAACGCCTGATCTCCGCCTGAAATGACCCCCCTCCAGATTCTCGCTTTTGTGGGATTGTTCGTCGGCCTGACGGTCGTCGGGGCGGCCATTTTTCTGGTATGGCAGATGATGCGCGCCTCGCAGAACACCCGCGCCGCCGACCCCGGCCTCCAGCTCATGCAGCAGCAGTTGGAGGGACTCCGATCCCAGCTCGCCGAGACCCTTTCGGGGCAGACGCAGAACGTCAACCAACAACTCCACCAGGTGACCACCCAAGTGAGCCAGCGCCTGGAGAATATCTCCAGCCAAATGATGACCTCACAAAAAAGCGTGGGCGAACGCCTCGACAACGCCGCCCGGGTGGTGTCGGAGGTGCAGAAATCCCTCGGCACGCTGGGGCAGGCCGCGGAACGGATCTTCGACGTGGGCAAGGACATCGCCGGTCTGCAGGAAATCCTCCGCGCGCCCAAGATGCGCGGCGGTCTGGGTGAATTCTTCCTGGGCGACCTGCTTTCTCAGATATTGCCCACGCGCCATTACGAACTGCAGCACGCCTTCAAGAACGGCGGGGTGGTGGACGCGGTCGTCCGGCTGGGCGGCAAACTCGTCCCCGTGGACGCCAAGTTTCCTCTGGAGAATTTCCGCAAAGTCATGGACGCCAAGACCGACGAGGAACGAAAACCTCTCAAGAAAAAACTCGCCGGCGACGTGAAAAAGCACATCGACGACATCGCCGACAAATACATCCTGCCGGACGAGGATACCTACGATTTCGCGTTGATGTACGTCCCGGCGGAGAACGTGTATTATGAGATCATCGTCAAGGACGAGGACTCGGAAGAGGGGAAATCGCTGGCGGAATACGCCCTCAAACGGCGGGTCATCCCGGTGTCGCCCAACTCGTTCTACGCCTACCTGCAGGCCATCATTCTGGGGTTAAGGGGTTTTGAGATCGAGGAGAACGCCAAGGTCATCATGGAGAACCTGGCCCGCTTGCAGGGCGATTTCCACCGGTTTCGGGAAGATTTCGACGTGTTGGGCGGCCATGTGTCAAAAGTCAAAGGCAAATACGACGACGCGGAAAAACGTCTCGAGCGCTTCCAAGAAAAACTCGCTTCCATCGGCCACTCAACCCCCGACCTCCCCGCTTCCTCCACCCCCGCCCTTCCCCCAAAATCGTAATTCCTCAATAAAAATGAGTTCGTCGTCGGCGAGATAACGCCGATTGTTTTACTGGGCCTTGTTTCGAGGGGAGAGGGAAGTTTTTTTACGGGCGGCAGAGGGGGCGGAGCACGGCCTGGAGGATGCCGCCGTGACGGTAGTAGTCCACCTCCACGGGGGTGTCGAGCCGGGCCACGGCGTTAAAAGTGAACGTGGAGCCGTCTTCGCGCCGCGCGGTGACGGAGAGGACTTTTTTAGGAGTCAGCCCTTCGGCGATGCCGGTAATGCTGAAGGTCTCTCGTCCCGTGAGCCGAAGGCTCTCGCGGGATTCGTTCGGAATGAACTGCAGCGGCAGAAGGCCCATGCCGACCAGGTTGCTGCGGTGGATGCGCTCGTAGCTTTCGGCGATGACGGCACGGACGCCCAGGAGCATGGGTCCCTTGGCGGCCCAGTCGCGGGAACTGCCGGACCCGTATTCTTTGCCGGCGATGACCAGCAACGGCACGCCTTCTTTAAGGTAGCGCTGGGAGGCCTCGAAGATGGAGACGGTGTCCCCGCTGGGCCGATGGACCGTGACGCCGCCCTCGGTGCCGGGAACCAGGAGGTTCTTGAGTCGCACGTTGGCGAAGGTCCCTCGGGCCATCACTTCATGGTTGCCCCGCCGGGCGCCGTAGGAATTAAAATCCTTGGGTTCCACGCCGAGGGATATGAGGTATTTGGCCGCCGGGCTGTCCTTGGCGATGTTGCCGGCCGGCGAGATGTGGTCGGTGGTGACGGAATCCCCGAGGAGCGCCAGCACGCGCAGCCCTTGAATGTCTTTCAGCTCGGCCGGGTCCAGGGCGAAATCCCGGAAATACGGCGGGTGTTTGATGTAGGTGGATTTTTCGTCCCAGGCATAGAGATTTCCTTCGAGAACGGGCAGGGAGTTCCAGTTCTCGTCGCCGTCGGCGATGCGGGTGTAGCGCCGGCGGAAAAGTTCCGGTTTCACCGCTTTTTTGATGGCCTCCCGGATCTCTTTGTTCGACGGCCAGAGGTCGCGGAGGAAAACCGGTTTGCCGTCTTTCCCCGTGCCGATGGGTTCGCTGGAGAGATCGATGTCGACCGTGCCGGCGAGGGCATAGGCCACCACCAGCGGCGGCGAGGCCAGGTAGTTGGCCCGTGTGAGCGGGTTCACCCGTCCTTCAAAGTTCCGGTTGCCGCTCAGCACCGCGGCAGCCACCAAGTTCCCTTCCTTAACGGCGGCGGCCACCGGTTCGGGCAACGGCCCGCTGTTGCCGATGCAAGTGGTGCAGCCGTATCCCACCAGATGGAAATTGAGTTTTTCCAAATAGGGAGTGAGCCCGGCGGCGTTGAGGTAATCGGTGACCACCTGCGACCCCGGCGCCAAACTTGTCTTTACGTAAGGGAGAGACGAAAGCCCCCTTTCCACGGCTTTCTTGGCCAAGAGTCCCGCGGCGATCATCACCGACGGGTTGGAAGTGTTGGTGCAACTGGTGATGGCGGCGATGACCACCACGCCGTGGCCGACTTCGTCCGCCCTTTCGCCCATGCGCAGAGTGACGTGTTTATTGAGAGACTCGGGGGGAAGTTCGAACCCGCGCTCTTTCACCGGCGCAGAGAGAGATTTTTTGAAAGCTTGTTTCGCTTCCGCCAGCGGCACGCGGTCATGCGGCCGTTTGGGTCCGGCCAGAGAGGGAACGACCGCGGAGAGGTTCAGTTCCAAAGTGTCGGAGTAGAGCGGTGCGGGGTCGTTGGGCATGCGGAAGAGCCCTTGCTCTTTACAGTATGCTTCCACAAGAGCGATATGATCGTCCGGCCGGCCGGTGAGGCGGAGGAAGGAGAGGGTTTCCTCGTCCACGGGGAAGAGCCCCGCGGTGGCGCCGTATTCCGGAGCCATGTTGGCGATGGTGGTGCGGTCCGGGAGTGAAAGGGCCGAAAGTCCCTCGCCGAAAAATTCCACGAACTTGCCGACCACGTTCTTTTTCCGCAGCATTTCCGTGACGGTGAGAACGGCGTCGGTGGCGGTGGCGCCGTCGGGCAGACGGCCCGTGAGTTTAAATCCCACTACTTCCGGCATTAAAAGGGTGAGTGGTTGGCCCAGCATGGCGGCCTCCGCCTCGATGCCGCCCACTCCCCAGCCCAGCACGCCGAGTCCGTTGATCATGGTGGTGTGGGAATCGGTGCCGATGACCGTGTCCGGGGAGACGGCGTCTCCTTTGGCGCATACGACCGAGGCGAGGTATTCCAGGTTGACCTGGTGGACGATGCCGGCGCCGGGCGGCACGGCCCGAAAATTGCTCAGGGTTTTCTGCCCCCAGCGTAAAAAGGTGTAGCGCTCGCGATTACGGTGGTATTCCAGTTTCACGTTCTTTTGGAAGGCGTCGGGCGAGCCGAAGAACTCCACTTGAAGGGAATGATCGATGACCAGGTCCACGGGGAAGAGAGGGTTGATGCGGCCGGGGTCCACGCCGAACTTTTTGGCGGCGTCGCGCATGGCGGCCAGGTCCACCACCACCGGCACCCCGGTGAAATCCTGCAGGAGCACTCGCGCCGGGATGAAGGGGATTTCTCGGGTGGGGGGGGATTTGGGCGACCAGCGGGCCAGAGCTTCCACGTCGGCTTTTTGAACCAGCCGGCCGTCCTCGTGCCGCAGGAGGTTTTCCAGGAGGATGCGGACGGTGAAGGGAAGTTGATGGATTTTTGTCAGGCCGGCTTTTTCCAAAGCGGAGAGGCGGAAAATGGCGTGTTTTTTTCCGTTGACGGTAAGTATGCCGGCGCTGTTGAAACTGTTTTCCATGGGAGTCGTCATTTTGTGCGCTTAAGTGCGTATTCAATAATTTTAGCAAAAATTCGTTCGTGCTATTTCTGTTTGTGGTTCTGAGCCTGCGGATACGCAGGGCTTCCCGCCCCGCATCGGGGTTCCCTTTCTTTGCTCGTCCAAAGAAGCCCTGGACAAAGAAAGACGCCCCTTGCCACCCCTCGCTCAGCGATTTTCGGCGCCGGCAGGCCGTGATGTCCGAAGCGTTCGATGGGTTTTTGAGGATGTTAAGTTCGCGGCCGCCGCAAATTGTCGAGTGAGTGCCCGCAGGGGTGCCTTTCTTTTGTTGACTTTTCTTGGGCACGCAAAAAAGTCAGTTGCTGCCGGGCAATCCCCGGCAACGTTTCGGGTCAGGGGTGGGGAACCCTTGAGGCATACAGGTTTTTTAGCGGGGATGAAACATAAAAAGCAACGCATTTTTACCTCCGCCGGGGGGCTGGGAATTTTTGTAAAATAACCGCCTTATGGCGAAGAAGAAAAAACCAAGAAAATCCGTCCGTGGCTTCCGGCCCGTCACCCTCTCCACTCCCGCGGATTACCGTGAAGAGATCGCCGGCGTCTGCCTGAAAGCGAAACAGGCCAGCCGTCTGCTGGCGCTGACCTCGACGGCGGCCCGGAACCGCGCCCTGGAATCGATCGCTTCGGCGCTGGAACGTCGGCGGGATGAGATCCTTTTCAAAAACGAGATCGACCTGGAAGCCGGCCGCAAGGCGGGGCTGTCGGCCGCTTTGTTGGACCGGCTGACGCTCACGGCGGACCGCGTCCGCGCCATGTCGCAGGGCCTGCGCGACATCGCCCAGCTGCCCGATCCGCTCGACGAAACGGTGAGCGAGTGGAAACGGCCCAACGGGCTGGTCGTCCGCAAGGTCCGCGTGCCGTTGGGCGTGGTGGCCATGATCTATGAGGCGCGTCCCAACGTGACGGTAGACTCGGCCGGCCTTTGCCTGAAATCGGGCAACGCGGTGGTGTTGCGCGGCGGCAAGGAGGCGTTCAATTCCAACACCGCGCTGGTCGGCGTGGTGCAGTCCGCCTTGGGGGAGACCGAAATCTCTCCGGCCGCGGTGCAGTTCGTGAGCACCACGGACCGCGCCGCCATCCGGGACCTGGTGCGCATGGATAAACTGGTGGATTTGGTGATCCCCCGCGGCGGCGAGGAGATGGTGCAGGCCATCCGCGACATGGCCACGGTGCCGGTGCTCAGCCACGGGAAGGGGCTTTGCGCGGTGTATGTGGACAAGGCCGCCGACCTCGACATGGCGGCGCGCATCGCTTTCAACGCCAAAGTGCAGCGGCCCGGCGTGTGCAACGCCATGGAAACTCTTTTGGTGCACCGGGACGTGGCCGGCCGGTTTCTGCCCGGGATGGTGGGAAAATACGCCGCCGCCGGGGTGGAGGTGCACGGGGACGACGAGACGAAACGGCTGGGTGGGAAAACCGTCAAAGCGGCCCGGTCCGAGGATTGGGATACGGAGTTCCTGAATTTGACCGTGGCGGTGAAAGTGGTGGCTTCTTTGGAGGAGGCCGTCGCGCACATCAACATGCACGGCAGCCATCATTCGGACAGCATCGTGACGGACGACGCCGGGGCGGCGGAAAAATTTCTTTCCCAGGTGGATTCGGCGGCGGTGTTCCATAACGCCTCCACCCGTTTGCACGACGGGAGCGTGTTCGGTTTGGGGGCCGAGATGGGCATCTCCACCCAAAAGCTTCATGCTCGCGGCACCATGGGTCTGCGGGAACTGACCACCACCAAATACGTGGTCCGTGGTTCCGGCCAGGTCAGGGAATAAAAAATTTCCGCAGCGACCGCTCGTCCACGGCGTATCCCCGTATGAAATTCGGTATTTTGGGAGGCACGTTCGATCCCGTGCACCGGGCGCACGTGGCCCTGGCCGAGGCGGCCCTCCGGGAACTGAAACTCGACCGCGTTTTCTTCGTGCCGGCCGGCCGGCCGCCGTTGAAAAATGCCGGAAGCGTGAGCCCCGCCCGGCACCGCCTGGCCTTGTTGAGAGCGGCGCTGCGTGGCCGGCCGAAGTTTCGGATACTTTTGTGGGAGTTGCGCCGGAGCGGCGTGTCTTATACCCATCACACCGTGGCTTATCTGCGGAAACGTTATCCGGCCGCCGAAGGATACCTCCTGATCGGCGGCGACTCGCTGAAAAATTTCACCCGTTGGCGCCGGTGGACCTGGTTGTTGCGGAACATCCGCGTGGTGGTGGGGCGGCGTCCGGGCGTCGGATTGGGCGGTGTTCCGTCGAACCTCAGAAAGCGCGTGATTTTTTTGAAAAAAAAGCTGCCGGCGGTGTCGGCAACGGAGATTCGGCGGCGGGTCCGGGCCGGGGAAACTCTCAACGGGTTCGTGGTTCCGGCGGTGGCCGGGCACGTCCGCCGCGCCGGGTTATATCGGCGATGAAAAAAGAATCGACAGAGGATTTCGCCGCGCTGGACCGCCGGCTTCGGGCCGACCTTTCTCCGGCGCGTTACCGGCACAGCGTGAGCGTGGCGCGGCTGGCGGAACGGCTCGCGCGAAGGCACGGCGGGGACCTCCGGCGGGCCCGGCTGGCCGGCCTGCTGCACGATTGTGCCCGCGACTTCTCCGCCGTGCGGCTGGCCGGGGAGGCGCGCCGGAAAGATTGGCTTGGCGGTTTCGTTCCCGGGCCGGGGCGGTTCGTTCTCTTGCACGCGCCGGTCTCGGCGCTGAGGGCGAGGAAGATATACGGCGTGCGCGACCGGGCGGTGCTGGCCGCCATCGAGCGTCATACGCTGGGGCATCGTCGAATGGGCCGGCTGGACAAGATCCTCTACGTGGCGGATTACGCCTCGCCCGACCGCGGGTTCCCGGCCTCCGCGAAGATGCGCCGGTTGGCGTTGAAAAATTTGGAGCAGGCGTTCCGTGAAACCATGAGGCAGAAATTGTTGTACGTTCTGCGGTCCGGCCGCGCCCTTCATCTGGAAACGGTGAAGATGTATAACGCGTCGGCGGGAAGAAAAGGAAGATGAGCCGTGCCTGAGAAGGACAATTCGCGCCGTCCGATGGCCCCCCTGCGCCTGGTGGCCTTGGTGGGGTTGTTCTTGGTGGTGGCGAGCTGCTTTTTGGCGGTGCGGTCGCCGGTGGCCGCGGCGTTGCGGTCCGGCGAGCCCCTTTCGGGGATATTGCTGGGCACGGATTTCGTCGAGACCGCCCAACATTCCGACACGCTCATGCTTTGGTATTACAGCCCCCGGCGGGCGCACCTCGACGTGCTCTCTTTGCCCCGCGACACGCGCATCAACCTGCCGGGGTTCCGGTTCCACCGCATCAACGAGGTGTTCGCCTATCATTTCGCATTGAAGCGGGACCCCCGGTTCGCCTCCGGCGAGGTGCTCAAGGCGGTGGCCTATCTTCTGAACTTCAAGCCGATCTACTACCTGCACGTGAATTTCGACGGTTTCCGGCGATTCATCGACCTCATCGGCGGCCTCAACGTGCACATCGACGAGCCGCTCCACTACGACGACAACGCCGGGGACTATCATTTCCACCGCGAGCCCGGCGACTATCACTTGAGCGGCGACGAGGCGCTGGCCTACGTGCGGTTCCGCGGCCGCAGCGGCGACCGCGGCCGGATACTGCGGCAGATGGAGTTTCTGAAAGGTGTGGCGGAGAAGATCTCTTTCCCGCTCCTGGCATTCCGCTGGCCGAAGATGCTCGCCACGGTCTACGGCAGCGTGCACACCAACCTGGGTCTGTGGGATGTGCCCTTCCTGGTGTTGGAGGCCAAACACCTCCGTCCGGACCGGCTCAACCCCTGGCTCCTTCCCGGTCAGAATCGAGGGGTCTATTGGGAGATGGACGTCGAACGGACGGGGTTGGTCCTCCGGCAGATCACCGGACAGGAGAACGGATCGGCGGAGGCCGTGGCGGAAGAGGAGCCGGTGTCTCCGGCGGCGACCCACGCCAAGGTGAAGGTGTGGAACGGCAGCGGCCGGTCGGGACTGGCGTTGAAGGTGACGCGGCGCCTGCGCGCCGGCGGGTTTGACGTCTTGGAATGGGGGAATTATAATCTACGGCAAACCAAGACGCGCGTGCTGGACCGCTGCGGCGACATCGACAAGGCCCGGGGCGTGGCGCGGCTGCTGGGCGTGGAGTCCGTTTTCAGCGACATCAATCCGAAACTGCAGACCGACGTGGAAGTGATTTTGGGCGAGGATTACACCGGCGAAACGCGGTAGAGGGCCGGCGAAAGAGAGTCCGTTCAAGGAGGAACCATGGAGTTCATCGATGTTTTAAGGCTGGGCGTCAAGCAGGGGGCATCGGACATCCATCTCGTCATCGGCAAGCCGCCGATGGCCCGGGTGAACGGCGAAATATTGGAACTGCCGGGGTTCGAGCCGGTTTCGGCCGAGGAATCGAAACGCCTCATCTACTCCATCCTCTACGACGAACAAAAACAGCGTTTTGAGGAACAACTGGAACTGGACTGTTCCTTCGCCATCGCCGGCCTGGCGCGGTTCCGCGTGAACGTGCTGATGCAGAGGAACGGCGTGGAGGCGGTGCTGCGGATCATCTCGTCCAAGATCCCCGACCCGGAAACCCTCCGTCTTTCGCCCGCCATCTTGGAATTCGCCAAACTGCCGCGCGGGCTGGTGTTGGTGACGGGCCCCACGGGGTCCGGGAAGTCCACCACCCTCGCCTGCCTCGTCAACATCATCAACTCCGTCCGACGGGAACACATCCTCACCATCGAGGACCCCATCGAGTTCGTCTACGAGCACAACAAGTGCATCGTGCGCCAGCGCGAGGTGGGGCAGTCCACCCGCAACTTCAACGAGGCGCTGCGGCACGCCCTGCGGCAGGACCCCGACGTCATCCTCGTGGGCGAAATGCGGGACCTGGAGACCATTTCTCTGGCCATTACCGCCGCCGAAACCGGGCACCTCTGTTTCGGCACCCTGCACACCACCGACGCCCCACAGACGGTGGACCGCATCATCGACGTTTTCCCGCCGCACCAGCAGCAACAGGTGCGGGTGCAGCTCTCCACGGTGCTCAAGGGGGTGGTGTGCCAGACGCTCATCCCCCGCCTGGAGGGGGAGGGCCGTGTGGCGGCGCGGGAGATCATGATCGTGACGCCGGCCATCGCCAACCTCATCCGTGAGGGGAAGACCCACATGATCTACAACGCCATCGAAACCGGCGCCAAGTTCGGCATGGTCCCCCTGGACCGCTGCCTGGCCGACCTGGTCGGCGAAGGGGTCATCAGTTTCGACGACGCTTTGACGAAGTCGTCCGATCCGGAGAAACTGCGGAACCTGACGGGCCGCGCCGACGCCGGTTCGCCCGTATCGTCGGGCAGCGGCACCTATTGAGCCGGGAGGCCTCATGGAAAATATCGGAAGCATCGAGACGTTTTTAAAGACCCTTTACGAAAAAGGCGCCAGCGACCTGCACCTCAAGGCCGGCCGGCCGGCGATGATGCGGCTGCGCGGGGATCTCTTGCCCATGGAGAACGTTCCCGCGCTTCAGTCCGAAGACGTGCAGAAACTCATCTATTCGGTCATCAGCGCGGAACAGCAGAAGCGGCTGGAGGAGGACAAGGAACTGGACTTCTCCTTCAACGTGCGCGGCATGGCGCGGTTCCGCGGCAACGCCTTTTTTCAGAAGGGCGCGCTGGGCGCGGTGTTCCGCCTGATTCCGGCAAAGATCCCCACGCTGGACGAACTCGGAATGCCGCCGGTGTTGAAAGAGTTGGTGAATAGGAAACAGGGGCTGTTCCTGGTGACCGGCCCCACGGGGTCGGGCAAATCCACCACGTTGGCGGCGCTCATCGACCAGATCAACAACACCATGCCCGTGCACGTCGTCACGCTGGAGGACCCCATCGAGTTCTCCTATCAGGACAAGATGGCGGTGATCAATCAGCGGGAGGTGGGGTCCGATACGAAGACGTTCGGTCAGGGTCTGCGCCGCGCCCTGCGGCAGGACCCGGACGTGATTCTCATCGGCGAGATGCGCGACGCGGAGACCATCATCACCGCCATGAACGCCGCCGAGACGGGACACCTGGTGTTCGGCACGCTCCACACCAACGACACCAAACAGTCCATCGACCGCATCGTGGACACTTTTCCGCCCGAGGCGCAGCATCAGGTGCGCATGCAGCTGGCCAAATGTCTCCTCGCCGTGGTGGCCCAGCGCCTGCTGAAACGGACCGACGACGCGGGCCGCGTGGCCGTGATGGAGGTGATGATCAACACCCCCACCATTCAGAAACTGATCGAGGAGAACAAGATCGGGGCGATCTCCAAGGCCATCGAGGATTCCGCGGTCTTCTACAAGATGCAATCCTTCAACCAGGCGCTGCTGGCTCAGATCAAGGCCAGGAACATCAGCATCGCCGAGGCGTTGTCCTTCTCCAACAACCCCAACGACCTCAAGATCCAGCTGCAGACGCAGGGGCTGGTGGACGCCAAGGGCGAGGTGCCGGTGAACCTGCCTCCCGGCCTGCGCGGCGGCGGACACGCCTGATCCCGCCTTTGGGCTCTTCCCTGTTTTCCCAACGTCTCCCGAGACCGGCCGTTCGATGACCCCGCCCTCGCGTCATTTCCAGGCCGCGGCCAAGACCGCGGCCCTGGCCGCCGACGACAAGAAGGCCGAGGACGTCGTCCTTCTGGACGTGCGCCGTTTTTCCGGCCTGGCGGATTTCTATCTGCTGGCGTCGGCCGGGTCGTCTCCCCAACTGCAGGCCGTGGCCGACCACATCGAAGAGAACCTGAAGGAGCGGCACGCGCTTTCGCCGATCCGACGGGACGGTTCGGGCAGCGTCACCTGGAAAGTGCTGGATTACGGCGGGCTGGTGGTGCATTTGATGCACAGTTCCACGCGCGCGTTTTACGGGCTGGAACGGTTGTGGGACGGGGCGCGGCCGGTGTCGTGGCAAAACGTTCCGGCCCGCTCCGGAAAACGTCCGGACCGACGACGTCCGGGCGCTCCTCGCCGCCGCACCCCCAAAAAACGATGAAAGAAGAGCTCCGCCGGATCCTTCAGGGAGCGCTGGGGGAATGGTTGCGAAAGACCGGTGCCCCCGACGAGCCCGGGCTGATCTTCTCCGTGGACCCGCCGCCGTCCGGCGTGGCCGGAGATGCGGCCACCAACCTCGCCATGCTCACGGCCAAAAAGACACGCCGCCCGCCCCGCGACGTGGCGGCGGAACTGCTCCCTCTCATTGCGACCGGGGACGTGCTGGAACGGGTGGAGATCGCCGGGCCGGGGTTCTTGAATCTGCGGCTCAGTTCCGCCTGGCTCCTCAAGGAGT
>JAKLDV010000029.1 GCA_022703335.1 Elusimicrobiota bacterium
TTCTCTTCTTCCAATACCGGGAGAAGCGCGGGGAGTGGACCCCGCCGCCCGCGCTCGCCCGCCTGTGGGCGTACAACGTGGAGATCCTCCATTTCGTGTATGGAGGGTTGCTGAGCGTCTATGTCGTCCTGTATTTCCAGAGCGGCGCCGGCCGCCGCACAGCCGTGTTCTTGTTCCTGGTGGGCGCTCTCTTCGTGATGAACGAATTCCCCCTCCTCCGTCGCAACAGCCATCGGCTGCGGCTGGCCCTCTACGCCTTCTGCGTGTGCTCCTACCTGATCTATTTGGTGCCGATCCTGGTCGGGCGTCTGGGCGGATGGGTGTTCGGTGCGTCCGTGGCGATTTCGGTCGGCCTCCTGTGGTCCATGGCGGGTCTTTTGACCCGGCGGGAACCGGCCCGGCGAAAGGCACAGCGGCGGCTGTTCGCGCCCGCGGCCGGCGTGTTCGGGCTCATCGTTCTTTTGTATTTCCTGCACCTCATCCCGCCGGTGCCCCTTTCCGTTCAATGGGCCGGGATATTCCACGACCTGGAGAAGACCTCCGAGGGCTATCTCCTCAAAACGCCCCGGCCGCCCTGGCATGCGTTCTGGAAAAGGGAATCCCGCCCCTTCCGCGCCCGGCCCGGGGACAAGATCTTCTATTTCGTCCGCATCTTCGCGCCGGCCCGGTTCGAACATGCGGTGCACCTCCGCTGGTACGTCTACGACGCCGCGGCGAAACGTTACGTCTCCAGCGACCGCATGTTGGTGACGGTGATCGGCGGCCGGCGGAAGGGCTTCCGGGGATACGCCTACAAAACGAACTATCACCCGGGCCGATGGCGCGTCGTGACGGAGACGTCCGACGGCCGGGCCATCGGGATCACGGATTTCGAGGTGCTTGCGGACAAGGGGACCGGTCCGCGGGAATGGAAAGCCGTCCGGTCGTAAAAAACTCCGCGGTTTTCAGCCCCGCCCGCCGCCTGGGAAGGACCTCGGATTATCTTAAAATCCTGTATCAGCCTTCCAATTCGCGCAGGAGTCGTCCATGAAAAAAATCGCAAAGATCGTCGGCGGGGGAGCCGTCGCCGGGTTCGTCCTGGCGGCCGCGGTGTTCTTAACCTTCGTCCTTTCCGGCGTCCCCACCCGGGGCCCCCGCATCGGACATTATGCGCACCCCCGGAAGGCGCTGTTGGTCGTCGACGTACAGGAGGATTTCATCGGAACGACCTGCCCGCCGACCCGGAAATACAAAAATTCCGATGCGCTCATCGCGACCATCAACAAAACCATCGAGGTCTCCCGCGCGCGGAATTATCCCGTCGTCTACATCCGGCAGGAGTATGAAGGCCTTTGGGCCCGAACCATCGCCAAAACCCTTTTCGGAGGACGCGGATTGCCCGGTCGGCCGGGCACGCAGATCGACAAGCGGGTGGCCGTGGTGTCCGATGCGATCTTTCCCAAACGCATCGGCGACGCCTTTTCGAACCCCTCGCTGAGCGATTTCCTGGTGAAGAACCAGGTGGATGAATTGATCTTGACCGGGCTGGACGCCCAACACTGCGTCCACGCCACCGCCCGGGGCGCGTTGAACCGCGGCTACAAGGTCACCGCGGTGACGGACGCCCTGGCGTTGATGGCGGAGAACAAGTGGGACGCTTTGATGAAAGACTATCGGGAGGAAGGGATTCTTTTGACGTCCAGCGGGGCGCTGTAACGCCGGACCGGGAACGGATTACGCGCCGCTCTTTCTTCTTTTTTTCAAGTGCCCGCCGAGGCCCAAAAACACCCCGCAAACGAACAGCGGCACCGACACCGCCCACAGAACGGGCGGCGAATCCGCCGCGTTGAAAAAAAACACCGTCACGACCCCCAGAGCCGCCACGAGGATCCCCCCCACGCGTTCCCATCGCCAGGACACATACACCAACACGAACAAAACCAGCCACGGCAACGCGTTGGGACTGTTCCGGAAGATCCCATAGAGCCCGCCGCCGTACCGTTCCGCGCCCGACAACAGGGCGACGACGAACCAGAACGACGACACCAGCACCAGGCAGGTCCGGGCGGCGTATCGAAGGTAATTTATGAACCTATCCATATCTCAGAAGGGCACGGCCGCGCCGGCGCGGTTTTTGGCCGGACGCCGGACGAATCATGGATCACCCGGTCTTTCCGCATGCCCCCATTATACCCCCGACGCGACAGGCCGGCCAGGTTTTCCTAACGGCAAAGAAGTCGACCGGGACAAAACCGGCGGGGAGACCCCCCCGCGGCGTCTGCAAGTGTGACGATGGGAGCGGTTCTTTTTCCGCCGAATGAAGCGGCGTCAGTAACCGCTTCCGGGCGGCGTGCCGAACCCGCCGGGCCCCCCGCGTCTCCCGCCCCCGGGGCCGCCACGCCCGAACGGGCCGTCTTCGCCGTTCGGCGGACGGCGGAGCTGCATTTCCTTCTCGCGCTCTTCCCTCTCTATTTTTTCCTTGGCGGCGGCATATTTATCCCTCTGCTCCGGGGGGAGGGAGGCCACGGCCTTCCGGTCGGCCTCCGCTTCGACGGCCTGCGTGTCCTTCATGAACTTCTCGCGCAGTTCGGCCAGTTTGTTGAGGCGTTCATCATACGCGTTCTGAAGGGCGGTACTTTGTTCGTCCGTCAATTTGAGGGTGCGGACAAGCTTGTCCACACACAGATCGGATTTCTGCCGTTCCGCCTGGCGCCAACGTTTGAGCGCCTCGTTCCCCTCCTCCGCGCAACGACCGGGCAGGACCAAGGCCGCGCATAGGAAAGCCGCCGAAAAAACATGGGTCATTTTCATTCTGTTCTCCTCATTTTGGATTGTGCCTCATCTATCAGACGCCGGGGGGAGTGAAAAAGTGTCGCAACGCGGTGGCGCAAAATCGAAAAAACAGTTGTCGGAGACCCGACGGGACGTGTAATATCATACCGATATGGCGTACACTCCCGATAAACGGAACCAGGACGAGGCCGAACGCCGGTTCTATGCCGGCGCGGCGGTGGACCCGTCGCCCCGCATCCGGCTGGAGGACGGCAGTTCGGAGCTGACCATGCGGGTGATGGACCTGGTGAGCCCCATCGGCATGGGACAACGCGGATACATCGTGGCGCCGCCCGGTTCCGGCAAGACGACTTTCCTGAAACACATTTGCCAGGCGGTGGCGAAGAGCCGGCCGGAGATGAAGCTCTATTGCCTGCTCATCAACGAACGGCCGGAAGAAGTGACGGACTTCAAACGGAGCGTGCCGGCGGAGGTGTGGGCCTCCTCCTCGGACGAAAGCTACGACCACCACGTGCAGATGGCGGACACGCTGGTGCGACAGGCCGTCCGGGAGGCCGGCGGCGGCCAGAACGTGATGATCGTGATCGATTCGTTGACGCGGCTGGCGCGGGTGCACAACGCCCAACGTTCGGCCAGCGGCCGGACGCTCTCCGGCGGGCTGGACGCGGGGGCGCTGGAAATCCCCCGGCGGATCTTCGGCGCGGCGCGCAAGATAGAGGCCGGCGGCTCGCTGACGATCCTGGCGACGGCCCTGGTGGAGACCGGCAGCCGCATGGACGACGTGATCTTCGAAGAGTTCAAAGGCACGGGGAACATGGAGATCGTCCTTTCGCGCGAGATATCGCGTCTACGGATATTCCCGGCCGTGGACATCCCCAAGAGCGGCACTCGCAAAGAGGAACTCCTGCTCGACCCCGAAGAACTGGAGGCGGTCCGAAAGATGCGGCGGGCGCTGGCCCAGTTCACGCCCGTGGACGCCGCCCGGGAACTGGCGGAACAATTGAAGAGTTTCCCCTCCAACAAGGAATTCCTTGCCGCCGTCCGCAAGATGTAACCCCCCGCCGCCGGCGATGAGGCCCCCGATCCGGGTCGTCCCGGCCGCCGATTAGACCGTTTTCCTTGATATTCGGACGATAAATTTGTCAGAATTTTCCGCCATGCTGAAATCCTTCTCCTCGTTCACCGAAAACCTGCGTTCCCCGCAGAGCAAATCGATGCGCCGTTTGAAATGGCTGGCCGGCGCGGCGACGGTGCTTCTGCTGATGACGGTGAGCGTGGACACCAAATCCTTCTACGAGTTCGTGCCCCAATGGGACGCGCCGCTGGTGGCGGCCGTTCAGTCCGAAATAAACAGATTCAACGGCCGCGTGGGGTTCTACCTGAAAGACCTTCAGACGGGCCGCACGCTCGCCATCAACGCGGACGAACTCTTCCCCAGCGCCAGCCTGGTGAAAGTGCCCATCATGATGGGCGTCTTCAAAAAGATCGCCGCCGGCGAGATTTCGCTCGACACCACGCTGGTGCTCCGCCGGGACGACAAGGTGGGCGGGTCCGGCATACTGAAGCGGTGCCGCTCCGGAAGCCGATGGACCGTGGAACGGCTCCTGCGGTTGATGATCAGCCGCAGCGACAACACCGCCGCCCGCATGCTGGTGAACCTGACGGGCATCCCTTATCTGAACAGCACGTTCCAGTCGCTCGACCTGCAGGTCACGCGCGTGCAGGAGGAACCGCTCTTCCGCCTGACGCCGGACGTTTCGGTGGAGAACTACACCACGCCGCGGGAGATGGCCCGCCTGCTGGAAAACCTCTACCACGGCGGCTGCATCACGCCGGAATCCTCCCAGCGGATGATGGACATCATGAAAAAAGGCAAGGCGCGGCACCGCTTGGCGCGGTATCTGCCGCGCGGCTGGGAGATCGCCGATAAGACCGGCCTCCTGCGCGGAGCCTGCCACCACATCGGCATTGTCTTTACCCCCCACGGCAATTTCCTCATCTGCGTGTTGACCGCGGACAACACCGACTCCGAATACGGCCGGGCCAAACAGTTCATCGCCCGCGTCGGGCGGAAAGTCTTCCGCCACCGCCGCGACGAATACCGTCACTCCTAGACCCTCCCCGTCCGAATCCCGAAAATACGTTGAGCCCCTCTCCACGGTGACAAGCGAGAGGGATATCCGTTCGGGGTTGGCGGCTGTTCCGACGGCGGGCGGGGGTGCGGAGGACGGGGTCTAAAAGCGGGCGTTCAGCGATAGGCCGGCGGCGGGGGCCGAAAAACCCTCGTACCGGTGGGGCGTATCTTCAAAAGCGTAGCGGCGGTAAAAACAATATCCCACGGAACCTTCCAGTGAAATGGCCGGCCGCGGGCGCCACACCCAACCGCCCTCCATCCCCCAATCCCGCGCCTGCAAATGGGCGCCGTCCAGCAGAGCGATGTTCCGTTTGGCTCCGAACCTGTCCGAAACGCGATAAACGTCGGAATGGAAGAACGGTCCGATAAAAAAATCGACCGGAGGCGCGGGACTGAACTTAAGGCGGACTTCCGGCGGCATGGCGGAGAGGAGCCATCGCCTGCTGATCTGCCAGCGGACCCCCGCAATGCCCATGATCTTGTATTCCGCGGAGGAACTCCCGGAAACGCCGACCAGCCAGATCAGGTCCGGGTTCTGCACCAACGACATGCCCGCAAATCCGCCCACCACGGCGTCCTTCCAGCCGACGTCCTCCATGTCGCTGGCCAATCCGGGCGCGACCTCGAAACGAAGAGCCACGCGCGGCCCCCATTGTTTTTCGAGACCGATGCGCGCCCGGAGGCTGTGGAGACGGTCCGGCAAAAGAATCGCCGGCGAAGACGCGAGATCGAGCCGGTCGTAGAAAAACCCCAGGGAAACGGCGTCCTTCCGGAGCAAGACCGTTTTCCATTGATACTGAAAAGACGCGTGACTCGACGACAAGGCCCCCGCGCGGCGGCCGCCGGAACGGACGCTTTCGGAACCGATGACGTGGTATTTTCCGGAAAAGTTCTGAAAGGACCCCGCCTCTGCTTTTTGCGGCGGGAGGACCCCCGGCAGGAAGAGGATGACGCCCACGGCGATAAAGCTCCTCACGGCCGCCGAAACCCGCCCGGTTTTAAAGACCCGCCGTTTCCGGGTCCGACGCATCTTTTTTTGAAGGAATCGAAACCACCCCGCCGCGATCATCGAGGTGGCCGATGAGAGCGGCATCCGCAACCGATTCGGTCAAAAAGAGATCCCGCCGGTGAGTTGAACGTTGTACTTCATCATGGGATAGGTGTATTCTCCGGCCGGACCGGTGAAGGTGTTGACGAGCAAGCCCAACGTCAGGTCGGAAAGGTTGCGGTACGTCACGCCGCTGGAGAGCACGCCCGTGCTGTCGTCGAAATTACGGACGTAATTGACGTTGAGGGCCATGTCGGACAGGAGGAAACGGCCGAAGGTGAGGAAAAGGGCCCCGTAGTGCCGGGAGAGCTGGTTCATCTCGTAGAGGTCGTTGTCGAGAAGGAAGGAGGCCTTGGTGCCGACGGTTCGGGTGACGATGTTGCCCGCGGCGTCCCGCGTGACGAGAGGCGCGGCGAAGGGGTAGGCCGTCGAATCGGTTAAAAATCCCTTTTTATAGCCGGAGTGGTCGTAGAAGAATTCGGTCGACAGCCGGAGGCGGTCGTTGAAGTTCCCCATCCGAAAACCCCTGGAAAAGTTGATGCTGGCGCGCGGCGTCCATTCGTCCTCTTTGGAGCGGACATCCAACATCCCTTGGTTTATAAAAATCTGCCTTTTATTGCTGCTTCGGGAAACGCTGGCCTCCCCCACCACGTCCACCTCGCCGAGGCGCGTGGAAAAATCGTATCCCCAGACGGGGTCGTAGGTTTTCTTGGCCCAACCGGAAAAAGCCATTTCCGTGTTCCCCACCAGAAATTCGTATTTGAGCGCGCCGCCCAGGTCCTCCAACGTGGGGGCCTCGCCGGTATCCAAAAAACCATAAATGTTCTGCCGGGCGCCAAACGGCGCGTGAAGTTTCAAGCCGTACGCCCCCTCGCGATAACCGATCTTTCGGATGAAACGTTTCCTCTCGATGTTGACGAGGTCGGTGGGGTTCCACAGGCCGCATCGGCCCCATTGCAGGACCTGCTTGCCCGTTCGAAGATAAACGCGCCGGTCGACGTTGAAATCGAAGAAAAGCTCGCGGACCTCGAACGTGTTGCTGCTCTTTTCGGGGTCATGGACGGTTTCCAGGTTGGCGAAGGCCTTCATGTCGTTCTTCAGGCGCGCGTCGATGAACCCGTTGGCCACGAGGTAGGAATGGTGGATGTTTTGCGTCGAAGCCTTGATGGCGGTCGTTTCCGTGACGCCCGTCATTTCTCCGGAAAACCCGATGGTCTTCTTTCCCCCCTCCGGAACCGCGGAGCCCGCCGGCTGAGTGACCATCTCCGGGCTGGAAAACAGAGCGTCCTCGTCGACTTCGCCGGCGGACGCGACGGGAAGGAACGGGGCCGAGCACAAAAGGAAACCGGTCAACGCGCACCCCCAAACGGCCTTCGACATGACGTGTTTTCCTTCGTGAACCGAACGGACGTCCGTCATTTGCTCAGGTTCTCCAGATACGCTTTGGTGAAAATGCTGTCGTCCAGCTCTTTGGAAACGATGTTGGAAATGTCCACCACGGTTTTGTTGCCTTTTTCAAATTCGTCGATATAGAGGTGTTTCACGGCCACATAACGGCCGTCGATGACGGTGAACTTCAAAAAGTAGGCCGTCTCCATGAGCGTGTCGGAAAGCGAGTAGGATTCCTGTTTCAGGAGGAGGTTGTTGTCTTTTCGGGTCCAGAATATTTTCTTGGGATAATCCACGTCGTTCACTTTGGCCTTGACTTCCGATTTATGCACGGGGATCTGTCCCAACATTTCCTCCGATATCTTTTCCTTTCCCGCCGCGTCAACCGCCGGGGCATAGAGTTCGGTCAATTTGCGCGTTTCAAAATCCCCGCTGTTGGCGTCGGTGCCGCCGATGCTTTCGTCGCGGTTGACGTGCTGGAAGGTGCGCGTGTTCTTCCGGTACATCCAAAAGTTGTCCCCCACGCGCAGGTAGCCGTTCCCCTTTTCGTTCTCCGGGGCGGTCATCACGATGAGGAAGGAATCGTCCGAATCCCTCCGGTAATACAGCATCTCGATCACCTTGGTGCCCTGTTCCGGCTTCTGCTGAGTGAGCATCACCTGGGCGGTCACGTCGTTCTTCAACTTGTAACTTTCATCGATGGCCTGCAGGATGGGGACGATGCGGCCCTCCGCGGCGAACGCGGGGAAGGATGTCCCAAAAACGACAAGAAACGCGAGGAAAAGTCTCAACCGATCCTCCCTCATTCGTAGTGGCGCAGGGCGTTCGCCGGGGACAGGTTGGCCGCCCGCCGCGCCGGGAAATAGGCGGTGAGCACCGCGACGAGCACGATGAGAAGCACGTTCCCCAGAACGCCCAAGACCGTGGGCACAAAATGCAGGTGGCTGTCCACCAACAACATGCCGAAAGGATTGTCCGACATATTGAACGTCATCTGTTTCAGGAGTCCCATCACCGCAAACCCGCCGACGACCCCGGCGGCGGCGGAAAAAACGGTCAAAAAGAACGTCTCCAGGACGAACATGTTACGGACGTCATTTTTCTGCATGCCGATGGCGCGGATGGTGCCGATCTCCCGCGTACGTTCGCGGATGGTCATGCGCAGCGTGTTCACCACGCCCAAAAGGATGATGAAGAACAACACCAACACCGCCGACAAGGTAATGAGGTTCAAAACCCCTTCCAATTTCAAGATGTCGCTGGCTGTTTCATACATGGTGGAGACGTCGATGAGCGTGGATTTCCTTTTCTTCTTGCCCATTTCCTTATATTTTTTTGTGTATTCGTCCGTGTTGGCGGTCCGTTTGAGCAATATCCATTCCGGAGAGAGGAGCGCATACCAGGCGTCCCCCTCTTTTGGCAAGTAGGCCGGGGGGGTGGCGTCGTCGTTCTTGGGCAGGCTTTCGTAATACACGTTGTAAAATTTGTCGTCGTTCATCACGACGACGTTTTCCCCCAACCCCTCCGTCGGTTCGCAAACGGCGCTGACCTTGCAGGCGAACCGGGCCGGTTCCGGTTCAAACTTTCGGTCGTAGCGCAGGGAGATTTCGTCCCCGGCCGCCGCCCCCAGGGCCCGGGCCAGGGGCCGGCAAAGGACCACGCCGTTCTTTTTGAGGGCGTTTTCCAGCGTACCGTCGGTAATTTTCAACTTTTTTGAAAATTTTTCCTTCGAATCGTCGTCGCTTTTATATCCGAAAACAACGACGGTTTGCTCCTTGTTCTTATTGGAAACCGTCCCCTGGATGTAGGCCAGGCCGGGTTTGAGGCGGCTGTGGATGCGGTCCGCGATGATGCGGGAATTTTTTTGCGGGTTCTTGATGCGCAGGTTCAGCGAAGCGGTTTCGTAGGAACGATACCCCAGCAGGTCTTTGGCCCGGCGCTGTTCGACGAACACGACCGACTGCATGAAAATGTTGCTGTTCTTGACGATCCCGACAACGTTGAGCCGCGCGGCCTGGTCCTGGCCGAACATGTTGCGGAACCGTATCCGGAGGACGTCTCCCTTTTTGACGTTCAAATAGCGCGCCTTGTCCGTCGACAGGATGGCCGCGTTTTCAACAGCGGTTGTTTCCAGGTCTTTCCACGTGCCATCGACCATCTTGAAAGACTCTTCGAGCTCTTTGAGTTCCTTTTTGCTGACCCCGCGGGTCGTGTCGGCCCCCACCAGGATGATGTTGTCCGCTTTGCCGTTCCCGATGGCCCGCATGAAGAAACCGACGGATTCGTCGGTCCGTTCGATGAGAGGCTCGTTGGCCACCGCGGCCAGCGCGCGGGCCTTGTCGCGGAAGATCTCCGCCATCACGCCGCCTTTTTCATTGAAACGGACGGCCACATGGCCGGCCACGTACGGCATGATCTTGTTGAAGATGATGTCGGAAATGCCGTGCGAGAACGAGTTGGCCACGATCAGGATCATGATGCCCAGGGCCATGGCGCTGCCCAGGAGAACGTTGCGCCGTTTTTGGCGGAAGAGGTTGCGCAGGCTGAGTCGGACAAGAAGCATCATGAATCAGTCCCTCGTGATGGCGTCCAGCGGAGTGATGCTGCCCGCCACGTGCATGGGATAGACCGCGGCGATGATCGTCACGAAGACCAATTGCATCAGGGTGATCAGGACGTCCGAAGTCCCCAGCAACGGGTGAAAGATATCGCCGCCGTAGAGTATCTGCACCATGTCGTTGGTGGAAGTGATCTTGAAGAGCGGTATCAATTTCACCGCCGCGATCCCCGCAACGATGCCGGCGCCGCCGAAGATCGACGATAAAATGGCCGTTTCGCCGAGGAACATGCCTCCGATGAACGATTTGCGCGCGCCGATGGCGCGCATCATGCCCAGTTCGGATGTGCGTTCCAGAGCCGCCATGGTGAGCGTGTTCACGATGATGATGACGGCCACACAGAATAAAAGCGTGACAAAAACGAACAGGGCGCCCCGGATGATGAGGGCCATGCTGCCGATGGGGCCCGAGGCCTTGCTCCAGGTGATGGCGCGCACGCCGGTCTGGGCCTCGGCGAGAGCTCGGTTGAGCCGGCCCAAGGCGGTTTTATAGGGGACGCCGTCCTTCAATTTAACGAGAACAAGATTGTAAATACCATTTTCAACACCCAGCGGTGTGGCGGTGACCGAACTGCCAGAAACAATTGCGTTGTTAATGATGGCCGCCCCGCCGGGGACCGCCGCCCCGCCGGGCGCACGCGTGTTGGACACGATGAGCGGATCGACGCCGAACAAGGAATCCAGATCGGTCCCTTCCAGGTTGAGGAGTTTCTGTTCTTCTTTCGGCACCGCCACGGCTTTGTCGGCGGCCGTGAAATAGCCCAGACACTCACGATAGGAATCGATGTCGGCGATGCAGAAATGGCCGAAGATCGTGCTGAGCGCGTTGTATTTGACGATCCCGGTGACGGGGAAACGGATATCGCTGGTGGAGTTCATGCCGCTCGCCATGCCCATCATGACGACGTTGGAACTGACCGTCAGGGCATCGATATGTTCCAGCGTTTCTTTTTTCATGTGTTCCTTGATCACCGTGCCGTTTTCGGGGATGACCCACAGGTTCATATAATTGGCCATCTCTTCCCGCGCAAAGGTGGGCACCAGAAGCCCCCGTTCCCCGGGCCGGGGCCAGCGGCCTTCGATGATGCGGAAATTGTCGGGGAACATCTTTTGGTACGCGGCGAAGTCCACGCCCAGAAGAAAGGCGCCGCCCGGCGTGGCCTCGTCTTCTTTAAGGACCAGGGTCAGGTTCTTGCCCACGGGGAGGTGCCGGGCCACGATGTCCTGGTTTTGCAGAACGGGCTTGATTTTTTTGTAAGTGGTGATGGGCTCGATGGCCTGGCCCATGAAATCCAGAAGGATGTTCTCGGATTTCTGTTTCTCGCTGATCAGGACGATGTCGCCCATGAACCCGTTGACGATGTTTTTCTCGATGCCCGCCGCCATGCCGGAGATCACGCCGTTGCCGACGGTCATCAACAGCGCCCCCAGGAACAGGATGACACCGATGACGAGGCTCTTGCCCCGGTGGCGCAGGATGTTGCGCCAGGCGATGGTGAGGACGAGTTTCATAAATTACCTTTTGTCATTGCGAGGAGCATGTTTAACACGCGACGAAGCAATCGGGTTTGAAGCCGGTTCGCCGCGCCCTTTTAGGACTCGCGATGACAGGCCGAGGAATATTTCCGTCATGTCAATTATCGGAGAGCAGTCCGTCTTTGATCTTGACGATGCGCCGGGCGTATTTCAGGACGTTGGCGTCGTGCGTGGAAAAGACGAACGTGGTTTTCTCGATTCGGTTCATTTCCTTCATCAACTCCAAAATGGCCGCCCCCGTGACCGAATCCAGGTTGGCGGTGGGTTCGTCGGCCAGGACGATGTCGGGGTTGGTGACGAGCGCCCGGGCGATGGCCACGCGCTGGCGTTGCCCGCCGGAAAGTTCCGCCGGTCGGTGTTCGGCGAATTCCGTGAGGCCCACTTCCCCGATGAGGCGGTCCGCCCGCCGCCGGATCTCCGTCCTGGACTGATTCTTCATCAACAACAGCGGGAATTCCACGTTCTCGATCACGTTGAGGACGGGAATAAGGTTGAAGGTTTGAAAGATGAAACCGATCTTATTGAGCCGGATGTCCGTGATCTGCCGGTCGTTCAGCACGGTGATCTCCCGGTCCCCCACCTTGACGCTGCCTTCCGTGGCGAAATCGATGCAGCCGATGACGTTGAGCAGAGTGGTCTTGCCGGACCCGGACGGGCCCACGATGCTCATGAACTCCCCCTCCTCCACGGCGATGTCGATCCCCCGCAAAGCTTTCACCACCGTGTTGCCCAGCGGATAATCCTTTTTCAGCCCCTTGATTTCAATGATGTTCATGCGCGCCTCCCGGACTTCAGTGATCCAAATCTTCCAGCGGTATCGCGGCACCACCCCCGGAACGTCCTTGTCACGGCGATACCGAGCCGCAAGGTGGCCAGCCAATAGGGCAAATCCGGCGCCTCCCGCCGGGAGATCTCTTTTTCAATCCTCTCCAGCTGGGCCAGCCTTTCGGCGTTCCGTTTTTCCTCGGCCGCCAGGAGAGACAGCGCGGTCCGCCGGCCCATTTGCCGGCCGAAAAAAAGTTTAAGCACCATCTCGTTGCGCACGGGCAGGTCGGCCGCCGGTTTGGCGAGCCAGGCGCGCAATTCGGCCCGGCCGGCCGGGGCCAGCGCGAACACGTTGCGTTTGCGCCGGCCCGTCGGCGCCGCGGCCTGCCGGCGCACCCATCGCCTCTTCTCCAGCCGTTTCAGGATGGGGTAAATGTGGCCGTAGTTTTCGCTCCAAAAAAACCGCAGGCTGCGGTCGATGATTTTTTTGATGTCGTATCCCGACCGGGGCCCGAAACTGAGCATTCCCAAAATGGCGTATTGCGTCTTGTTGGCGGACGGCATGGCTGTGTCGCCAAATATAACACAATGATATATAGCGCGTCAAGCCCGCCGGGGCCCTCGCCGGACACGGTGAAATGTAATATCATGCTTCCGGCTTCGCCGGTCCGCCGGCGGACCTTTCAAAAGACGAACATCCGGCAGGAGCGTCCCCTCTCATGTCCCACGTGCTTTCCGTCACCCAGTTGCGCAAGAACTACGGCGACACCGTCGCGGTGGACGGCGTCTCGTTCCAGGTGGGCCGCAACGAGATCGTCGGCCTCCTGGGGCCGAACGGGGCGGGAAAGACCACCACCATCAACATGATCCTCGGCGTCCTGGAACCGACCGCCGGAGACATCCGGATCGAAGGGCTGGACGCGGCGACGCACCGGGCCCGGGCGATGGAACGCACGAATTTCGCGGCGGTCTACGCCCCGCTGCCCGGCAACCTCACCGTGTTCCAGAACCTGCGCATCTTCGGCCTGCTCTACGGGGTGCCGAACCTCGCCGAACGCATCGAAACCCTCATCGCCCACTTCGACCTCGAACCGTTCCGGCGGGTGAAGTGCGGCCTGCTCTCTTCGGGCGAACAGACGCGCGTGGGGCTGGCCAAGGCCCTGCTCAACCGGCCGGTCCTGCTTCTGCTGGACGAACCCACCGCGTCGCTGGACCCCGCCACGGCGAGGGATGTCCGCCGCAAGATACGCTCCTTCGCCGCCGACGGCTCGGGCGGCGTGCTGTGGACCTCGCACAACATGTACGAGGTGGAGGAGGTCTGCGACCGGGTGCTTTTCCTCTCGCACGGGAAAATCCTGCTGGAGGGCGACCCCAAGACCCTGCCGCGCGACCACGGCAAGAAAACCCTGGAAGACCTCTTCGTGGCCGTGGCGCGCGAGCCGCTGACGCTGGGGGCCGCATGAACGGCGCCGTCCAACGCACCGCGGCCATCGCGCTGCGCCAGTATTACCTGATGCGCGGGAGTTTCTCCCGGGTACTGCCGATCTTCGCCTGGGTGGCCATCGACATGGTGCTGTGGGGATACATGACCCGGTATCTCAACGCCATCACCGCCGCCGGGTTCGATTTCGTGCCGGCGTTGCTGGGAGCGGTGTTGTTGTGGGATTTCTTCATCCGCGTGATGCAGGGGGTGACGATGGCGTTCTTCGAAGACGTGTGGTCGCGCAACTTCCTGAACCTGTTCACCACGCCGCTCACCATCACGGAGTACGTCGGCGGACTGGTGTTCACGAGCATCGCCACCAGCGTGGTGGGCCTGGCGGCGATGCTTTCGCTGGCCTCGACGGTGTTCGGGCTGTCGATGCTCTCCTATGGGACGATGACCCTTCCGTTCCTGCTGGTGCTGTTCCTGTTCGGCATCGCGCTGGGCGTGGCGGGGGTGGCGCTGGTGCTGCGGTTCGGTCCGGCGGCGGAATGGTTCATCTGGCCCATCCCCGCCATGATCTCCCCCTTCGCCGGGGTCTTCTACCCCATTTCGACGCTGCCGGGCTGGATGCAGACCGTCGCGCAGGGGCTGCCTTTGGCCGCGGTGTTCGAGAACCTGCGGGCCATGGTGGCCGGGAAGGAACCGTCGATGCCGGCCCTGTTGTGGAGCGGATGTCTGGCGGGACTCTACGTGTTGGCGGCGGTGTGGTCTTTCCGGCACGTGTACCGGCACGCGGTGCGCACGGGCGTCATCGCCCGGTACAGCGCCGAAACCGCCAGTTAAGGCGCCGCCCGCGGCGGAAACCGCGCGGGCCGGTCAATTCTTAAAACGGGCGGACGCGGTTATTTGGAGGTTTCTTCGAGGAGCCAGTCGGCCCCCTCGGAGGGTTCCCGGAGGGAGTAGGTCCGGCCCGGCTCGACGCGGAAAGAGCGGGACTGGAGGAGGACGCGCGGACGATAGGGATCCTCGCGGCGGAAAACGCTCGCGGCGGCGTCGAAGGTCAGCAGGGTCCAGGGGTCCAGGACGGGTTCCGACACCAGCCGCGTGACGAACGGCTGATGGATATGGAACAGGGGCCAACGGACGACCGCGTATTGGATGGAAAAACGGGTCCCGCCGTCCGCGAGGTTGCCGTCGGCGGACGCCTGCAGTCCTCCGGGCGTCATGAGGTGCACCCGGCCGCCGGTCAGCGCCTGCACATAGGCGAGCGGCTTGCCGGGAGGGAACGGCGCCGCCGCCCACAGGAACAGCCACAGCCCGGTGAGCGCCGCCATCCCCGCGCCCGCGACAAGATCCATTCCCCGCGCCACGATCGAACCTTTCTGCGCGCCCAACGCCCTTCCCCCAAAACCCATCGTCAGCAACAAAGTCACCACGGCCAGCACCGCCATCAGTTCCTGCAGGGGATACTGCGCAAAGCTATAAAAACGCAGCGTCCAAAAAGCCAGCAGGGTGCCGACATAGAACACCACCAACCCAGCGATCCGGTACCAAAAAAGAAGGAAGCGGCCGCCGTGCCGGGCCGAATCCGCAAAAAAACCCGGCAGGTATTTTTCCCACCACGCCGTCGTCATCGGGGCCTTGCACTGCCGGCATTCCACGTAGTCCGGCGGACTGTAATGGCCGCATTTCCGGCACAACCACATGGGCACCCAGAGCGCCCCCCACGAGACCTGCGCCAAGCGCAGGTAATGGAACACCACCGGCAGGCTCCAGCACGCCGCTAGGACGATGAGCGCCATCAGATGCAGCGTGCGGGACACCGTCACCAGCTGGTCGCCGAAAAGATGTTCGATGAATTGAAGGAAAGACGTCGTCATGTCGGAAAATTATAGCACACGGGAAACCTTACGGACGGGAAACCGCGGTCATGGTTTCACCACGCCGCAAACGGACATCAGGGCCAGGACGATCATAAGAAAGAGGATGCTGAAGGCGAAATGCCGGGACGGCCTCCTCTGATCCTCCGAACGCCGCACCGCCACCAGCCACGCGGCGGCGAACGCGAAATACACGACCCCCGCCATCAGCAACCCCGCCAGGACACCGTGAGACGGGGGACGCCCCTCGAACCGTGGAGAAATCCCTCCGTAAAAAATGATCAACACCGCCACGGCCACGACGGCCGTGAAAACCTTGCATAACCCGGGGACGGCGTCGTGCACGGGCGCGCCCGCGCCGCTGGAAACGCCGCCGGGTCCGCGGGATGTCGGCCCGCCCCGGACAGCGGATTCCAGAAATTCGCTCATCCTCTCCGCCGCCTCGTCCGCCCGTTCCCGGGCGCACGAGATCAACGGAACGGCCCCCTCGCCGGTCCGAACCGTCACCGTCCGGGTGTTCTCCCAGAAAGCGGGCTCGGAGCTGAAAATCTGAAACTCGTCGAAACGGAAGGCGTCTTCCCTTTTTCGGAAGAGCGCTTTCCGGGTCCACACGAGGGTCCGGGCGTCCTTGTCGAACACAAGGACGATCCGGTAATCCGCCGCGCACAAAAGGACCACGCTCCCCAGCCACACCAACGCCGCCGCCGGCAAAGCCAGGGAAACGTCGCAACGGGAGAGATCAAAGACCATGACCCCGACGGTGAAAACAAAAAAAACCGCGGCCAACACCGCAAACACAATGAGGGCGAAAAGTCGGTCCTCGCGGAGGACCAACCGCCGATCCGTTTCCTCGATTTTCATTCCGTTCCTCCCGGCCGGAAATCGCCGATCTCAAGAGGGACGACCGAACCAAACACCGCCGGACCCCGTCTTCTCCCGAGAGACACCCCTTATTATAGGTAGGCGACAACCTCTTGGAAACATGTAAATCGGTTTCAGCTTCCCTTCGGTTCTCGTCCCAACCGCTGCTTGAAGGGGGGCGATCCCGCGTTAATTCTTTCCAGACAAGGCGGGGATCGACTTCGCTCCGCCGCTCGACTGGTTCGGGGCGGGCTCGCTCGAAGAATACGGGTATTCTTCGAGCGACCACCCTGCCGCCAGGTATGATCCCTGTTTGTAGGAAGGGAAAAGGGGGGCGAGAAGATACGCGCCACCAAGGAATAATCGCCGGTAGATTATAGTTATTGTGACTATTTGTTGTAACTTGTGACATTGACATCCTTGAATTGCGGGGATATACTTGCTTTAGTCTTCGGTAACGTATCATCGTCCCATCAGGGGCTTCCCGGACAAAACCAAGCTGTCTCACACGACACGTCGTTCGATTCGGCGGGTATTTTTCGGAATCCTACTCATAAAAACGGCGCGTATTTTCTGGGGGAAATTTAAATGAGACAGGACCGAGCAGTCTCATTTTTTGTCCATCTCTCATCCCTGAAACCCAACGGATTTTTTCCGCCCCTCCCCGGTTCCCTTCGGAAACTCTTTTTCATCCTGACCGCGGCCGGCCTGTGGTCCCTTCTCGTCCCCTCTCTGCGCGCGGACACCGCCGCCCTCTCCGTGCTCGACGGCTGGTATGCCGCCAGCAGCGCCACTCTCTCCTCCCTGGGCCACGTGACTCGGTTGAACACGGAAGACAACGGCCTCGACGTCGCCCTCGCCCCCGGAAAACTCCTGAGCGCCCACAAATGGATCGGCGTTCGTTTCAGCGCCTTCACTCTGCCGGACGGGTACCTTTATGCGGGAGTCACCGTCAAGTTCCGGATGCGGCGGACCGGAACGCCCACCGAAGTCTATTGCGACGTCAGTGCCTCCTCCACCACCACCAAATGGTCCGACGCGTTTCAGGACAATGAAACAGGCGAAAACATCAACATCACCACGCACACTTTAGGCAGCGCCAACTTCGCGGAATTCAGTCACAACGCCGGCGGCGTCGTGACCAGCACCCACCAGGTCAATTCCATGGAGGTTTTGCTGCGCAACGCCGATGCCTCCCCCTCCGTGTGGGTGGACACCGTGAACGTGGAGGTCACCTACACCAAGGCGGCGACCGTTCTGACCGCCGAAACCGTGGACGACGACCTGGACGGAAAAATAGACGCGTACCACGTCACTTTTTCCACAAAAATGATGGATTCCTCGCTGGCCGCTACCGCTCCCGGGTTCGCGGTGGCCGGTTACACCAACCTCACGTTCCACAGCACCGGCACCCCCGCCCACGCGGACACCGCCGACGACGCCGACATCTACCTGCGGTTCGCCGAAGGAACGACCGGGGACACCGGCCAGACGCCGGACCTCACCTACAGTTCCTCCACGGGCGCGATGTTCACGCTTTCGGGATACCGGCTCCTGAACGTGGCCTCCGGCGACGTGACCGAAACCGACAAGGCGGCGCCGCAGATGCTGTCGGCCACGGCCAGCGACGCCTCCGGCGGCGGAGGAGGCATCCAGGCGGGCGACGTGGTCCAGATCATTTTCAGCGAAAACACCACATCCCCGCTCCTCACCAGCGCCAACATCAACGCGGTGTTGTCTCTCAGTTCCGCGCACACCTGGCTGGACGCCTCGAACGCCCTGGGGTCCGCCGTCTGGGAGCAACCCAACATCCTCACGGTGACCCTGTCGGCCGCCGGCGGCCCCCCCACCGTGGCCGTGGGAGACACCCTCACCCTGGACGGCGCCACCGTGAAAGACGCCGCCAACAACGTTTCCGCCGGCAGCCGCGCCGTCGGCGGCGACTTCGGCTCGGACAGCACGCCGCCGGTCATCGCCTCCCGCGAGACGGCGGACCTGGATTCGGACGGCTGGATCGACGCCATCCACGTGACGTTCAACGAGAAGATTCTGGACTCCAGCGTGACCGCCGCCGATTTCGATGTGGCCGACGTGACGGGGGAATCGTTCGCCTCCACCACCCACGGAGACACCATCGACGACGCGGACATCTACATCACGTTCACGGACGGCCTCCTCGGCACCGACGCCACGCCCACCGTCTCGTTCGCCAGCGGGACCTTCTGCGACCTTTCAAACAACAAGATGGCGTCTTCCCCCGCCACCCCGTCGTCCGACAGGGCGCCGCCGGCTCTCCTGTCGGCCGCCGCCGACGACAGCGCGTATCTGGCGACGGGCATCGACGGGGACGACACCGTCACCCTGGTCTTCAGCGAAAAAACCAACGCGCCCACCGTCGACGCCTCCAACATCGACGCCGTCCTCCCGCTTTCCGGCGGACACACCTGGAAAGACGGCAACGGCACCGTCGGGGGCGCCGCCTGGAACAGTCCCGCCAAAAATACGCTGACGGTGCAACTGAGCGGCGGCGCCGGCCTCCCCACGGTCGCCGTGGGAGACACGCTGAGCATCCCCGCCGGCCTCATCGAGGACGTGCTGGGGAACAAAACCACCGACGCGGCGCTGATCGGCGGAACGTTCACGGGGACGGACACCACCCCGCCCCAAATCCTTTCCGTTTATCCCGAAGACAAATCCGCGAACACGTCGGTGACCGCCACCCCGCGCGTACGGTTCAGCGAAAACATGAACGCGGACTCGGCCCGGACCGCTTTCACGCTGCAGATCACGCGGGACCGCGACGGAAAAAACCGCAACGCTGCCGTGAGCGGCGCCACCGTCTTTTCATCGGCGGACAACACCCTCACGTTCACCCCCGCCGAACCGCTCGAAAGCGGATCGGCCTATCAGATCACGGTGTCCACTTCCGCCCAGGACACCATCGGCAACCCGTTGGGGACCTCACACACCTCGCGCTTCCGCACGCTGCTCGATTCCGCCTCCAGCAACCTGGTGGTGGCGGAGGACGAAAAAAGCCGCGTTTATCTGCCCTCGGGGGCGACGACGGTCTCCGTGGCCGTCCGTATCGGTCTCGATCCGGTTGGTCAGCCCCAACGCGTCGACCCGCAGAAGATCGAGGAAGCCAACCGAAAGATCCGGTCCGACGCCTATCGCGCCAACGACCCGCTGACGGGCGCTCTGCGTGAAATCTGCCTCTACGATTCACAAGGCGCCCCGCTGGACCTCCGTTTCGCGGTGCCGGCCACGGTGTCCATCCCCTACACGGAGACCGGCGGTTTCGTGGACGGCACCAGCCCGCTCCTGCCGGAAGACCGGCTGTCCATGTATTGTCTCGACGAAACGAACGCCCTCTGGGTGCGCATCCCCGACTCGTCGGTAAACACCGCCGACAACCTCGTGACCGCCCCTACCCCCCATTTCAGCGTGTTCGGCCTCTTTGGAAACCCCCACTCCGGAGGGAACTCCGACCTCTACGCCTTCCCGGTGCCTTTCCGTCGCGGGCGGGACAGCGTGGTCACGTTCGTGGGACTGCCCATCGACGCCACCGTGAAGATCCACACCCTTTCCGGAACGCGCGTGCGCACCCTGCCCCGCGCGGGGGGCGCCCAGGAAACCTGGGACCTGAAAAACGACGACGGCGACACCGTGGCCGATGGCGTCTATCTCTACGTGGTGGAAAACGGCGGGTTCCGCGCCACGGGGAAACTTTTGGTGACGCGATGAAGCAAAACGGTTTAAAGTTTAAGGAGAAAAGTTTAAGGGGTTGCCTTTGGCCGATTTTCTTAGCCTTTACTTTAAACTTTGAACTTTTAACTTCTAACTTATCGGCCTCGTCCGGCGGGGAAACCGGGGCGCAGGTGTTGACCCTGGGCGCGGGATCGCGGGCGCTGGGCATGGCGGAAGCCTCCGCCGGACTGGCCGACGACGCCTTCGGGCTCTTTGGAAACGCGGCGGGGCTCGGTTTTCTGCGCGACAGCGAAGTGTCCGCGGCCTATCATCCTCTGGGAGAGGACATCGCCAACCGGTCGGTGGTCTATGCCCACCCGTTGTCTTCGCGGCCCGGCGCCTGGGCCGTCGACGGGTCCTATCTGGACGTCACCGACATCCGCGGGTACTCCCCGGGCGGCGAGAAGACGGGCGACGTGAAAGCGAGCGATCTTGTGTTTGGCGCGGCGTATGGACGGCCGGTGGCGAACCACCTGGCGGCGGGGCTGAGGTTCAAAGGCCTGAGAGAAACCCTGGACGGCCGCACAGCGGCCACCTTCGCCGCCGACGCCGGGCTCCTCTACCGGCCCCCCCGGGGCGCGGGGGCGGGGCTGAGCGTGCAGAATGTGGGTCCGGGACTAGCGGCGGGAGATCCCTTGCCGCGCACCCTGGCGGCGGGGCTGTCCTACCGATATTCGTTTTTGGGCAGCCGCCTCACCGCGGCCGCCGACGAGGTGTTTCCTTTCGACGAGGACCGTTACGCCCGCCTGGGGCTGGAGTGGGTGGTGCAAAACCTCATCGCGCTGCGGGTGGGCTACCGCGAGAGGGACGACCTGGACTCCGGGCTCCGCTACGGGCTCGGCGTGCAAACGAGCGGGCTCTCGTTCGATTACGCCTTTGTTCCGCGGGGTGTTTTTCAGGACGGGCATTGTTTCACGCTCAGTCTCCGCTACGGCCGCCACCGCGGCTACACCCAGGCCGAAAACGACATCGACCGTCAATTCGGCCGGGCGAACAATCTCTACCATCGGGGAGAATATCTCCGGGCCTACCGCATCCTGAACGAGCTTCTGAGCGCGCGGCCGGGCCACGGTCCGGCGCGGGACCTCCTGGCCCAGATCACCCTCACCCTGGAACAAGCGGAAACAGCCAAAGTCGTGGAGGGGCAACTGAAAAAGGGCCGGCGCTACTATCGCCGGCAGATGTTCATCGACGCCGCCACCGCGTTCAAGGCGGTTCTCTTGCTCGATCCCGCCAACGCGGAGGCGACCCGCGCGCTTGCGGAGATCGAACGGCGGTACGACGAGGTGGCGGAATCCATCTACAAGAGCGGCGTCGCTCTCTATGCCGAGGGGCGGTACGACGAGGCCCGGCAACACATGGAACGGGTGCTGGCCTTCCGGCCCGGCCGCGCGGATGCCCAGGAACAACTCCGTCTTATCGACGAAAAACTGAAACGGCTGGAAGACATCCGCCGGCAACAGGCGGTGGAACTTCTCCTGCGCAACGGGCAGGCCCAGTTCGACAAGGGCCATTGGGAGAAAGCGCTGGACGCCTGCCGGCAGGCCTTGGCGCTGGACCCGTCCAGCGAGACGGCCCGGACGCGCGCGGCGGAGATCGGCGCGAAACTAGCGGACAAACATTTTGCCGAAGGCGTGACGTGTTACGAGTCGGGCGATGCGCCGGCCGCTCTGGCCCTCTTCATCAAGGCCCTCTCCTTCGACGAACGCCACGACGGCGCCCTCACCTACCGCCGGCGGCTCGAACAGGAAAAGAAGGCCGCCGACCGTAAAAAAGCCCTGGAACTCAACGAGCGGGCCTTGGTAGAGTATGGCAACGGCCAGCTAAAAAAAGCCGTGGGCCTTTGGGAAAACGCCCTGGCCCTGGACCCGGATCTGACGGAAGCGCGGACCAATCTGGACCGCGCCCGGAAGGAAATGAAATGAAATTGTGGACCAAGTTCAGCCTTTTTTCCAGCGGCCTGGTGGCCCTGGTGATCGTGGGGACCACGTTCTCCATGCTGTATCTGGAAAAACGCCATCTCCTGTCCGAGATGACGAAAGGCATGCATGAAACGGCCAAGAGCCTTCAGAAAGTCAGCGCCGAATCCTTTCTGACGAACAACCGTGTTTCCCTCATCAGCTATATGAAAGAAGTCCGGAACGCGCGCGGGGTGGCGTTCGCGCAGGTGGTGGAGAAAAGCGGCAAGATCCACGCGCACACCGACTCGGACCGGATCGGCCGGACGGTCGACGACCCGTTCGTCCGGCAGGCGCTGGACGCGGGAACGCCCCTTTCCCGGGAAGATTCCGCGGCGCCGGGCGGTACCGTGATCGAGCTGGCCTATCCGGTGAACACCGGCGGGCCGGAACAGGCCGCCGCCGTCATCGGCTTTTCCCGAGACGCCCTGGAAACCTCGGTGCGCCGCACCGTGCAGGAGACGAAGAAACGCCTCCTGCACGTGGCCTTGATCGCGCTGGTCTTCGGCGTGCTGGGGGCGGTGCTCCTGGCCGCCGTCATGACCGGTCCCATTCGCCGCATGGTGGCGGCCGCCGAAAAGATCGGCCAGGGCAAACTGGACACCCGCGTGGAAGTCTCCTCGACCGACGAACTGGGGCACCTGGCGCAGTCGCTCAACGCCATGGCCGTGAAACTCCACGAACTGGACCAGCTGAAACAAGATTTCGTGTCCAGCGTGACGCACGAGTTCCGCTCCCCCCTGAGCGCCATGAAGGCGCATTTCGACCTTTTCTTCCGCGGGCGGCTGGGAACGCTCACCGAGGAACAGAAGGAATCCCTCACGGTGCTGTCCAACAACGCCGCGCGCCTGGGCCGGTTCATCGACGATCTTCTGGACATCGCCAAGATCGAACGCGGAAAGATGGACATCAAGCCGGAGGTCTTCGATCCGGGCCCGGTGCTCAAGGACATCCACCGGCTCTTCCAGCCGCGGGCCGAACAGAAAGGCATCGACCTGCGCTTGGAACTGCCCGAAAAAATGCCCCCCCTCTTCGCCGACCCGGGCCGCACAGGCCAGATCGTCACCAACCTGGTGTCCAACGCGCTCAAGTTCACGGAGAAGGGGAACATCGCCCTGAAAGTCGAGGCCGATGAGAAATGCCTGCATATCCTCGTGAGCGACACCGGCATGGGGATCCCCGAAGACCAGCTGGACCGCATCTTCAACAAGTTCGAGCAGGTCAAGGACGCCCGGAACCGGACCACGGAACAGAAGGGGACGGGCCTGGGACTGGCCATCGCCCGGGCGCTGGCGGAACGGCAAGGCGGGGCCCTCCGGGCGCAAAGCGTTCTGGGACAGGGGAGCACGTTCATCCTCACGGTGCCGGTACACGCCGCACATCCCGGAGCCCCCGCATGAGCCGCCTGCTGGTGGTGGAAGACGAACAGGACCTGCGCCGCGCCATCGTCAAGGAACTGACCGCGCTGGGCCACGAGGTGGAGGAGGCGCCCGACGGCGAAAAAGCCAAGGTCATGCTCCGCACCAGCGGATACGACCTGGTCATCTCCGACCTCATGCTGAAAGAGGTGAACGGCCTGGACGTCCTGCGGGAAGCCAAGGTCTGCGATCCCCACACCGAAACCATCCTGATGACGGCGTTCGGGAGCATGGAATCCAACGTGGAGGCCATGAAACTGGGGGCCTCCGCCTATCTGTTGAAACCGCTGGACATGGACGAGCTGGGGAGGAAAGTCGGGGCCTGTCTGGAACGACGGAATTTTTATCTGAAAAACCAGAGCCTGGAAACGGAGATCAACGTTCTCCGCGCCTCCCGCGAAACGGCCACGAAACTCATGCTGGGCTCCATGATGCGCCTGCTTCTCAAATCGGCCCGTGACATCCTGAAGGCCCGCGGAGGATTGTTGCTCCGCACGCGGCAGGGCGAACTGTGCGTGGAAGCCGCCACCAACGATTTTAAGGACGACCTCATGGGCAGTTCCCTCCCCCAGTTGAACGACCTCTTCGACATGGTGCGCGCGAACAGGCGCCCCTATGCGCTGGAGGGCCGGCACGCCGGCGACCGGCTCGCCGGCGCCCACCGGACGCCGGAAGAGATCTCGGCCGTGATCCTCTCGCCCATTCTGGAGGGCGATCTTTCCTTCGGGGTGTTCCTT
>JAKLDV010000003.1 GCA_022703335.1 Elusimicrobiota bacterium
TTGGAGCCGTCCTCCGATTCCCAGAACAAGTGATGATCCACGCCGGTGATCCCGAATTTTTCCGGATGGGTGTTGAGCATCGTTCCCTTATCCACCACCGTGAACGACTGGCTGGCCAGGACGGTGTCGATGTTCGGCCGCACGCGCCGGAGGAACGACAGGGTTTCCTGGAAATCCTCGCGGGTCTCGGTCGGCGGCCCGAACAGAATGTTGATCTGCAGGCCGATGCCGGCCTCGTGGGCGTCCTTCAGGACCTGCTCGGCGTTGGCCACGGTGAAATGCTTGTTCATGTTTTTCAGGACACGTTCCGAGCCGCTCTCGATGCCGACGCCCAGCCACTCGCAGCCGGCGCGGGCGAGTTTCCGGAGGAAGTCCCGGTCCATGTCCGGCCGGACGATGGCCTGCCCCGCGAACCGCACCTTGACTCCGTTCTCCAGGATCAAATCGCACAAGCGCGAGAGGGCGCGCATGTCGCCGTTGAGGAGCGACCCGATGAAATAAAAATAGTCCACCCCGGGATAACGGCTCATCTGGAGCGTCATCTCCCGGAAGATGCGATCCCCGCTCATCGAACGGAACCGCCGCCAGAACTGCCATTCGCTGCAGAAATGGCACTGCCGGACGCACCCCCGGCTGTCGAAGATCTCCAGCCGTTCCGGCTGGCGGTATTTTTTCCCGACGATTCCCTCCGCGAAATCGGAATAGTCCGGGATGGGAAGTCCGTCCATGTCTTCCAGCAGGGGGCGGTCGCCGGCGTCCACGGGACGGTCGTCCACGCGCATCAAGACGCCGGGGATGGGGCCGTCGAGGGAACCCCGCCGCCTTACCTGGCGGACCACGTCCACAAGGACCTCCTCCCCTTCCAGCAGGCACACGGCGTCCACGCACGGCTCCTTGACGAAATGCCGGCCGGCCTGGGCGCGGGAACACTGCGGCCCGCCGAACACGACGACGCGGGACGGGTCCTCTTTTTTGACGCGCCGGGCCAATTCCAGACTCAAGAGAAACGAGGTGGTGTGCGTGGTGAAACCGACGACGCGCGCGCCGCTGTCCAGGATGTCCCGGACCGACCGGTCGACGAGGGCCGGGTTTTCGCCGACGAGCTGCGCGATGCGGCTCGGGTTTTCCCAGAACACGTAATAGTCCTTGTCGTCCCACAACTTGCGATAGGTCTCGGGAACGCCGTGGTAGAGCGCGTTGTTCAAATCGAAGCCCCGCACGCCGATCTCTCGCGCGCGCAGATACGCCGACAACGCCGCGATGGCGTACGGCGGACAGTCCCGCCCCCAGCCGGGGCACTGGACCAGCGCCACCTCACAGGAACCGGCTTTCGGCCGCTCCTCGCCCGCCTCTCTTCCCGTCATTCCTCTCCCCGCCATTCCATGGTTTCGGTTCCGTTTTTCTCCCACCGGTTGGAATCCAGCCCCGGCCGGGACGAGGCCCCGGTGGCCACCGCGATCTTGTTCCCGACGAACCGGTTCTTCCTCACCCGCGGGACGGACTCGCCGACGCACAGGAGCGCGACGTTGTCCGCCCCCTCAAAATAGTTCTTTTGCACGAACGGGCCCGAACGGTCCCGGCAGACCAGCCCCCGTCCGTTGTCCACGCAGCGGTTTTCCTCCCAGCGCGGAAAAGCCGTCCCTCCGCACGTGCCGGCGGCATAGGAGTTCTTCAAGAAACTGTTTTTTTTCACCAGGGCGCGGTCCTTTTCGAAGTGTCCGATGCCGGTGGCGTTCTTGGAAAAAATGTTTTTCTTCACAACGACCGGAGCCTCGCTGGAGGAACTCACCCCCTCGCGGCGCTGGCCCTGAAACACGTTGCGCCGGAGGTCCGCGGCGACCCACGGGCCGATACCGACGCCGACGGCGTTCGCCTGGAAGGTGTTGCCGGCCAGCAGCAGCCGGGCGTTGTCCAACCCTTGAACGCCCGCCTGGGCGTTGTCCTCGAACAGATTCCCCCGGCCCCGCACCGCCGCGCGGTGCCGAACGAGAACGCCGTGCGACCCCTGCCTTAAAAAATGATTCCCCGACATCGCCGCCCGCGACGTCTCTTTCAACTCCAGAGCGACCCCGTTCTCATCGAAACGGTTCCGGCGGCAGAGGACCCTCGACGCGGCGGCCAGGTCCAGCGCGGCGGCCGACTGGGCCCGGAACTCGTTTTCCTCCAAAGAACCGCGGGCCCCCCCGCAGAACTCCAGGCCCGTTTTGTTTCCGGACAACCGGGAACGGACGACGGAGACGACGGAGCGGTCCTGCAACTTGCCGGCGGAGGCGTTCTTCTGGAACTCACACTCCCGCAAACGAAGACGGCTTTTCCCCTGAGAGGAGATCGCCGTCCCGTTCTCCCAAAAACGGCACGCCGTCATCTCGGCGCGGACGCCGTCCTGGGTCTGAAGCGCCGCCTCTTTCAAATGCCCATGGAGGAACGCGCGCCGGAACCGAAGCCGGGCGCGGCGCAAGCCCCGCACGCCGACGGAAGACCCCGGACCGATCTTATCGTCGTCGGACACCAGATGGGCGTCGTCCAGGACCTCATATCCCACCGCGTTATGCAGAAACCTGTTGCCTCGAGCGTGGCCGTGGGACTTGTCCTGTAGGAAAACGGCGATCTTTTCGTGACCCTCGAAGGCGTTGGTGTTGAGGTCTATCCAGGCCCGCCCCTGTCCCAGAAGTCCCGCCTCGCTGTTGTTCCGGAAACTGCATCGCTCCATCCGCGCGAAGGAGGCGTCGTCGGCGCGGACCCCCCACTGGTTCTCAAAAAAATAGTCCCCCTCCGCGAGAACGGCGGCGAAGTCGTAACTCAATATCCCGCGCCCATTGGAAAAAAAAGAACTGTCCGTCACCGAGACGCTGCCGAACCCGGCCGCGGAGAGACCGGTCTCGCTTCCGCTGAACTTCCCTCCCTGCACCCGCAGATGCGCGCGGTCATGGCACAGAACCCCGGCCCGCGCGGCATGGGACAACTCCACCCATTCCATGTCGGCCCGCGCCCGGCCCAAAAGGACGATGCCGCCCCACGTTTTGCCCTCCGGCAGGAACCGAACCGGCTTCTCCGTTGTGCCCCGGACGACGAGGCGTCCCCAACAAATCAAGCGGCCGAAGGCGAGGTCGTTGCCCTGGAGCTGTCCGCGGTCGCCGGAACGGAGGAATTTGTATTTCCAAAGAGGCTTTTCCGCCGTACGTATCTGGGTTCCCGGATCGACCTCGAGAACGGCACCGGAGGGCACCACCACGTCTCCCAGGAGACGCACCTCCCCGCTCCAGCGGGTCGTCTTGGGCAAAAAACCGACACAGTGGCCCGGGGGAAGTCCCTGGGAAAGAGTCTCCGTGCGACAAACCGGCCAGGACAAGGGCTCCTCGACGCTCTTGAAAATCCCCCCCCGCGCCATGTCCGTCAAGGAGCGACCGGAACGGGCGACGGCAGCGCCAAGGCGAGCAGACGGTCGATCACCGGATTGGCCGTGCACATCAGCCAGCAGTCGCACCGACCGGCGTCGATATGCTCCCTCAACCGACGGGCCTTGTCGTTCTCCCACAAAACGTCGAACGGAGTCTCCCTCACGTTCCCCACGGGTTTTTTCTTGTGCGGGGAACAAAAAGAAACGTTGCCCCACGGATCGAGCATGGCGTATCGCCGGCCGGCCAAACACGGAGGAAAGTAGCGTTTCGGTTCGAAACCGTAGTCCACCAGCGTCCGCCAATAATAAAGCCGCGCCCACAGCCATTTCAATTTGTCGGCCTCGTCCCGATAAATGTGGCCGACGGCGTCCGCCTGTCGACACAACCGATCCACGAGGGCGTCCACCTGCCGGGACACCTCCCCCAACTGGGCCCGCGTCCAGCGGAACACCTCCGTCCCTTCTTTTTGGACGACGTATTGAGCGCCGAAGCCGCACTTATGAGCCTCGGCCCAGTCGTGGACCGCCGTGAGCTCCCGGTAATTGTGCGGCGTCATCGTGTAGGTGATGCTGACGTCCACCGACGGGTAGCGTTCCCTCAAGAAGGCGATGGTCTTCACCATCCGGTCCCAGGACCCCGGCGCGCCCCGCATTTTGTCGTGAACGGGGCCGATGCCGTCCATGGAGGTGCCGACCCACAAACGGGGAGCGCATCGGGAAAATATCTCGTCGAGCCGGGCGCGGATGAGCTCCTCGTTGGAAAGGTTGCTCAGGATGCCGATGGACGCCGACGGTGAATGCGCGGTGAAAAAATCGACGAGCTCCACGGCGTCGTTCTTGAGCAGAGGCTCTCCGCCGCTCAAGACGAGGACCTCGAGGCGGGACAGCTTCTTCGATCCGCGGACGAACCTTTTGATCTCGTCGGCCCCCATCTCCAGCGAAACCTTCGTGCTGTCCTGCCGTTCCTGTCCCCAAAGATCGCAGATCCGGCATTTCAAGTTGCACCGGTAGGTCAACTCAAAGTGCAGTTCCCGAAGGACCTCGTCGTCGGCCGTAAAGACAGGCCATCGAGCAAGACCGGAGTCTTTCCAACGGTCCAGTTTCGGATAGATAAATTCTTTAACGGTGGCGTTTGGTTTTTTCATTGGAAATCAACCGGTCGGCACGGACGGCAGAGGCGAGAAAATAACGCGTCGTATCGGAAAAATCTCGGCCTAAAAAACTTGAAAGCTGGCTTGAACATGGGTTCCCCTTAGTTACAATAGCGCCCCAAAAAGCCAGCTCCCAAACGTGCTCGTATCGCTGAAAAATGCGGGTTTATTGTACTATGCCCCCCACTCCTTGTCAACCTTGCGCGAATATCATTTTCATGCTAATTTCTAGAGTCGAAACTGATTTCGCATTGCCGGATTTCCTTGTATTTTTCTCCCGTTCCGGGTATCCTTTCTCCAGACATGAAAATGGTCCGACCCCTCCTCCGGCGTCACATCGTTTCCCTCGCGTTGCGTTCGTCCGTTTTTCGTTCCCTGTTCGCTTCGTTCTACGCATTCCTCCTTCTCCTTTTGAAGCGCCGGGCCGCCGCCGGCGCCCTGAAAACTCTCTATCTTCGCCAGGGACTCCTCGAACCGGAATGGATCCCGGGCGCCAGCGACATCGACACCCTATGGGTATGTCCGAAACCGGACATCTCCGGGACGCACACAGGCCGCCTCCTACGCCGGCTGGCGCAACTCAAGAAACTGTTCCCCTTCCTGGGAGAATCCCAGGTGGTGGACGAAGCCGAACTTTCCGCCTATCTTCGTCACGGCGACGCCAAACGCCGGACCGCCGTCCAATGGAAACCCCTCCACGGCCAACCGCTGCCGCCGGGACCGCCGACGGATCCGGCCGGCTGGGAATGGCCCTGGGATTGTTGGGCGCAGGCGTTCGACGCCCACGAACTCCTCCTGCAATGCTATTTTTCCGAGGAAGACGGCGCGGCGACCCGTCGGCTGAACGCCCGCAAACACCTGCTCGATGTGCACCGCTGGTTCTTCGCCATGGATTCCGGCGCCCCGCCGCCGACCCGGGAAGAAACCGCCCATAAAATCTCCGCCCGGTCCGCCGCCGAGGCGGACCCTGAAAAAAGCTGGGCTCTTCCGCTCCTTCAGTCCGCGGACCTCCCTTTGGGGAAATTCCCCCAGGTCCTGGCGCGCACCATGACGTGCCTGCGCCGCCGGGGAGACAACATCGTCTCACGTTTTCCGTCGGGAAAAAACGCCCCCCCGCCGCCGGCAGGCCGCCCCCACGACGACGCCTGGGAACGGCAGGCGTGGGAAAAACGGTTCCGTGCCCTGCGGGAACGGGACGGCGAGGGGATCTCCGGCCTGGCCTGGGACACGGTGCGCCGGGCAACGATCCTGTTGCGGGACGACCTCCCCGAGGACGCGGCGGCGGAACTTCTGAAAACACTGCGGCATTTCAAAAAGGGGGACCGCGGACTGCGGGGCCCCCTCACGGTGGTCCCGGAACAACTCTTCCGTCTCCGTCAATGGAGCATCGCCGAAGGAACCCCTTTCGGGCCCTACGGTCTCCGGACGGACATCCCCGCCGGGACGTCGGCGGCGTGGCGGCCGTCGACGCGCCCGCTGCTCCGAAACCATTTTTGCGGCCAGATCGGCCTGCCCAAAATATCGCCGCCGCCCGCGCCCGTGCTCGACCGGCTCGCCCGCCAAACGGCCGCCGATTGGCTCCTCAACCGACGGACCTATCCTCTCGCGGCCCTGTCCAGCCCGCCGCTCTACGTGTGGCAATCCCTCCTGATGCCGGCTCTTTCGGCCCGGCTCTATCTGTTCGCCGGCATCGCAAGCGACCCTCACGACCTGGAGGGCGCCCTGCTTCTCTGCCGGGAGACGTTTCCCGAAGACAAACCCTGGTGGGACGCGCTGCTGCGGACGTTGGAGGTGGAGGAGCCCGCGTGGGACGGGCGGGCGGTGCTGGAGACGATGGAACGGGAGGCGGCCGGCTTCGAAAAAACGGCCGGGGCGCTGTTAGAGGGACTGGGCGGGTAACGCTTTTTTCCGTCGATAATTCTCCATTATTTCCTTGTAAAAATCGTCCACCTGGTCGGCGAGCCGGTCCCAATCGTAGGTCGTCTCCACCAACTTCCGCGCGTTCCGTATCAACCGGTCGCGCAGGACCCGGTCGAAAATCAGCCGCGCCGTTTTTTCCGCGAACTCCCGCGGATTCCGTCCCAAGAGGTAATGCTCCTCCGGCCGGGCCTGCAGCCCGCGGGCGCCCACGGGCGTGGTCACCACCGGGAGCCGCATGGCCCAGGCCTCCAATATTTTCCCCTTGATCCCCTCCCCCAGCCGCAACGGCGCCACAAAAACGTCCGCCTTCTCCAGATAGGGTTTGACGTCCTTGACCGTTCCGGTCACGTGGATCCGCGGGTTCTTCTGCAGGTCCTCCACCGCTTTGGTCACGCCGGAGCCGACGACCCACAGATGGACGATGGGGCAGAGCTTTTCGATGAGCGGAAAGATCTCCCTGCAAAAATAGAGGATGGCGTCCTCGTTGGGATAATGCATGTAATGGCCCACGTAAACCAGGTGCGCCTCCGCCTCCCGGGGACTCGTCCCGTTCTGGCGGCCCGGCGAAAAATGTTTCAGGTCCACCCCCGTGTAGATGCATTGGACCCGCAGGTCCGGAAGAAAACTTCTCAACTTCTCCGTGTCCGGAGGCGTCAAGGTCACCACGCCGTCCAGCCCCCGGCAGGCGTCCATCTGGTATTTCACCAGCCGCATCCACTCCACGACCCTTCCCCACCGCCGCCAGCCCGTCATCTCCCGGAAATACGACCGGAAAAAAGAGATGTTGCTGATGTCGTGTTCCGTAAAGACGACCGGGACATCCCTTATCCACCGCCGATAATACGCCATTTGGACGAATTCGATGTGCACCAGGTCCGGCGGAGATTCCCGCAGCAGCGTCTGCAGGGAAGCCGCCATGGCCGGGGAATAACAGCTCTTGACGATCTCGGGAAGGAAAAGCTCCTCCGCCGCCGGGACCGGCGCGGGGCTGAGCAGGACGGGATAGACCGCTTTGCAGAATTTTTTCAGCGCGGGCACGTCCCAGACCTGCTCCTGTTTGTTGATGAAGGAAAGCACCGTGAAGTCGTATCGGTCGGAGAGGAGCCGGAGGATGGTATGGACGCGCTTCTTGCCGCCGTCGACGGGCGGCGAGGGCAGGAACGGCATCAGGAAAAGGACGTGGGGCTTGCGCTTGCGCGGCATCCGCTCAGTCCCGCGGCCGGCGAAACCCCGCGCCGCGCAGGACCAGCTCGGTCCAGCGTCGCAGGAAAATGGCGGCGACCTCGCGCGTCAATTTCCAGACCGCAACGCCGCGCCGCACAGGAACGCGCCAGTCCGTGGGAAGGGCCAAGGTTTTTCTCCGTCAGTCGGCGGCCGCGGGCGCCAACGCCTCAAAGAAGCCGTCGGAGAGCCGGAGGACCGCCCGCCAATAAAAATCGCGCCCGCCGTCCAACACGGGGACGAGACACAAAAGAAAACCGCGCGCCAACAGGCGCAGGGGGCCGCGGCCGCGCAGCGAAACCCCCAGGACCGCCACGAATCCCCGACGGTAAATGTTCCCGAAAACCCAATCGGCCGACCGCAGGAGTTTCGCAAAAACGAGGAATCCCAAACTCCCGATTCTCACCCGGCCGCCCGCCCACGGGAAACGTCTTTCCCGCCGCCGGATCTCCGTGACCCGCCCCACCATGATGCCGTCGGCGGAGTCGCCGGAAAAATTCCAATCCCCCATCGTCCGATAGCGCCACGACGGGCCCCTCCGGCTTTTCCACAACAGCCGGTGGACGACGTAGCCCACCGCGGGACCGCCGGCCAGCGCCGCCAGGACGACGAGGTCCCCCGTCCGCAGGACCTCCCCCTCGCAACGCTGAAAACGGATGGCGTCCCCCTCCCGCAGCAGCGGCGTCATCGAGGGCCCCTTCACCTGGAACCAATCCTCCGCCCCGGCCGGCGGCGATCCCGGAGAGGCGCTCATGTTCCGCGGGCCTCCGCCGTTTTTTTCATGCGCAGGGCCACGGTGTTTTCGTATTTCGTTATCACCGAGGGGACATCCCCGAACGCCATCTGGCGGCCGCCGTCGATGTAGACCGCCTTGTCGCATACGCCCACGATATCGTCCATGGAATGCGACACCAAAATGATCGTTTTCCCCTGCTCCTTGATCTTTCTGAAAAAACGTTTGCACTTCTCCCGAAAGTAGGCGTCCCCCACCTCGAGCGTCTCATCCACCAGCAGAATGTTCAGGTCCGCGTGGATGGCGATGGAGAAGGCCACCCGCGACGCCCAGCCCACCGACAGATCGGCCACCGCCGCGTACAGGTAGTCGGAGAGCTCGGAGAACTCGATGATGCTGTCGAGTTTCCGTCGGAATTCCCGCCCCGTATACCCCAACAGGGCCGCGCAAAGTTTCAGGTTCTGCATGACCGTCAACTGCGGCAGCAGGCTGACCCCCAACGCCAAAAAGGGGTTCACCGGCCCGTTGGACTCCACCCGCCCCTCGTTGGGCTGGAGTATGCCCGACAGTATCCGCAAAAGAGTGCTCTTGCCGGAACCGTTCGGACCGATGACGCCCAGCCCTTCCCCGTGTTCCACCCGGAAAGAGACGTTCCGCAGCGCCCAGAAACTGCGCGTGGGCTGATGCCCCTGGACCCAATAGCGGAACTGCTGGCCGAGCATCTTCTGGCGCATGGTGCCGATGTCGAACTTCTTCCCGACGTTTTCTGTCAGGACCGCGAAGTTCCTCATGGGAATTTTTCCGCGAAATGCGGTTCCCCTTTCTTGAAGAACCGGTAGCCGAACCACGCCAGCGCAAGCGAGAACAACAGCAATATCCCCAGAACGCGCGGAGAAGGCCATTGGTCATAGACCATGAACTTCCTGGTCTCTGCGATGACCTGGGCCATGGGGTTGAGCAGGAGTATCTGCCGCCGGTCCGGCGCGACGATTTCCACCGGGAAAAAAATGGGGGTGACGAAAAAGCCCGTCATGGTCACGATCTCCCAGATGCGCACCATGTCCTTGTAGTCCACCGCCAGGCGCGCCAGGAGGAACGACGCCCCCAGGATCATCACCGTCTCCAGCAACACCAGTCCCGGCAGCAAAAACCACTTCAACGAGGGCGCGTCCCCGAAGGCGAACAGGAACGGGATCATCACCCCGAGTTCCAGGAGATGGATCAGCAGGTTCGTAAAGACCGACGAGATCACCAACGCCGACCTCGGAAAAATGAAGTTCGAGATCAGCCCCGATTTTTGCAGCAGCGACGTCATCCCCCCGGTCGTCCCCTTCACAAAATAGTTCCACTGCACCACCCCCACCAGCAGGTACATGGGAAAGGACGGGACGTGGTTCCCCATCCACTTGACGAACAGGGCGTAGAGGACGACGAACATGAGCGTCGGATGGAGCAGCGTCCAAAGGAACCCCAACAGGGTGCTCTGGTCCCGCAACTTGAACTCGCAACGCGTCAGTTCCTTCACGAGGTTCCAAAAATGCTGGGGTGTCACGTGCAGACGGTTTGTGTAGGTCATCTCCCTAATCCAGGTAGCCCAACTGCCTCAGCCGGGCCACGATGTCGGCCGAGGGTTTTTCATTACGGCCGGCCTCTGATTCTACCGCAGAACCTTCCTGCCTTTCAATCGATAACAACCGCCTCTTCAGCGGCGCGAACGGTTTCCGCGACCGGGGGTCACAGGGATGCCGTTCTCCCCAATCCCGGCGGAGGTCGTAGGCCCTCCATTCGTCTTTCTCGCAGTCGCGGATCAATTTATGCCGGCCCCGGCGGAGCCCCCGCAGGAGGGCGGTCCCTCTCTCCGCCGGTCCGGAAGACGGTTCCGAAAAAGACGACCGCGGGGAGGCGAAATGTTCCATGTAGATTTCGGAGGGCCGCGTCGGGCGCGGCCCCCAGCAGCGGGACAGGCTCTTCGACGGAAGACCGGGGGGCGGTCTCAGGCCGAAAAATTCCAGGATCGTGGGGAACACGTCCATCAGCCCCACCGGAACGTCTATTTTTTCCCCGCGCGGGAACGACCCGTTGCCGCTGAAAATCACCGGCACGCGGACCTCCGTCTCCTCCAGACCGACCGGATGCGGTTCGCCGTGGTCTCCCAGGATCACCCACATCGTCGACTCTTCGCACCCGAGGGAGCCCACGAGGTCCCGCAAAGGACCCAGTTCGTTCCGGTCGAAGAAATTGACGGCGTCCAGATACGCCGCCAACCTTTTGTCCAAAGCGCGACCGCAGGGTTCCCGCAACGCGCGGTAAAGCGCGTCCGGATCGGCGATGGGCCGGCCGGCGCGCCGCTCCCATTGCGCCTCGGTGAGATAATCGTGCACGGAGGCGGTGTGAAAGAATACGAAAAATCTTTCCCGTCCATGCTCCCGCAGCCAGCGGAAAACCCCGGAAAGCCGTTCTTCGAAAAGATGCGTGCTGATGTCGCGGAGGTCGTCAAAACCTCGACGGAAACCGAACGAATCCGAATGGAAGATGTGCGGCATGCCGGAGGCGCTGAGGGTGGAGAACCCGGCCGCCTTGAAGAGTTCCGCCAGGAGGGGCACGCCGGCCGGGACCTTTTCCTGTCCGAACAACGACCGCACGCCGTGTCGCCAGGGCCACTGGCCCGTGAAAAGGCCGGCGTGCGCGTTTGTGGTGTATGGCGAACTGCTCACCGCGCCGGAAAAATGAACCCCCGTCCGCGCCAGGGCGTCCAAAACGGGCGTCCGGCGGCGCGCCGGCAACGCGGGGTCCACGGCGGCCAGATAACGCGTGTCGTCCTCGCACGCCGGGGCGTCGAAACGCAGGGAGTCGACGGAAACGAGGACGAGGTTTCGGGGAGCGGCGGTCTTTTTCATTTTATAGGATCGATTTCCCACGCAAGGTCCTCGGAAGGGGGTGTCCCAAAAGTTTCAGCACCGTCGGCGCGATGTCGATGATCCGTATCTTTCGCCGGCCCCTCAACGGGACGTCCGTCCCGCCCAGCCAAAAAAATCCGTTCCGGGCATGGACCGCGTCATCCGGCCCGGTGTCGTTTTCCCGCAAGTAGAGACCGTTGTGCCCCAGGGTCCCGGCGGAACGATGGCCCAGATCGTCCAAATAGACCAGCAGGTCCGGCGGCTGGCCCCGCCACGATTTATCGGACAAGAGGACCTGATTCTTCCAGCCCTCTCCCCCCGGGCCGCGCAAGCCCCGGAAAGCGCGGGCCAGTTTCCGGCGGAGCGGCTCGTAGTCCCTCCTCGACACCGCGCCGGCCGGTTCCCGCCCCTTCACGTTGATGAATATCCGGGCGTAATACCCGCCCCAGCCCCAGGCGCGGGTGCGCGGCCAGTCCACGTCGCAGGACTCGATCGGCGTCGGCTTTTCCGGATATCTCTTCAATTTCAAATAACCCTCCCGCAAAAGCCACTCGTTCACGCAGAAACATCCGTTCATGCGTTTCGACCCGTGATCGGACGCCAGAAGCACCGCGGTGTCCGCGGGGAGCTCCCCGAAGAGCGATTCCAGCTGCCGATCCAAAAATCCGTAATAGTCCGGGATGGCCCTTTCGAATTCGTTCCCCGGCCGATAGCCCGGATGTCCCTTGTCGAAAAACTTCCAAAACGCGTGGTGCATCCGGTCCGGCCCGATGTCCACGAACATGGCGAAATCCCACGGATGGTTTTTCAGGAGGCGCTTCGTCATTTCGAATTTATGCCGGGAGGTCTCATAGATCTGGGCGAGTGTCGACGCCCGGTCTTCCCGCCGGAATTCCGCGTCCAGCCGGGGCCGGGCGCCGAGCCAGGACTCGATCTGCTTCATCACGGCCGGCGGCGTGGCGTACGGCGCGGACGAAGGCGTCAAAAGACAGGAGACCCACGGCCCGCGGATGCGGCGCGGCGGGTAGGCGGGCGGAACGCCCACCACGACGGAGGGCCGGCCCCGTCGGCCCAGATAATCCCAAACCGCCGGCTCTTTTATGGAGGTCGACGAGGCGAGCCGGATGTCCGAGTAGGGATTTTCCCCCCTCTCCCGGAAACCGTACACCCCCAGTTCTTTCGGTTCTTTCCCGGTCGCCAGGACGGCCCAGGCGGGCACCGTGATGGGCGGGTCACAAGAAACCATTTCGCCGTACACGCCCCGCGACATGAGGCGCCGGACGAACGGCATCTTAAAATCGGGGTGGTCGAAGAACAATTCCGGGGGGATGGAATCCAAACCCGCGATCAGAACGCGCGTCACGCGACGATGTCCTTGGCCGATGGGGAAGGAGGGACGGGGGGAGAAACGGAGGGGGACTTCAACGTCTTATGAAAAGAAGGTCACTTTCCCGGCGTGACGAGGTTCTCCTTCTTCATTTTTTTTATGATGGCGGACACGTCTTTTTTGACCGTGGCGACTTTTTGGCCGTAATCCTCGGCGACCTCCTCGGCGATGGCCTCCTCGGAAAGCCCCTTGCCGATGAGTTCCCAAATCTTGCTCCCGGTCTCGTTCAACGAATAATACACGCTGGTTTCCAAATCCAGGATGACGACCTCGTCGTCCACTTTTCTCCACGCCACGTGTTTTGCATGGCGCCCCACCGCTTGCCCGATACGCATAGTTCCTCCTCTAAAAACCGCGACTCACCGCCACAAGATCCCGCTGTTTCCGTAACTTCGGTCCGGGGCGGACACCCGCCGATAAAACGCATCCAACCGCTCCGCGCATTTTTCCCAGGACAGGTTCTTCTCCACCCACTGCCGCGCCGGCAAAACCATCGACTGACGGAGCGTTTTATTTTTTAGCAAATTAATCGTCTCTTTGGCAAACTCCCCGGCGTCGCGGCCCAGACGGACGAAGCCCCTCGTCTCCGGAGGGAACCCGGACATGGCGGACGGGGTGGCCGCCACGGGGAGACCGACGGCGAACGCCTCCACGATCTTTCCCTTAATCCCCCACCCCAGCCGGGTGGGCACGACGAACACGTGCGCCGCCTTGAACGCGCCGACGATGTCCTCCACGTATCCTTCGACGCGCACGTTTTTCCCGGCCCGCTCCTTCAGCCAGGCCGGAACGCCGGCGCCCACGAACGTGATGCGGGCGTCGGGGAGCTCGTCGAGGATGAGCGGCCATATCTCGTCCAAAAAATACCGGGCGGCGTCCGCGTTGGGCGGATGATGGAAATAACCGACGAAAAGAAGTTCCGGCCGGCGCATCTCCGGCTCGACTTTTCGGAACGAGAACCGCGACAGGTCCACCCCCAGAGGCACATAGCCGGTCGGCACGGTCGAGGGCCCCCACGTATCCCACCAACGCATGTCCTCCGGACTGGTCAAAACAACCCCCTGAAACGCTTCCGCCGTCCAATAATGGCTCCACAGTCCTTTCAACCACGCCCGCACCCGTTCATGGACGGGCCAACCGCGCCGGCCCGCATGCAACGAGTTATTGAACCATACCCAGCCCACATCGTGCTCCACCAAGATCGTCGGGGGACCGAAAACGAAGCGGCGGCACCCCGCCATCTGGATATGTTCGATCTCGACCAAATCGTAGCGTTCCTCCCGCAGGGCTTTCTGGAGGACGCCCCCCATCCTCTCAAAAGCGGGGCCTTCCGAGACTTTCTTGTCCAAAAAATCCGTCCACAGATTTTCCGAGGAGGCCGGGACCAGGTAGGTCTTTTCAAAGAGCATGGCCAGCCGCAGTTTCATCGCCGAGAGAGCGACCCGGTCGTTGAACGTCGCCTCGCTGACGAACGTCGCCAAGGAAAACGCGTATTTCTCCTTCAACAAACCGGCGAGTTTCCATATCCGGATGTTGGTGCTCTCAAAAAGCGGGAACGGCGGATGGGGCGCCACGATCAACACCCTTTTCCGGCTGTCCTTCTTCGTCTTCATGCGCCGGCTCTCACGCATCTTCGAACGTCTCCATCGTCACGGAAACGGTTTTCGCGTTGGCGACCGTATCGCGGCTCAGCCGCCACAGGTAAACCCGACGGCATGCCAAAAGCCTCATCATCGTCCGCGTCCGCGAAAAAGCGTTCTTCAACAACCCCCCCGTCGCCCGGACGTCCCACCGCAAAAGATATTCGCGCCCCTGCGGAACGCCGACCCCGACCAGCAGGGACGAGATCAACGCCGGCGCCGCCCGCCAAGCGGCGACCCGTCGCAACAATTTCTCCCCCGGCGCGGCCCACCCCCTTTGTCCCACAAAAATGGCCGACGGGACGAACGGCCCCCCGACGGCGATCCGTCCCTTCCAATAATCGATGTCCACCAACATCTTCGGCCCATATTCTTTTCGGCGGAAAACCCGCTGCATCGATTCCGGGATCCCGTCGATGTTCCGGTCGCCGCAAATGCCGACCCTCAGCGGGAACGGCCACAACCTCCCCTGTTCGTCCACCAGCGGCGTGTCCTCCGAAACCAGCCGCACGGGAAAACTCCGGAGCGCTTCCAGCGCGAAGGTGGTTTTCCCGCCGCCCATCGGCAGGAGCATCAGCGCACATTTGCCTCCCCATTCCAGGGCCAGGCCGTGCACCCGGTGCAACCCGCGCCGGTCCAGCATTTCCCCCACGCGGCTCAACAGCAGCAGATATCCCAACTCATGCAGCCGATGCGGTTCCGCGCAAAAGACGCCTCCCTCTTCCTCGGAAAAATCGTAATCCACGACGGCCTCCGGGTCGTGGTGGACGAACCGCCGGGAATTTTTCTTTTGCGGCACCGCCGACGGCGGGAGGGTCGCGCTCAGGCCCAATCGAACATGCGGCATGGACTTTTCCGGATCCGCCCGGAACCATTGAAAATCCCTCCGGAATTCCTCCAGAATGGATTCAGCCTCCGATTCGATCGCCGCGCGCACCCCATAGAAATCCAAAAAAAGCTTCATGTGTCCCGTCCTGCCGACGGCGAATTCAACCCCGGCCGGAGGAAACCGCACACCAATCCCGCGCCGTACGTCATATGCGCTCCCGAAATCAACAGGCCGACGCACCCCGCGCCTTTCACGCCAAGACGGTCTTCCCACAGCGCCCGGGCCATTTCCCACCCCAGAAACCCGAGGTATACCCCCAACGGGAGGAAGATCGCCCCCGGGCGGACCCACGGAAGCGTCAGAAGATACACCACCATCAGACTCGGCGCGGCGCAGACGGCCCGGAAACTCCCCGGCACGCGCCGCCACATGTGTCCCCGGCCCACGCCGGAATGCCAGACCTGCCTCAAAAATCCGCCCCACCCGTTCCGGCGCTCATGAAAAACCTCCAGCGCCGGAGAATACACCAACCGGACCCCGTCGTTCTTCAAGCGGGTCAGCAAAACGTTCTCCTCGTTATAGTGGAAGTCCTCGGGAAACGCGGGGCGGCCGGCCTGAAAGAGGGCCCGCCGGAACATCAGGTTGCACAGGATCAGGTCACCGTCGTCGGCCGCGCGCCGGCGACCCAAGGGACGATACCGCGCCCGCATGCGGCCCGTGCCCAGCCACGACGTCAACACCCGCCCCACGCACCGCTGGAACGGCGTGGCGTCTTTCGGCGTGCTGTTCGGTCCGCCGATCACCCCCGCGGCCGGTTCCGCTTCCATCTCCTCCCGCATCCGAAAAAAGATGTCCGGCGGCACCGTCACATCGTCGTCGATGAAATAGACCCATTCTCCCCGCGCCGAGAGCGCGCCGAGATTGCGGGCGCGGCCTTTCGAGGAACGTTCCAGTTCCACCCAGCGAAAATCCGGCCGCGACGCCGCGTGTTTCTCCGCCCAGCCCCGCGTCTCCGCGTCGGCGCCGTTGATGACGAGAACAATCTCCCCCGGCAGCGGCGGCCGACACGCCTCCACGCTTCCGATGCATCGCACCAGAGGCTCCAACCGTTTATGGGTGATGACGACGACGCTGAGGAGGATGGATTCGGGATTGGTCATTCGATATTCGGCACCGGCACCGTTTCGACAATGAGGGAAGTGTAACAAATTTTCAACCGACGCCCGCCCCTCCCGAAAAACCTACCGGCCGCGCAGATACTTCAGGAGTTCTTTTTCTTTTATCGCCCCTTCACGCCGGAGAACCCAATGATAGGTGGAGGCGTCCAGGATGGTGGAGGGCTCCCCCACCGGGCACCGGCCGGCGTCCAAAACGACGCCGACTTTTCCGCTGCAGAACGTCCGGGCCTGCGTTCCGCTGCGAGCCGGTGTCCCGCCGGAAATGTTCACGCTGGTGGTCGCCAACGGCTGGCCGAACTCCCGTAAAAGTTCCAGGGCCACGCGGTGCTTCGGGATGCGGACGGCGATGGTGTCCTTCCCGCCGGCGACCCAGCGGCCGAGCGGGGACGTTTTGAAAATGACCGTGAGAGGCCCGGGCCAGTAGCGGTCCAGAAGGCGGCGCAGCCGGGCGGGGATCGGTTCGACGAGCGCCCGCGCCTGGTCGAGATGCGCCACCAGAAACGGCAGGGGCTTTTTATAGGACCTTCCCTTCAGGCGGTAGATCCGGCCGATGGCTTCCGGGCGGAACGCGCCGGCCGCCAGACCGTAGACCGTGTCCGTCGGGAAAACGACCAGCCCGCCGGACCGAAGACTCTCCACCGCCGTTTGCACGGCGGTCCGCTCCTCCGTCCGCAAGGCCCCGCGGCCCGCAACCTTCATGACCTTCGTTTTCAGGGGAACAATCCGGGACACTTTTTTTCTTCTGGGAGGGGAGACTCCGCCCGGCTCACGTGGTGTAGTCGGCGTTGATGGAAATATAGTCTTTGGAATAATCGCAGGTCACGTAATGGGCCCGCCCTCGGCCCCGGCGCAGATCCACGCGGATGACCACCGTGTCCTTCTTCAGTATCTTATGGAGCGCTTTTTCGGAAAAAGCCGCCCGAGCTCCCCGGCGGAACACCACCACGTCGCCGAACCGGATCTCCGCCGTGGAAGGATCGAAGGGGACCCCGGCCCGGCCGAGGGCCGCGATCACGCGGCCCCAGTTCGGGTCCGCCCCGTGAAGCGCGGTCTTCACCAGAGGAGAGGTGGCGATGGTCGCCGCGGCCCGGGCCGCGTCCTCCTCGCGGGCGGCGCCCTCCACGAAGATCCACGCCGTGCGGGTGGCGCCCTCGCCGTCCGCGGCGATCTGCGCCGAGAGGCTCAAACAGACACGGTCAAGCGCCTCTTGAAATTTCCTCCGCGCCCCCGCCGAACTCCCCCCCACGCCGGCCGCGCCGTTGGCCAACAGGAAAACGCTGTCGTTGGTGGAGGTGTCGCCGTCCACCGTCAGCCGGTTGAACGTCGCCGAGGCCGCCTCCCGCAGATCCTTCCGCAGGGCCGCCGCGGGGAGCGCGATGTCGGTCAGGAGAAAAACCAGCATGGTGGCCACGTCCGGATGGATCATCCCGGCCCCCTTGGCGCATCCCCACACGGTCACGGTTTTTCCCCGCACAGAAAAACGTTCCAGCGCCGCCTTCGGACGCGTGTCGGTCGTCATGATGGCGCGCAGGGCGGCCCCGACGGACGACGGGCGGCCGGCCCGAACGAGATCCACGAGTCCGTCCACGCCGGCCTTCAGCGGGACCGGAGGAAGATATCGCCCGATCACGCCGGTGGAAGCCACCAACACCTGGGCCGGAGCCACGTTCAGTCCGCGGGCCGCCGTGCGCGCCGAGGAGGCGGCGTCCGACAGGCCGCGGGCGCCGGTACAGGCGTTGGCGCAGCCGGAATTGGCGATCACCGCCCGGACGGACCCCGCCGTCCGAAGATGCCGCCGGCTGAGCAACACCGGCGCGGCGACCACGCGGTTGCGCGTGAAAACCCCGGCGGCCGCGGCGGGCCGAGCGGAATAGAAGAGCGCCATGTCCTTTTTCCCCGGTTTCGACGAGATGCCGCACCGGACGCCGAAAACGGAAAAACCCTTGGGCAACGCGGAGTTCTTCAGCGCCGCCGGGCGGGCCTTCGCCAGGGCCAACAATCTTTTCAACGGCAGATCACCGGCCACTCAGAGAGCCTCACCTTCGTCGAAGCCGAACATCAGGTTCATGTTCTGCACCGCCTGGCCGGAGGCCCCCTTCACCAGGTTGTCCAGCGCCGACAGGACCACCACCCGGTTGGTCCGCTCGTCCACTTTCAGATTGATGTCGCAGTAATTCGTGTGGGCCACGTTCTTCGTCTGCGGCCATTCTTCCCCGGCCAGGAGCCGGACGAATTTTTCCCGGCCATAGTCGTTCTCAAAAACCGCCCGCACCGCGGCCGCCGACGTCTTTTTCTTCAGCGTGGCGTAGGCCGCCGCCAGAATCCCCCGGTTCATGGGGACCAAGTGGGGCACGAAAGTGATCCGCGTGGGTCGGCCCGTCGTCTCGGAAAGCGTCTGTTCCACCTCCGGGGTGTGCCGGTGATGCGCCACGGCGTAGGCTTGAAAATTTTCCGTCACCTCCGAGAAGTGGTACATCGACGACAGCTTTTTCCCCGCGCCGGAAACGCCGGACTTGGCGTCCACGATCAACGAGTCCTCGTCCACCAATTTGTGCCTCAACAGCGGAAGCAGCGCCAGCGTGGCGGCGGTGGCGTAACAGCCCGGATTGGCCACCAGCGCGGCGGACCGAATCCGTTCCCGCCACAGCTCCGGCAACCCGTACACGGCCTTTTTGAGGAGGTCCGGCGCCGGATGTTCGACGCCATACCACTTTTCGTACGCCTTCACGTCCTTCAGCCGGAAGTCCGCCGATATGTCGACGGCCTTCTTGCCGTGCCGGAGGAACTCGGCGATGGCCCTTCCCCCCACCCCGTGGGGCAGCGCGAAAAACGCCACGTCCGACTCTTTGGCCAACCGGGCGATGTCGGGCTTTTCCAGGACGAGGTCGTATTTCTTCCGGAGAGACGGAATCACCTCGTCGATCCGCTTGCCGGCGGACGATTCGGAGGTGACGTGCTTCACCTTCACATGGCGGTGGTTCAAAAGGATTCGTAAAAGTTCCGCCCCGGTGTACCCGGTGGCCCCTACGACAGAAACGTTGATCAAGGAAACCTCCCCGTTATGTCTCTTTGAGTTGAGGCGACAGCACCACGATGACCTCGCCCTTGACGGTCTCGCGGCGGCCCAGTTCCAAAACAACGTCGTCCAGCCGGCCCCGAATGAACTCTTCGTGCAGCTTCGTCATTTCCCGGCCGATCACCGCCGGGACGTTGCCGAACACGTCCCGGGCCGCGGACAGGGCGGCCTTCAGGCGGAACGTGGACTCCATGAAAACCACCGTGCGGTCGGCGCCGACCCGCTGGAATTCCTTCTTCACGCGGCCGGCGCGGCGAGGCAGAAAACCCAGAAACGAAAATTCGTCCGCCGGCAACCCCGACGCCGACAGCGCCGCCGTCACCGACGACGGGCCGGGGATCGGGACCACCGGGACGGAAGCGTTCACCGCCTCCGCCACCAGCCGCCCTCCGGGGTCCGAGATGCCGGGCGTCCCGGCGTCGGTCACCAGCGCCACGCGTTCGCCGCGCCGCAGGCGCTCCAAAAGCCGCGGCGTCTCCCGGCGATGAACGAAATTGTCGTATCGCACCACGGTCTTGCGCAGGCCGAAATGGGCCAGGAGCTGCCAGGTCCGGCGGGTATCCTCGCAGGCGACCACGTCCGCCTCGGAAAGCGTCTTCAGCGCCCGGGGCGACACGTCCTCCAGATTGCCGATGGGCGTGGCCAGCACGAAAAGCGGCACTGTCAAACTCCTCAGGCCACGGCCGACGGGTGGCGTTTCTCCTCGGCCTCCAGGGACCGCAGGAACGCGTCGACGATCTTCGGGTCGAACTGGCTTCCCGCGCCTCGTTTCAATTCCTGGATGGCGGCCTCTCGGGAAAGCGCTTTCCGGTAGGGCCGGTCCGACGTCATCGCCTCCCAGGCGCTCACCACGGACACGATCCGCGCGCCCAGAGGAATCTCCTCCCCCGCCAATCCGTCGGGGTAGCCCTGCCCGTTGTACCACTCCTGATGATAAAGGACCATCGGCGCCGCGGGCGCCAAAAACGACATGGGGGAGATGATCTGCGAGCCGATCTTGGGATGTTTCTTGACGAGGGCGTATTCCTCGCTGGTCAGCTTGCCGGGTTTTCTCAGAATGGAATCCACGATGCCGAGCTTGCCGATGCCGCGCATCATCGCCGCGTATTCCACGTACTGGATCATCTGTTCCGGCAAATCCAACTGCTGGGCGATGGCCCGGGCATGTTCATGCGCCCGGCTCGGCGCCTTCTGGACGTTCGCCTCCTTGGCCTCCAAGGCCTGCAGGAGCGTCTGCATCAGATCGATGTTGAATTTTCGGAGACTGTCGTAGAGTTCGAAATTTTCCAGGGTGATCGCCGCCTGGTCCGCCAGAATTCCCAGCAGGCGGATTTCCCGCTCCTCGAAAAATCGGGCCGACTCCGCGTTGACGTTCAACACCCCGATCACCCGGTCCTTCACCCGCAACGGCACGCTCACCATGGCCTGCGTTTCCAGCCCGGACTGGGTGGACCGGAGAAACCGCTTGTCGGAGCGGATGTCCTCCACGTAAATCGTTTTGCCGGTCTGCGCCACCCGGCCGGCGATCCCTTCCCCCACCCGCAACCGGGTGGCGGCGTCCTGGACGGACAACCCCTGAGACGCCGAGATCTCCAGCGTTTCTCCATCGAGGGTCAGGAGCATCAACGAACCGATTTTCGTCTGCGCCAGCCGACAGGCGTTCTGCACGATGGTGTCGCACAGTTCCCGACGATTGGCCGGCCCCGTGCCGCTCATGCCGAGCCGATAGAGACTCGCCAACATGGCCACCAGGGTGTCCAGCCGCGCCACGTGCTGCTGCAGATACTCCTGGGTGTCCTCCAGGCGGCGAATGTATTTATTGCCCTGTTCCCGCTCCAGCCGACCGGCGCGGCGAAGGCCGGCCAGCGCCACGATCAGGAGCGCCAGAACCGCAACGAGAACCCACAGCAACACGTCCGCCTCCTCCATGTCCGATGGTCTTCAAATTCGGAAAGGGAGGGATTCGAACCCTCGGTACGGGCTTACACCCGTACAACGGATTAGCAATCCGCCGCCTTAAGCCAGCTCGGCCACCTTTCCCACGGGAATGCTGGCCATGCGGCCAGCCGTGGCACCTGAAAGCACTGAGGCGCCGCTTTTGCGCCTCACCGAAAGCAAAGCTTTCGAGGAGAGTGCTCAAGGTGCACGGTATTCCCAAATAAAACCAGCAGGGGAGTCGCCCCTCGGGGGCGCTGCCGGCATCCAAAGCGCTTCGGCGCCGTATTTGCACCGAGCAGGAAACGAAGCTTCCTCGGAGCGCGCGCGGGTGCCATCCACCCCCAAATCAATTCGTATCGAAAAATCCTATCGTTTATGGAATCCTTTGTCCATGCGCGTTTTGAGCGACTGCCAATTCACTGCAAATCGATGGGACGGCCGCCCCCACTCCGCCAATCTCATCCGCGACCTCTTGCAAGTCCGCCGTGGAGAGATGTCCGCATTATCGCTCGGAGACCACAACGCTGCTGTGTCCCAGTATCCGTAGAAAATCGACGAAAAAATTGCCCCGAATGGCCTCCTTCCCCGATTTTCCGGCGCGCAAACTCGCGGCCCCCCATCCCCTTCGGGCCGCTCAACCGATCGGCCGCGATCCGCTCCCGATAAGATCGAGCCCGTCATAACGCTCTTCTGGAATTTTCTATCAAAAGATTTCAAAAACCCATTTAAAACTCGTAATGGACCATCCAGTTCCAGCGGTTCGCGAAATATCGTTTTGCCTCGGGTTGGTCTTTGTAGATCGCCTCCAAATACGTGTATTCCAGGCCCGTGCTGAGGGATTTCGTAAGATTGTAACGGACGTTGCCGTACGTTTTTCGGTTTTCCAGATTGGTGTTCAGGGGGATCGTCGCGCCATCGCGCAGTTTGACGCGGGCATGCCCCGCGGCGGCGCTCCATCGGGTTTGGAGATATTTAATCTCCGCCCAGCCGCCGTCCTCTTTTTGTTTGAACCCGGACAGGCCGAAATAGTCGGCGATGTTTTCGCCCGTATAAGCCTCCCCGCTGAAAACCAGAGACCCCCATTTGACCTTCAAGTCCAACGCGCCGGCATCGACGGACCCTTTGGCGCCGGCGGCGGGGAGGGGATGGGCGGTTTGGCTTTCGCGTCCATACAGACCGCTGACCCCCGCGTCCAGGTGCGCGGATTGGTAACCGATGCGCGCTTGGCCGTCGGGCCGGGCCATGTTTTCACGCCGGCTGTAGGCGCGATTGATGGACGCCTGAAAACGGAACGGGCCGAAGGACGAGTTCTCATACCGGACTTGCGGCCGCCAGAAACCGATGTTGCCCGAATACAGGCCCAGGGAAAAATCGAACGTGTCGGGAAGCAGCGGCGAGACGACGTCGGCCGTTTGGCCGGCCAATACGACATGCGGCCCGCGCTGGGCGCTGACGAAGGCTTTCCGCATGCGGATGCCGTTGCTGATCTCGTTGCTGGCCACCTGGCTTTCGTCCCCGTAAAAATCCATTTCCACCGCGCCGGACAGATTGTATCCGTCCTCTTCCTTGGCGGCTTTCAGTCCGAACCGGGTCTGCCGCGCGTGGATATTGAAGTTTTCACCTTTGCTGCCCGTGACATAGAAAACCCGGTCGCCGTTGTCGCGGAACATCTGTTGAGTGTCCATATAGACGGTGTCCACGTGCACAAATCCGTAAAGCGTCACGTCCAAAGCACGCGCCGCCCCGGGGACGATCAGCCCCATTATTGCCATCCATACGCATTTTCTTCTATTGGTTCTTCGTGTCATATAAACATCTCCTTTTATAAGCCGAAACAGATCTCAATCCCCATCCCGCCCTTCCCCTGAAACGGGAAGGCTTCCGGACAGAAATGTTCCCTCACGCCACTTCGCTCAATTTGGGATCTCTGGTGCCGTTGAGGTATCCATGCCACTTGTAAGACATGTCCGCCAAAATCAGTATGGCGAGGAGGACCATGGTGACAATCAGGAACTGGTCGATCCGGAGGTTCAGCGCCTCCGCGCCCGTCGACGCCCGCGCCGCTTTTGCCGAGAAAACGCCGATCAGTTGCCAAGCGGCCGTGAAGGTCGTGACGTACATGAACGCCATGGGGATCAAGGTCGTCCAGGCGTATCTCGCCTTGCCGGACTTGATGATGAGGGTCGTCCCCACGCCGAACGCCACGGCGGCCAGAAGCTGGTTCGCCACGCCGAACATGGGCCAGATGGTGGAGATGCTTCCCGCATGGATGAGGTAGACCCACAAAAAAACAATGATGAAACTGGTGATCCATATATTCAAGGCCGTCCGGTGTGTCGCGATGGGCTTGTAAATGGCGCCGCCGATTTCCTGAAGGATGAACCGTCCCACGCGGGTGCCCGTGTCCACCAAGGTCAGGATGAAGAGCGCCTGGAACATGATGGCGAAGTTATACCAATAAGGCATCGACGCGGCGCCGCCCAGAATGCCGGAGAGGATGGCGGACATGCCCACCGCCAAAGACACCGGCCCGCCGGGCCGGCCCGCCAATTCGATGCCGACCTGTTGCGAAAACTCCGTTATTTTTCCGACGGGGAATCCCAGCGCGGCCAGCTGGTCGAAAGGAATCGGGGCGTTGATGGCGAAATAGTCGCCGGGGATCAGGATGCTGGCGGCGATCAGCGCCGTCACGGCCACCAGGCTCTCGGTCAGCATGGCGCCGTAGCCGATCAACGGAATGTCCGCTTCGGACATGACCATCTTGGGCGTCGTCCCGGAAGAAATCAATCCGTGAAACCCTGAGATCGCGCCACAGGCGATGGTGATGAAAAGGAACGGAAAAACCGTTCCCGGAATGATGGGGCCGGGCTCGGAGGCATACCGCGTCACCGAGGGCATCTGCAGGGTCGGAGACATGATGAATATCCCCACCACGAGGAGAAGGAACGTGCCGATCTTTATATAGGTGGAGATGTAATCGCGCGGGCAAAGGAGCACCCAGACCGGCAAAACCGAGGAGAGGAAACTGAGCGCGCCGATGAAAAGGATGAGATGGTTCCGCGAAAGAGTGAAGAAGGGGGCCAACGACGAATCGGGGATGAACCGCCCGGCATAAACCGCCGCCAACAACAGGAGCGCGCCGATGATGCTTCCTTCCCTAATCTTTCCCGGTCTGAATTTAAAAAGATAAAAACCCATGGCGATGGCGATGGGAATGGTCAGGGAAACCGTGAAGGTGCCCCACGCACTGCCCGCAAGGGCGTTGATGACCGCCAACCCCGAGCCGGAAACGGCCACGATGATGTTGAACAGGATGACAAAAGCGGCGGCCATGCCGCTGACAACACCGAGTTCCTCTTTGACGATCTGCGCCAGGGAGTGGCCGTTCCGTCGGACCGAGGCCAACAGGATGATCATGTCGTGCACGGCGCCGCCCAATGTGGCGCCGATGAGTATCCACAGGAATCCCGGAAGGTAGCCGAATTGCGCGGCCAAGGTGGGACCGATGATGGGGCCGGCTCCGGAAATGGCTGCGAAGTGATGCCCGAAAAGGACCCAGCGGGGCGTCGGCTGGTAATCCATCCCGTCTTTCAGACGGAACGAGGGCGGGATGCGGTTGGAATCGAGGGCGAGGACCTTCGAGGCGATGAAAGAGCAATAGAACCTGTAGGAAAGGGCGTAGATACACAAGGCCGCGACCACCAGCCACAGAGCGTTCACGTTTTCCTGGGGTCGCCAAACGCCGACCACCACCGCCAGGGCCGCGGCGGCGACGAGCGAAACGATCAGCCAGCCGATTTTGAGGAGGGCCGACGTCTTACCCATTGAATTTCAAGGCCAGCATCGTGATATCGTCGGACTGGGGAGCATCTTTGACAAAAGCTTGGACATCCCCCAACACATTCCGGACCACGGCCGCCACGTCCGCCCCCTTCCGTTCCGAGATCGTCTCCTTCAAACAGTCATCCGTGAACTGGCGGCCGGACGGGTCCATGGCCTCGGTCACGCCGTCCGTGTAGAGGAAAAAAGAATCGCCCGGATTCAGTTTCAACTTTTGATCGACGAATTTGGCTTCTGGAAGAGGGCCGAGCACAAAAGCCCTGTTGACGTCGATGAATTCAAAGGGACTTTCCGAAGCCGCGTGAAGCGGCGGGTTGTGTCCCGCGTTGGCGAACTCCATCTCGCCCGTCCGTATGTCCAAAACGGCGCAGAAGACCGTGGCGAACATGCAGGCTTCGTTGTCCGGAGATAGAATTTTGTTGACGGCGGCCAAAATTGCCGCCGGGGAACTGCCCTTGAGGGCCTCGGTCCTCAACAACGTTTTGGCGATCACCATGAACAAGGCGGCCGGGACCCCCTTGCCGGAAACGTCGCCGATGGTCATATAGAGCCGCCGATCGTCGATGAGGGTGAAATCATAGAAGTCGCCTCCCACCTCCTTGGCGGGGTACATCACGGCGTACAGATCGAATTCCTTGCGGTCGGGAAACGGCGGGAACGTCCGAGGCAGCATGGACGTCTGTATTTCATGGGCCGCCTTCAATTCGCCTTCGATCCGGTCCTTGGCGGCCGCGGTTTCCTGCTGTCTCCTGTAATTCACGATGATGAAGCCGTAAACATACATGCCGAAAGCGTTGGCGAAAACCATGGGGAACGCGATGTTTTCCACCAAAACCATGGCCTGGTCGAAGGGACGCGCCAGGAGAAGCACCAACCCCATATGGAAAAACTCAAACAGGGCCATATAAATCGATCCCTGGAAAGGGGTCACGATCCGCCTCTTCTTATAGAGGTACACCAGGCCGCCCCCGAGACCGGCCAGAACGGTGGAGACCGTGCAGGGAATGACGGTGAACCCGCCCATGAAATAGCGATGCGTCGCCCCGATCAGTCCCGCTCCCAAGCCGACGAAAGGCCCCCCCACCAACCCGGCGAGGGCGGGCCCCAGGTCCCGGGTGTTGGCGTAGGCGCCGAAAATATTGAACCCGGCCAACGTTCCATAGATGGAGAAAATCCCGAAAATCAGGCTCAACAATATCCCATTCCGAATGGTTATCTTTTCCTGATCTATGGAATAAAGACGGTTGTTGATCATAATGTAGACCACAACCATCAAAACACAGATGAATTCCGTCAGATTGACGGAGATATCGATAATGGTTTTAAGCATCGCGTTTACCCCAGAACACGGATCCCGCTAAAGGGGGATGCGGCCTCCGGTTCTCCCTCTCTCGATTGTTGAGATCGCTTTTTCCCGAAAATCTCTCCGCTTCAGATTTTTACGACGCGAAACCCGATGTCAAAAAAATAGGTGTAGGTGTAGTTCGTATCGTAACGGTAAGCGCAGAAGGCGAAATTGTTGTCGTCCTTATACCAACTACCCCCGCGCTTCTCCTTATAGACGGCGTCGGCGGCGCCCGTCGGGTCGGTCTGGTCCTCCGGTGTGTAAGTGCTGTACCAGTCGTTCACCCATTCTTCGACGTTGCCGGCCATGTCGTACAGACCCAAAGCGCTCTTGCCGCCCTCGTAGCTGCCGACGTCGGTGGTGTGTCCGACGGAAAGTCCGAAGTTCATGAATTCAGGCTTATAGTCGTTGCCCCACGGAAAAATCCGCCCATCGTTGTGCGTGGCCGCGTATTCCCACTCCGCCTCGGTGGGGAGCCGGTAGCCGTGTTTGCCGTAAACGGCGCAGGACCAATCGGTCAAATTGTACAGCGCATCCAGTCCGGCCCGTTCGCTGAGCATATTGCAGTAAAAGGCCGCTCCGTTCCACGTGACATAAACAAGGGGTCTTTTCTCCTTCCCCTTTTCGACGACGAAAGCCTTGCCGTCAAACGAAATCTCACATTTGATTCCCTTGAAGTTGGCGTTCAAGTCGAGCAGTTCCTGCGAGTCCCCCTGGGCATTCTGAACGGTGACATTGTTTTGATAATCGCCGGATAGATATTTTTTTTCCAGGGCGTAGTTGAGCACATCGCAAAACTCGGCGTTGGTCACCTCGAATTTGCCCATTTCAAACGAACGGGTCAGGGTCACCTTATGCACGGGAAAACCCAGGCGCAAGCCGTTGGGGAAAATATACCCCATGGCGAAACTTCCCGCCGGGACCTTCACCATCTTCGGGAAAAGTCCGGCTTCCTTCGGTTTCGCTCCGAGGAAACCGGTCCCTCCGCTCAACGCCAACGCGACAACCAAACTTATCTTTAATAGTTTTTTCATAAATCCCCCCTCAAATCTCGTTCGTTTTTGGAAATTTTCAAGTCCACGGATTTCCGCGTCCGCATCTCAGGCTTTCGCCACACTCACGCCGGCCGGCGGCGCCGCCGCCAGCATCTTGCCGGCGATACGGAACAAAACCGGGACGATGAGCCCCCAAACAAACGCCGCCAACAACAGGCTGGTCTTCCCGTAATTGAGCGTCCCCACGCCCATGACGGACGCGTTGTGAAAAATGGCCACGCCGAAAAGGAAACCCACCACGAAACCGCGGATGATCCTGCCCTGCATGAACCAGAGATAATCCCCCATCTTCAGAGCGAAGTTGATCCACAAGGCCAGTATCCACAGAGGGCACAGGGGGGCGGGCAAAAGGAAGCGGGTGGATTCCGCGGGCGTGTACAACCCGGCGGCGATCATGATCGTTTCCGTCAGAAAACCGATCCCCCCCACCAGCAGCACGACCTTCATTTGCTGACGGCGGTTTTTTCTCCCGGCGAAATGGATGACCGCGAGCAACGCGACCACCGCGGGACCCAGCCAGGGGATCCCCCGCACGGCGCCCTGATAACACGCCACGATCCCGACGATGAACACCGCCGTCGTGACCAGTTGATGGACAATGAACCGGAGGAACAGTTTCCTTTGGGCCGCTTTTTCGTCGTTCATGGCGGATCCCGTCTTCAGGGCTTCGCCGGCTCGTTGTAGGGATTGAACGGCGGATAAATATCCGGTTCGACGACCACGTCGATCAAGGCCGGTTTGCCGGACGCCAATGCCTTCTGGAACGCCGGGGCGAAGTCCTCGATCTTCTCGACACGAAAACCCAGCGCGCCGCACGCCTCGGCGTACGCCTTGAAATTCGGATTCAAAAAGCGATTGAACACTTCGGCCTTCCGGATCCGCAATTGAAACATCTTGATGATGTTGAATTCGTTGTTGTTGAAAATGACCCACACCACGGGGATCTTGTTCTCCACGGCCGTCATCAGCTCGAACCCGGCCATTTGGTAGTCCCCGTCGCCCACGGCGGCGACGACCGTGCGTTCCGGCACGGCGCATTTGATGCCGATGGACGAATTCACGTTGACCGCCATGGGGCCGAAGCTCCCCGGGTTCTGGTAGTTCTGACCCTTCGTGAGTTTCAGATAAGCGGCCAGCCAGAGCATGTGCGCGCCCGCATCACCCAGAATAATGCTTTTTTCCGGCAGGTGCTTGGATATTTCCTGAACGAGTTGGCCCGGATGGATCTTGGGCCCCTTGTGATCGATCTTTTCATCCGCGAATTTTTTTTCGACGGGCATTGCCGCTTTTTCCACCCGGCTGACGCGACGCCCCAGGCTTTCGTTAAGTTTTTGTATCGCCGGTTTGACGTCGGAGACCATGTAATAGTCCGCCTGATAGTAGCGGCTGATCTCGTGGGGATCGATGTTGATCCGGAACAGGAGCTTATCGGCGAAAAGGTCCTTATTGAACATCCAGGTGGACCACTTGGCGAAAGAATTGCCGATGGCGATCACGGCGTCGGCTTCCTTGAAGGCCCGCTTGGCCCCGAGGTCCCCGGAAATGCCGGTCATCCCCAAATGCAGGGGGTGGTCTTCCGGCAGCATCCCCTTTCCGTCCATGGTGGTCATAAACGGGATTTGGAATTTTTCCACGAACGCCAGGAGTTCCTTTTCGGCCCCGCTGCGCACGCAGCCGTAGCCCAAAAGCGCCACGACCTTCTTCTTTTTTTCCAGGAGTCCGGCCAACGCATCGGCGAACTGTTCGACGTTTTTGGCCAGGGGCAGGACGGGCCTGATCTCCAGCTTGATCGGGCGGACGTTGGGCACCTCCACCTTCATTATGTTGTAATCCACGTGCAGGTTCACCGGGCCGGGCCGGCCTTCAAAAGCCAGGTTGATGGCTTCTTCGAGGATGTCGCAGGTCTGTTCCGGCCTTTCGATCATGAAGGCCCCCTTCGTGGTCGCACGGAACATGGCTTGCGTGTCCGGCGTGCGGTGTAGCCCCGTGGTTTCGCCCAGATCTCCTTTGCCGCGATACTCCTTCGGGGCGTACGGCGAGATGCAAAGGATGGGCAACGAATCAGACAGGGCGACCGCCACTCCCGAGAAAAGGTTGATGACGCCGGGCCCGGCCGTGGAGAAACACACGCCGAGCTTGTTGGAAAACATCGCATACCCGCAAGCCATGAACGAAGCGGCCTGCTCGTTGCGGATGATGACGGTCTTTATTTTTTTGGACTTTTCCAGGGCGAACAAAATGTCCGAATCGGACTGTCCCGAGCCGCCAAAAATCGTGTCGACTCCGATATCTTCCAGCGTTTTAACGATTACGTCTCCGATATTCATGGTTGTATTCCCATCCTTTCGCTTTTCCGCAAGTCTTTGGCGACCTTCTTCATCCGAAAAACACTTTTCGCGCGGAGGTCAGCACCATTTTATGGCGCGAACCACCGCGGCGCCAGCCGAATCTCCCGTTAATCCGTTACTTCAAGACCAGCGGCTTTTTCCGGGAAACCGTCCGGCGATGCGTGAACGCCGGCCATCCCAAAACAACCGCCGAATAGACCTGATGGCCTTCGGGAAGATTGAGCATTTTCCCCAAACGCGGCGGATCATACAGGCACATTCCCACGATACAACTGCCCAGCCCCATGGCGTGGGCCTGCAACATGAGATAGTCCATGGCGACGCACACGTTGTACCAGGAAAAAACGTCTTTTTGAGGAGCGCACCCGAAAACGACGCAGGGCGCTCCACGGAAAATGGGGTGTCCTCCCTTGTCGAACGCGTCCAGGATAGCCCGGGAGCGTTTCATTTCCTTGCTTGTTTCCGGCATCCCCTTGGTTTTCATCAGGGCCACAAACGCCCGGAACCCGTCCAGGACGGCCGATTCTATTTTCTGTATCGCCTCCTTGTCGTCAAGGATCACGAACTCCCGGTCCTGCGAATTTCCGTCGGACGGCGCCTGGGAAGCCACCCGCAGCAGCCGGTCCAGCGCCTGTCTTTCGACCGGTTGGGACAGGAAATGCCGAACGGAACGTTTCGAGGACAAAAACTTCTGCATGGTGTCGTCGTCGACGGAGGGCTCCACGGGAACGAAGTCTTCCGCGTTCAACTCCGCGTGACTCAGCGCCCCGGTCGGACACACCGACACGCAGTGGCCGCAACGCAGACATCCCACGTCTTCCAAAAAACGCGGCGGCTTCCCCTTGCTTTCCTGGACGAGGGCTGCGTAGGGACAATCTCTCACGCACAAGCCGCAGCCTCGGCATTTCTGTCCGTCGACTTCAACCAGTGGCGTCATGACGGCCCGTTCCTTTGGACTTCCTGTTTTTTCGCCGATTGGCACAGCGTCCCCTGTTGGGCCACGAACTTCCATCGGCCGTTTTCTTTGACGTAGACGCGCGTGTACAGGTAAGCGCCCCCGATGGATTCTCCCGCGCCCTTGGCTTCGACGGTATTTTTCAGCGTCAGCACGACGGTGTCGTTCCCGTAAGCGCGGGCTTTGACGTCGTCATAACGGAGCGTTTCATACGCCGCGTTCTTGACCCACTCGAGATAAGCTTTTTTGCTCGTTACCATGAACCCGAACGGCGTGATGTATGACCAGTCCTCGGCGTAAAGGTCGTCGAGATACGCGATGTCCTTCCGTTGAAGGGCCTCCCCCCTTTGACGATCGAGTTCGAGGACCTCCTGCTCCATGTGGGCGGCCGACGGAGATCGGTTCTCGCCGGTCAAAACGACCTCGCGCTCCGTCCGAAGGACGGACGTTGCTCTCTTTTCGGTTTTCGCTGCGCCATGGCCATTACTTGGCCAAAACCTCCACCAATTTTTTCCCGTAGGCGATGGACGACTCCACCGAAAGGCCCGTCACGAACGGGTGGTCATACGCCACGCACGGCTTTTCCCGGGTGGCCATATCGTCGGAGATGCATTTGCCTTTGGGGCCGACGGCGTCTTCCACGATGTCCTGCAGGGGGATCGCGAAACCCGGCGTCATCAAGTCCGTTCCCTTGTTGTCGGGGGACGCGCCGAGGAGATCGTAGGTCAGGTCGAAATCCACGAAATCCCATTTGCGCGGATGCGCGGTGACGGTCTTGCCGTAGATGACGCTTTTGTAGCCGTTGTTCGGATCCCGCGTGAACGCGAGCGCGCCGACGGAATAACAGATCGCCCCCACCACCTTTTTATTTTTCACACAGTGAAGGATCATCCGATGTACGGCCGGGTTGTTCGTGATATCGAGAGGGTTTCCCGGCCCGCCGGTCATCACCAAGGCATCGTAATCCTCGATTTTGGCGTCCTTGATTTTTATGGGGTTGTCCCACTCGCCGTTGGCGAGGAGTTCCTTGGTCCGTTTCACGACTTCCGGCGTGTTGACCTTCACCTTCTGATAGCCGTCCACGAACTCGGGATCCATGCTGATCTTGATGGGGAGCGGTTTTTTTCCCAAATAGGTGGCCAACGTCACCTGATGTCCCGCTTTTTTCAAAGCATCCCAAGGCGCCTGCAATTCTTCCGCCCAGACCGAGTAATTTGTCGCCAATACGAGAACTTTTTTGCCCATGTCATATCTCCTTTTCTATTCAATTTAAAACGATTTACAACTCTTCCCGATCGCCGCGCTAAACCTTGTCGGTATAACCTTTCACTTCCCGCAACGGACTGAATACATCGATGGCCTCAGTTTCTCCGACGGAAGTGAACGAATGGGGTTCGTTCGCCGGCACAAAATAAGCGTCACCGGCCTTGAGGATTTCCATCCGTGCCCCGATTTTCACCTTAAAACCGCCCTTGATGATGTAACCGAACTGTTCGGACTCATGGCTGTGTTCCGGCAAGGACACGCCGTCCACGAAGTTCCAGTGCATCACGTTCATCCGGCGGCCACCCCCCAGATACTGTCCCCAAACACCCTTGAAAGCCTCCTTCTTTTCAATGCTTTCGTGATGTCGATATATATCGTCCGCCATGATTCCTCCTTTAATTGCCAAAACCGCCCCTAACCACGGGGGGCAATCAAATCAATGATTTTCCGGGCAAAGGGCGCGAAGAGCCCCCCCGTGCGCGCCGTGACGAGGTCGTCGTCCCGAACGATGTCCTGGTCCACATATTGGGCGCCCGTGTTGCGGACACTGCCAATGACGTTGTTGTGGCAGGTGACCTTGCGCCCGCGTATCACTTCCGGAATGGGATCGAAGATCCACAACGCATGGCAGATCAGTCCCTTCAGAATCTTTTTCTCCGCCATGACCCGTTTCATGAACTGAACGGCGGGAGCCAGATCGCCCGGTTTTTCCGCGTACCGCAACATGTCCGCCACCATCCCCGCGGGCACAATGATCGCCGCATACGAGCGGAGCGTTGCGTCGTCCATGTTTTCAAAGCTTTTCTCGACCGTCATCGACATCCCAAGTTCCAGCCCTTTGAACGTCAGCCGGGGCTGGCCCCAAAGACGCGTCAAGAATTCGACGTCCATCCCTTCTTCCTTGAACCGGTTCGAATAATAGACGATCTCCTGGTCAATGAACCGATTCTCCAACAGAATCCCTATTTTTTTCACAGAAGCCATATCGTCTCCTCGGCTATTTGTTCTTGTATAGTGTCAAAACGTTGCGGGCACCCTCGCGACGATAAAGGACCTTGTCCATGATTTTTCGAATCATGAAGATGCCCAGCCCGCCGATCTTTCGCTGTTCCATGGACAGGTTGGTATCGGGCGCCGGCAACGAAAGCGGGTCGAACGGAATTCCCGAATCGGAAATCTCGATGCATATCCCGCGACCGTCCTCGACGGGGCCGCACGCCACATCCACGCTCCCCGGACCGGACGGATACGCGTAACGGACCACGTTGACGAGAGCCTCTTCGGACGCCAACCGGAGTTCGCCCATTTGTTCTTTCGAAAACCCCACTTTTCCGGCATGTTCGAGAACGAACGCGATCATGCCTTCCAGATTATCCAAAACGGCCGGAAAGGTTTTCCTTTCCATGGGGGGTCCTCTTCTTATCCGGATCAACCGGGGTATTGATCCTGGACGATCATGAAGTTGTCCAAGCCGCTCATTTTAATGACGTTCAACACCGCCGCCGGGGCTCCGATCAGATAGAGTTTGGCGTCGGCGCCGAGTTTTTGCTTGGCGAAAATAATGACGCGCAAGCCCGCGCTCGAAATATATTCGAGATCCTTGGCGAAAAAAACCAGGTTGGAAATTTTCTGCGCGCTCAACTCCCGCAATTTTTCCTGAAACTTCGGGGCGCTGGCGGCATCGAGACGTCCGGTCAAAACGATTTTCGCCGTTCCATCCTTGCATTCCATCGAATAGCTTGATTCCATAAGCTACCTCCTTTAATTAGGTTCGGGGTTTCCCCGTCAATAGGACGATGGAGCGGGGCCCCACCAGAAATTCACCTTGATTCTCGGCGGCCTTTTCCTGTCCGACTTCCCAAATATCGTGGGGCGGCCGCATGTCCGTGTTGGCAAACACGTGCCAAGCCAACCCCCCGGGCAAAACGGGGAGCTCAAAGCCGTGCATGTCCCAATGCATGTTCATGGCCACATAGAGGAACATATCGTTCGGCCGGCCGGCCAAGGCCCCCGACTCGCAGAGCATCATCGCCAAACACCGGCTCTCGGCAGACCAGTCGCAGTTCCAGGCTTTCTGTCCGTGCCAGGACAGGCATGGGTAACCGCTGGAATTCCCGCGGTTCAAAAGATCGATGCAGCGGAGGGCCGGATGTTCCTTTCGAAAAGCGATCATCTTCCGGAAAAACTGAAAAAGTTCGTCGTTCTCCTTCAACAGGCGCCAGTCGATCCAAGAAAGTTCGTTGTCCTGGCAGTAGGCGTTGTTGTTGCCCCCCTGCGTGTTGCCCATTTCGTCGCCGGCCAAAATCATGGGCGTGCCGTGGCTGGCCAAAAGGAGGGCCGCGGCGTTCTTGATCTGTTTTGCGCGCAAACGCCGGACCCCTTCATCCGTCGACGGCCCTTCCCATCCGCAGTTCCAACTGAGGTTGTCGCTGCCGCCGTCCGAATTGTTCTCGCCGTTGGCTTCGTTGTGTTTGCCGTTATAGGACACCAAATCCATCAACGTGAACCCGTCGTGCGCGGTGATGAAATTGATCGAAGCGCGAGAGCCCCGGTTTTCCGACTGGTAAAGGTCGGGAGACCCCTGAAGCCTCTGTGCCATGCCGCCCAACGCGCCTTCGTCCCCCTTTAAAAATTTGCGCACGTCGTCACGGAATTTTCCGTTCCATTCGGCCCAACGCCCCCACGACGGGAACGACCCCACCTGGTACAGGCCGCCCGCGTCCCACGCTTCGGCGATCAGCTTGCATTTGCCCAGAATGGGATCGAACGCCAGGGTTTCCAACAGGGGCGGGCTGTGCATGGGCGCGCCGTTCTGATCGCGCCCGAGGATGGAGGCCAAATCGAACCGGAACCCGTCGACGTGGTAATCCGCCGCCCAGTAGCGCAGGCAATCCAAAATCATGTTGCGGACGATGGGGTTGTTGCAGTTCAAGGTGTTCCCGCAGCCGCTGAAATTGTAGTAATACCCCTCGGGCGTGAGGATGTAATAGGTTTTATTGTCGATGCCGCGATAGGAGATGTACGGCCCCCGCTCGTTCCCCTCCGCCGTGTGGTTGAACACGACGTCCAGAATCACTTCGATGCCGTTTTTGTGGAGTTCCTTGATGAGCGCCTTCACCTCGTCCACCTGCATGCCGAATTTTCCGGTGGCGGCAAAACCCGCTTTGGGGGCGAAAAAGCCCACGTTGCTGTAGCCCCAGTAATTCATCAGCCGTTCGCCGTTCACCGGAGAAATCCGGGAGTTCTCAAACTCATCGAATTCATGGATGGGCATCAGTTCCACGCAATTAACGCCGAGATTTTTCAGATATGGGATTTTTTCGCGGATGGAAGCGAACGTGCCCGGATGTTTGACACCCGAAGACGGATGGCGCGTGAATCCCCTCACGTGCATTTCATAGATGATCAAATCTTCGATGGGGTTTTCGAGAGGGTGGTCGCCCTCCCAGTCGAAATCGTCGTAGACGATGCGGGCTCGGTGAGGATACACGTTGTTCCAGTCGGGGATTTTTCCCCAGACGTCCCGGCCGCCGATGGCTTTGGCGTAGGGGTCCATCAAAATCTTGGTTTTGTCGAACCGGTGACCTTCCTGGGGGCGGAACGGCCCGTCCATGCGGAACCCGTATTCCAGTTCCTCATAATCCAGGTCGAAAACGACCATGGTGAACACGTTGCCGATCCGGAACTCGTCGGGGAAAGGAATGACCGCGTAGGGCTGGGGTTCATGCTTGCGGAACAAAACCAGTTCGCAGGAAGCGGCGTGCCTGGAAAAAACGGAGAAATTGACGCCCCCGGGAACGATGGTCGCCCCGAACGGCAGAGGCTTCCCCACGCGCAAATCAAATTTTGCGTGTTTATGCGTCGGGTGGGAGTCGATTCGATGCATGCGCCTATCCGGCCTTCAAAGCGCGGACAGCTTCGTCGGCGGAGGGGTGGTTTTTGAAAAACCCCCCGAAACCGGTCATTTCCATCACGTCTTTGACCTCATCGCCGACGCCGGCCAAAGCGACCTTGCCGCCCCTGGAAGCGGTCTGCTTGGCCACCAAGAGGAGAACTCTCAATCCGGCGCTGGAAACATAATCACAACGAGACATGTCCATTACGAGACGGGCGCCGGGAAGAACGAGGGGCATGATCTTCTCCTGGGCCTGCGCGGACGTGTTGCCGTCCAGCTTCCCTTCGACAGTGATGACCGATACGCCGTCCCGCGTTTCTATTTTCAGTTCCATGTCCGGCGCCTTATTTTCCGGTCGGAACCATACGGACTTTGATCTTGGGGCGATAGTTCAGCGTGGGCAATTCCACCGTGAGTTTTTCCGCGTCGAATTTTTTCCAGGGATTGCCGTCGATCCAGACGTCGGCCAAGCGGACGCTTCCCGGAGGAAGGATGTCCGGCTGAACGCGGAGCACGCTGTCGGCGAAGCCGTTGACGACGGGTTTGAAGTAGAGTTCCAGTGGCTGCCCGGTGCTGAGCAGGTTGGTGTAGACCTGCGACAGGTAGCACAGTTCGATGGAATGGTACCCGCTCATGGAATGGCACCCTTTCAAGCGCTCGTTCCCCATGAGGTAGGGGATGCCGTGGTTGAGGACGTTGAAATACACGGAGCCGTCGTCGTGGTCCAGGAAGAACGTGTTGTAGAAAGCCGCCGATTCCCTCGCCAGCTTGAGATACTCGGGATTTTTCAACACGCCGAACATGATCATGTAGGCCAAAATGCCCTGCTCCTGCTGCCACCAGGCTTTGCGGTCGTGCCAGCAAAAGCGATGGACCTCTTCATCCCCCCGCAGTTCGCGTTCAACCACGTCGTACCAACCGCCGCGCTGAACGTCCATGCCGACCTTGGGCATGAGCTCGGCGATCTTCTTCGAGAGTTCCACATATTTCTTGTCCGGCTTGGCGCTGTTGATGCGCATGAGGTTCCACGCGATCTTGAGGTTATGTCCAATCACGGCCTGGTCCTGCTGCCAGCCCCAGGTCAGGTCGCGGCTCCAGTCTTCCATGAAACGCTCGTTCACGAAGGGGCTGTGTCCGTAGTCGGGGAAATGGTTGACGATGCAGTCGGCGGTGTAGGCGAGGAAGTCCTTGTACCGGTTGTCGCCCGTGGCCAGATAGAGGTTGACGAGGTAGGCGGGCGCGTGGTCGCCCACCGAGTTCCAGTTCTTGCGCGCCTTATTGCGGCCCAGACTCTCGCTGCGGGGGTCGAGCGTGATGGGATCGATATGGGAGAAATACCCGTCCCGCTGCTTGTCGAGGAAAAACCGGTCGAAGAGGTCGACCGTCATTTTGATGTCTTTGAGGATCAATGGATCGCCCGTCACGCGGTAGGTCTGGGTCGGGCCGGCCAACGCGTAGATCTGTTCGTACATGGGGATAGCGTCGTAATCGTCGCCGAACTCCGAGGCGAATATCTTGTGCTCCCCGTCCCCCTTGACGTCGATACCGTGATACCAGTAGACCACGTTTTCGTCCGTGTCGTAGAAGCGCATGTGGTCGCGGAGATAGGCCGTCCCCTTTTCAGCGGCCTCAAGGAAACGATCCTCGCCGGTCAAAAGGAACGTGGAAGCAAAACCGTAGACGAGGCGTGAAATCGTGTCCGTTTCCTGACGATGGTCGCCCTTGCGCGCGCCGCTGAGAGACAACATGGTGCGGTAGTTGCGGTAATCGATTTCCTTGCCCAGGAACTGGGCCCGGATGAAAAAATCGGCGATGCTGGTGGCCTGTTTGATCCACCAATCGGGCTCTTCAAAACGGTATTCGTCGACGCTTTTCCCCGGAAAATCGATCGTTTTGGCTTCGAAAACATGCGTCCCTTTTTGGGGATAAAAAACGCCGTACGCGTACAGATATCGGCCGGGAACCAAATGGTCGTGGAGCTGGCCCGTGAAATCCACGTACGCTTCGTCCAGGTTGCGGGGACCGCGGGCATACGTGCTGGGCGTCAGCTTGACGGAGAACTCACGTCCATCATACGTTTTAAGACCGAAAACCCCTTTGGCTTTATCGAAAGCGGTGACAACACCGGCGATCGCGTCGGAAAACTCGAAGTTCATGCGTTCCATACGATAGTCATCCCCCTATTTTTTCACATCGCACATAGAAATATTGAAGCCTAAGGACCGCGTCCCCGAAAAAATCGGCGGTCCTCCTTTTAACAGCGCCCCATAAACGGGGGCAACTCCGTTCAAAATAATCCCGTTGCCGAAAAATCGAATTACGTTTTGTATCGCGCTCCCAGCGCCTCGGTCAGGAGGGGCTTTCCATGGTTTCGCCCAAGGCTTGAAGGGCCTCTTGTGTGAGCGAAGCCTCTTTTTCGGATTCAAAGCGGACCACGAGGCTGTAGGCGCACGGAACGACGAAGAGGGTCAAAAGCGTGGAAAGAAACACGCCCCCGATGACCGCCACGCCCATGGGCGCGCGCAGTTCGGCGCCCGGCCCCAACGTAAGCGCGCTGGGAACGGCGCCGGCGATGATGGCCAGGGACGTCATCAAAATGGGCCGGAGCCGGAGCGGGCAGGCTTCCAAGAGCGCGTCCCTCACCCCTTTGCCGGCGAGACGCCGCACGTTCGTGAAGTCCACCAGTAAAATGGAGTTTTTCTTCACGATGCCCATCAGCAACAGTATGCCGATCATGCTCATCATGTTGAGCGAGTGGTTCGACAGCCAGAGGGCGCCCAGGGCGCCCGAGATGCTGAACGGCAGGGCCAGCAGGATCGTGAACGGGTGGATGAAACTGTTGAACTGCGCCCCGAGGATCATGTACGCGATGGCGATGCCCAGCAACAGGGCGAAAACGAGGTCCTGAAAGGCCTCTTTGAACTGCTCGGAACTGCCCGCCGGAACCATGCGATAGCCTTCCGGCAAAACTTCCTTGGCGATCTTCTGCGCCGCGGTCATCGCCATCGCCTGTGACTTGCCGGGCGCGACGTTGCCGAACACCGCGACGGCGCGCTCGCGATTTTCGCGCGAGATGGCGAGCAGCGTGGGTTTTTCCAAAACCTTGGTGACGGCCGACAGCGGGATCAATTCGCCCCGCACGTTGCGCACGAAAAGGCGGGAGATATCGTTGGTCTTGGTGCGGAACTCGTCCGTCAGGCTGACACGGACGTCGTAACGCCGCCCGCCCTTGGTGTATTTTCCGACGCGCACCCCGCCGACGCTGGAATTGATGGTGCGCGCGATGGCGGTCACCGTGACGCCGCGTTCCGCCGCCGCTTGACGATCCGGCACGACGCGCACTTCCGGAACCCCCACCTGATAACTGGTATCCACGTCCATCGCCAGGCCGCTTTTGAGCAGGCGGTCGCGGATCGCTTCGGCGTATTCGCCGAGTTTGTCCCACTCGGGCCCGATCACGGAAAACTCCAGCGGGAAACCGCGGCCGCCGCCCATGGCCTGCGAAAGGTCCTGAATGGCCACCCGGCGCATGCCGGGAATGGCGCCGGCCTCTTTACGCACGACCTGCATGAACTCCTGTTGGGTCAAGGGGCGGCCTTTTTGCGGATCGATCGGCCGTTTTTCACGGTCTTTCATGGTCAAATACACGAGAGCGGTGTTGACCTGCCCGCCGCTGCCGCCGCCGACCGATCCGAGGAACCGCTCCACTTCCGGCCGGGACAACAGGAACTTTTCCATCTCCTTGTACACGTTATCGGTGAAAGCGAGGGAAGACCCGGGGAGCGTCTGCAAACGACAGATGAAAACGCCCTGGTCCTGGGACGGCAGCATCTCGAAGCGAAGTTTCCCGGCAAGGCCCAAAGACACGAGGAAAACAAACGCCGCCCCCAGAATCACCTTCCAACGATGATTGAGGGAAAACGTCAGCAAGCGGTGATAGCCGTTGGTGAGCCGGGCCATGAAAACGTCCATTTTTCTTCCCATCCATGTGTCGTGCCCCACCTCCAAGAACCGGCTGCAGCGCATGGGCGCGATCGTAATGGCCTCCAACAACGAAAAAGCCACCGCGACCGATATGGTGACGCCGAACTGGTAGAAGTATTTTCCGATGATGCCTTTCATGAACGCCACGGGCAGAAATATGGCGATGACGGCGCTGGAGATGACGATGACGGAAAACGTGATCTCCCGCGCGCCGTAGATGGCGGCCCGAACCCGGGTCTCCCCCTCCTCGCGGTGGCGCACGATGTTTTCCAGCACCACGATGGCGTCGTCCACCACGATGCCGATCACCAGAGAAATGGCCATGAGCGTGATGGTGTTCAGCGTGAAGCCCAGAAAATAAATGACCATGACGGTCCCGCCCAGGGCCGTGGGGATGGCCAGAAAAACGTTGAGGGTGGACGTCCAGGCGCCCAGGAACAGCCAACACACCAAAGACGTCAAAAGAACGGCCAGCACCAGCGTGACGATGAGCTCGTGAATGTTTTCCTTGATGAACGTGGTGGAATCGAAATTGACGGAAATATCTATGCCCGGCGGCAGATCTTTGCGGATATCGGCGATCTTCTTCTTGACGCGGTCGGCCACCTCCACCGCGTTGGCGCCCCTTTGCTTGCGAATGCCCAAGCCCACGGCGGTCTTGCCGTCGGCCCTCGCCAAACGCCGGACGTCCGCCAGTCCTTCCTTCACCTCGGCGATGTCTTGAAGGCGGATCATCTTCCAAAGGAACCCCTGCCCCGCGCGCGTCGGGATCGAGATCCGGCTGAACTCCTCCGCCGTGGCGGCTTCGCCCATCACGCGCACGTTGCGTTCCGCCTGCGACGTCTGCAAGACGCCCGCCGGCAGTTCGGAATGTTGCGCCTGGATGGCGCTGACGGCGTCGTCCACCGTGAGTTGCAGGTTGTGCATCTTCGACGGGTCGAGCCACACGCGCAAGTTGGGTTCGATGAACCCCTGGAGGGACACTTCCCCCACGCCGGGGATCGTCTGGAACCGGTCCTTCAGGTGGTCCTGGACGTACTGTGAAATCTCCAAATAGGAACGCGTGCCGGAAACGCCGACGAACAGGATCGGCTGGTCCTCCGGATTCACCTTTTGGATGCTCGGGGGATCCATGTCCCGGGGCATGTTGTACTGGGCGGCGGCGAGTTTGGTCTGGACTTCCTGCACCGCCACGTCGATGTTTTTGCTGAGGTCGAACTCGGCGGTCACGTTGGCGAAACCGTAGCGCGACGTGGACGAGATCTTCCGGATGCCTTCCACGGACATGATGGCTTCCTCCACCTGATCGACGATCTCGTTCTCCATCACTTCCGGCGCGGCCCCTTCCCAGCTCAGCGAAATATTCACGTTGGGCAAATCGATGTCCGGGTTCTGCGAAACGCCCATCCGCTGGAACGCGATGCCGCCGAACAACAGCAATGAAATCATGAGCATCCAGGCGAAAACGGGCTTCTTGATGGACAGATCGGACAAAATCATTTCAACGCCTCCTCGGGGCGAGCCCCGGCCGCGATTTCCAGTTTGATGGCGTTCAGCCGGGACTGAACTTGAAAGTTGGTGAGGGACAATTCCGCCAAGTTGAGGCGGTTCAGCGATTCGAGCACTTCCAGGCTCGTCACCAACCCCTGGCGGTCGTCCCGCAGTTGGATCCCATAGTCGCGGCGGGCCAGATCGACGGCCTTGGCCTGCAACTCACATTGTTTTTGCGCCGACAAGACATCGCGATAGGCGTTGCGCACTTCCAAATCCGCCTGGCGGAGAACGAACCGAAGCGTTTGCTCCTGGACACGAAAAGCGGCCAGGGCCGAATCCACGGCGCCGGTTCTGGCGCCCCAGGCCCAGAGGGGAACGTTGACGCCCAACGAGGCGTCCCATTTCGTTTCCTTGTAGAACTTCGGCCGGTAGGAATAAAGGTTCAGCCCCAAATCGATTTTGGGGAGATAGTCCCCCCGCCTGAAATCCACGACCCCCTTGGCCGCGCTCACGGCGGCCTCGGCCGATTGAACGTCCGGACGGGAATGGAGGCGCGACAAATAACTTTCCAACGACCGCACAAAGGTCTGCGTGGAAACCTCCGTTGCCGGCGGCGGCTGCACGGGCCGGCCCGACAGGTAGGTCAGGAAATCCACGTAAGCGCCCACCGACCGGCTATGCTCCTCTCCCTGGGACTGGAGCGCGGTGATCTGATAATCCTGCTGGATGGGCTCCGCGTTTCTGGAACGCCCGACGCGGACGCGTTCGCGCAATTCGTTAAGCCGGTCGTTGGCCAACGCGATCAGCCGTTCCGTCGAAGCGACGTTTTGCCGGGCTTCCACAAGACCATAAAATGCCCCGGCCACGTCGACCAGGAGCAGTTGTTCGACGCGCTGCTTGTCGTATTTCGCTTGGGCAATGGAATGGCGGCCGGCGCGCAGGGCGGCCAGTTCGCGGTATCCGGTCAGTCCATATTTTTGGATTTGAAACGCCCCGGTGTGTTGTGTGTCCTTCCGGCGCTGCCAGAACGTGTCGTGCTGGAACGATAAATCCGGCAGGTTCGCGCCCCGCGTCTGTCGGTAAAGCGCTTCGGCCTGAGAAACGGACTGTTCGCTGATGGCGATTTTTTCGCTGTTGGCGAGCGCCGAAACATAGACGTCCCGGAGCGTTGTCAAGGGAACGGCGTCCGTGCCGGATTCCTGGGCCATCGTCAGGGTTGGAAGAACCGCCATGAGACCAACAATAACGAGATTCAAAAATGTCCGCGTTGTCATAAAAACCTTTCGATGATTTTTTACGGGCGGGCGCTGTTCAAAATCCTAAAGCAGGTAGTCCCAACCCCGGAATGTTGGCGCGCACCGCGCCCATTCGATACGCGCTTCTGCCGGCTCGAACCCATCGATGAACACCCCGGCCCCGGCCTTGTTTAGACGCATGTCATTCATAAATGCCGAGACCTCAGGACGCACCGTCCCCGAAAGATCCAAGTTTTCATTATAAGCCGATGAAAAGACAGAGCTACCGACTTCGAAGAACAACCCTTATATCACAGGCTTGATGTTGCGGAAATATCGCGGTAAAAAAGCGACGGGTTACTTTATCTTTTCCCCTTTCCGATATCAACAAGAATTTGAACGGCGGAGCGCCCGGCCGGGGCCGAGGGGAGGGTGTAAAATCGCAGGCGATTTTGCCACCCATCGCCTTTTCCGCCGGCCGGCCAGGTTTGATATAATCCGAACCCATGCACCCCTCTCTCCCGCAAACGCCTCCGCCGGCGACGAAGCCCTGGACGTCGCACCTGCTCCCGCTCCTTGTCCCCCTCCTCGCCTTTTCCCTGTTCGGTTGGTGGCGCATCGACCTGCCGGGGCTTCACGGCGAAGAAATCGGCCCGATGGGACCCCTTCTGGGATGGATGGTCCACGGCCCTTTCAGATTCCTCTTCGCGGGATATCACGGGCCGGTCGAAGGCCTTTGTTCCATGCCCTTCGTTTTCGTTCTGGGGTCTTCCGTCGGGGCCGTGCGCCTGATGCCCCTTCTCGCCGCCCACGGAACCATCGCCGCCCTCTACGGCTTGGCCTTCCGCCTCTCGCGGAACCGCGGGACGGCCTTCGCGGCCGCCCTCCTGTTCGCCCTGGCCCCGACGTTCGTTGCGGGGACCCGGGTCGGCCTCCAGTCCGGGGCGATCCTGCTCTTCTTCACGCTGGGCGCATTTTTCTTCGGCCACGCCTGGCTGACCTCCGGACGATGGCGGGACCTCCTGTTGACGGCCGGCTTTCTGGCGCTCGGCGCCGGATGCCGCGTCTGGGCGGTGTTCTTTGATGCCTCTCTTTTCCTTGCGCTTCTCTTGACCCTCCCCCGCTCCCTGTTTTTCTTCCGAAAAAACGCCCGCCCGCTGGCCGCGGCCGGGATCCTGTTCGCCGCCGTGGCGGGAACGCCTTACCTTATAGAATACGCGCGCGGAGCGGACGTGCTGGCGGCCGTGACACAACGACAGGCCGAGCATCCCTCCGGCTTTCAAAAAAACGCCGCCGCCTGCTTTCGGAACATCCATCGCTTGATCGACGGCACGGGTTATTTTTACGACATGGCTTCCCCGCCCATGAAAGACGCTCTGAACCGTCAGAAAATACGCCTGGCGGGACCTGCGATTTTTTGGAGCACACTCCTGTTTGTGGTCTTGAAATCATTATTCCATCGCCCCTCCGTCCCCCCGGTTCTTCAATTCCTTGCCGCCCTGATCGTCTTTCACTTTTCCGGAAATTTCCTTGTAAGCCACCCCCGGACCGACTACCTCTTCGTCCTCTTGCCGTTCATGTTCCTCTTTCTCGCTGTTTTTTGGGGACGCTCCTTTCCTGCCCGGGGAAAGCGCCGGCATCTCCCTCTTCTCCTGTTGTCTTTTTTCTTCGTTTCCCGTTCCCTGTCGGTCCTTCGGACCTACACGACCCATCTTGCCGAAACCGGCGGGTGGGCCGAATACTCCACAACATTGACCGGGCTGGGAGAAACCGTCCGATGCCTGGGTTTTCGGCAGGTTTTCCTTCCGGAGGGGGAACGGCCGGCGGGGAACACCCTTCGTTTTCTCTCCGCGCCCCATGGTCAAGTCCAATACATTCCCGCCGCCGCGGCGGTATCCGAACGTTTCCTTCGGGCCGGGCCGACCACCGCCTTCGTCGGCGTTCACTCGTGGCGAAGCCGCCGGCCCGGGTCCATCGCCTCTCTCATCGAGAAAACGGCCGAGCAACAGGGTTACGAAAAGATGTCGTTCTTCTCCTTCGACGACGAGCCCCTCGCGGACCTTTTTTATAAACCCATCCCCGCCCGCAAAAAACCTTCCCGTTAACCGGCCGCGCCCTCCGTTCCCCCGCGACATGACGGATGTCATGTCCAAACACCGTCGAGCATCATGGCGCTTCCAACGCCTTTCCGCTTTAATCATGTCTTGCGCCACACGGCCCGATGGGCGGACCCTCCCATTTGTTATACTTTGGGAATGCGCTCCGATTATTACCCGAAACTCCTGTCCGCCCGCCGAACGTTGAGCGCGACGGAGAAATCACGGCTCCTCGAAACGTTCGGTCTCCGCGTGCCCATGTTCCACCGCCTCCCGAAACAACTGGCCGCGGAGCTGGCGGAGGCCTCCGGCGTGCGGGCCTACGCCGCCGGCGAATTCCTGTGCCGCCCGGGAGACCCGGCGCGCGAGTTGTGGGTTCTTTTAAAAGGGCGGATCAGCATCCACCGCACCAGCTGGAACGGGCACCGCGTGGGGATCGAGATCCTGCTGCCGGGCGACGTTTTCGGGTTGTCGGCCATGCTCTTCGGCACGTACCCGAACGAAATCCTCGCCGCCCGGGAATCCGTGGTCGCTTCGATTCCGAAAACCGTGATGATGAAAGCCATCGAACGGTGCCCGGAACTGGCACGGGAAATCCTCCTCGTGTTCGGACAGAGACTGCGGTTCATGGAAACCCAACTGGTTCTGTCCCGGGAGAGCGCCGAAAAACGGATCGTTGCGGCGCTTCTCTATCTCTGCCATAAGTTCGGCCCCCGGCTGCCGCTGACCCGGGTCGAATTGAGCGAGATGTCCGGGACCTCCCCGGAAACGACGATCCGCGTTCTTCAGCGGTTGACTCGCCGGGGAGGCCTCCGCAAGGCGCCCGGAACGCTCCTGTGCCACGTGCGGACGCTCAAGACGATGCTGGAAGCCGAGGAAAACCCCGGTCCGTCTTGGGACGTGCCCGACGGCCCGCCCTCCTCCGTCCCTCGTTAACGTTTTTTCTGCGACACATTTTTATCCATCCCGGAGGTCCACGTATGCGGAACACGTGTTTTTTTGTATTCGGCGGGATCGTCCTCCTCGCCGGCCTGGTGGGTCGGGCAGCGGCTCGCGCGGAGGAGTCCTCGGCGGCGTCCCTCGAAGAACGCTACCGCCAACTGGAACAAAAACAGAAAATCCTGGAACAGCGCCTGGACAACGCCGACGCCCGCGCCAAAGAAACGATCCTCGTCACGGCCGACCCCAAAAACGGTTTCTCCCTGAAATCCCCCAACGGCGCCTTCGCCCTGAAGTTCACCGGGTACGCCCAGGTGGATTATCGGGCCTATGTGGACGACGACGCCAAGGCGTTCGGCGACCAGTTCTTGCTGCGCAAGGTGCGGCCGACGCTCGACGGCGTACTGCACAAATCCGTGGATTTCCGCATCCAGCCGGACTTCGGCGGCGGGACGACCGCCGTTCAAGACGCCTACGTGGACCTGCATTATTCACCCCTCGCCCGGGTGAAAGCGGGTAAATTCAAGTTCCCGCTCGTCCTGGAAGCCCTGCAAAACGACACCGCGGGTCACTTCATCGAACGCGCCTATCCCAGCGCCCTGACGCCCTCCCGGGACGTGGGCGTCCAATGGAGCGGCGACTTCACCAAGACCGCCCTGACCTACGCCGTCGGCGTGTTCGACGGCGGGGCGGACGGCACCAGCCCCAATGGCGACGGTGCCGACAACAAGGATTTCGTGGGCCGCGTGTTCCTCCATCCTTTCAAGAACAGTTATGGATCGCTCCTAAAACAACTGGGGGTGGGCGCCGCGGGCAGTTTCGGCAAGGAGAAAGGGACCGCCGCCGCCCCCGGCGTGGCCTCTTATAAGGACACGGCCCAACAGACGTTTTTCTCCTATCGGTCGGACGTGGTGGCGGACGGAAAACGCGTGCGTTTTTCTCCGCAAATGTATTGGTATCCCGGGCCGCTGGGAATCCTGGCCGAATACGCCAACTCCTCCCAGGAGGTGAAACGCGCCACCACGACCATCACCCGGGCGCAGCTCATCCACCGGGCCTGGCAGGTCGCCGTCTCTTGCGTCCTGACGGGCGAAAGCTCTTCCTATAAAGGGGTGAAGCCCCGGACCGTGTTCGATCCGGCCAAAAAAACCTGGGGGGCGCTGGATCTGGTCGGCCGATACACCGAAGTGGCGCTGGACCGGGACGCCTTTCCCCGCTATGCCGAGCCCGCGAAATACGCCCAGCGGGCCCGCACCTGGACCGGCGGTTTCAACTGGTATTTGAACGACAACGTGAAGTTTTCTTCCGACTACGATTACACCCGCTTCACCGGGAATCGCGTTCCCAACCGGTCCGTTTTCTGCCGGCTTCAACTCGCCTATTAAAAACTTTCCCAAGGAGACTCGCCGTGTTCAAAAAAATCGTCCCCCCCCTCTCGTTGTCGAAACGGAACATCCTTTCTCTCGCGCTGCTCCCGCTGCTGCTCGGCGGAACGGCGACGGGCGCCGAGCCGGTCATCAAAGTGGGCGTTTCACCGACCACCAGCTCCTCGGCTCTCTACATCGCCCTGGAACAGGGCTATTTCAAAGAACAGGGGCTCAACGTCAAGCTCGTCACGTTCCCCTCCTCGGGGGCGCCCATGACGATCCCTCTCTCGCAGAACCAGTTGAGCGTGGGCGGAGGAAACCTCAGCGCGGGCCTGTGGAACGCCATCCAGCAGAACCTGGGACTCAAACTCGTGGCGGACAAGGGCAGCGTCTCGAAGGAACACGACTACATCGGACTTCTGGTCCGCAAAGACCACGTGGACAGCGGCCGGTACAAATCGCTCCAGGACCTCAAGGGTTTCACCCTGGGGCTGACCGCGCTGAACGGCGTGTCCCAGGAGATCGTGACCGAACTGTTCCTGAAAAAAGGCGGGCTGACACCGAACGACATCCGGCTGGTGAAGATGTCCTACGCGGAGATGAACGTCGCCCTGCGGACGAAGAACCTGGACGCCACCGTCAACCTGGAACCCTACCTGACCCAAGCCGTGCTGGACGGCTTCGCCGTGCGCGTGGCGGGCTCCTACGACGTGTATCCGGACCAGCAAAGCGCGGCGATCATCTATTCCCCGGGGTTCGCCCAAGACCGGACGGGCGCCGCCGAAAAGTTCATGGTGGCCTACCTCAAAGGGGCCCGCGATTACGAGGACGCCTTCACCAAAGGCAAGAACACGGCAAGGATCATCTCCCTCCTGCAAAAACATCTGCAGATCTCCCCTGAGGCCGTCTGGGAGAAACTGATCCCGGCCGGCATCAACCCCGACGGCCGACTCAACCTCGCCTCCCTGGAGAGAGACCTGGCCTGGTACAAGGACAAAGGTTACCTGACGGACATGCCCGACCTGCAAAAAGCCGTGGACCACCGCTTCGTCGAAAAAGCGCTGGAGACGCTGGGCCCCTACAAGTGATCCTCGAAGTCGCCGGCCTCACGAAAAGCTTCGACGAACGTCCCGTCCTCGACGGCATCTCCCTCCAGGTCGAGGCCGGCGAATTCGTCGTCCTCATCGGCCCCAACGGATGCGGGAAGACGGTGTTCCTGAAAATCCTCTCCGGCCTCATCCCGCCCTCCTCCGGCCGACTCCGGCTCGCGGGCCCGACCACCATGGCCTTCCAGCGATCGCCTCTCTTCCCCTGGATGACGGTCCGGGAAAACCTCCTCATCAGTCTCAACGACCCGTCGTTCCGGGGACGCGCGGAACGGGAGGTGGCCGCCTGGCTGGAGGAGTCGAACCTTTCCCGCTGGGCGGATTTCTATCCCCACCAGATCTCCGGCGGCATGAGACAAAAAGTCAACGTCATCCGCAGCCTGATGAGCAATCCGCCCCTGGTCCTCATGGACGAGCCCTTCGCGTCGTTGGACTATCTGGAGCGCCGGCGACTGCAGACCTTCGTCTCCCGTCTGCAACTCGCGAAAAAAACGTCGCTGGTCTTTGTGACCCACGACATCCCCGAGGCGATCTTTCTGGCGGACCGGATCCTCGTCATGTCGGGAAACGGGAAGATCGAGACGGACCTCCGCTGTCCGCTGCCGCGGCCGCGGGAACACGAGACCCTGCCGCGGGAAGCCGCCTACCCGGACCTCTATGAAAAACTTTCGAAACTCCTCTCCGGCAATTAAAGGGATTTTTTTCGGGGCCGTCCTCCCCCTGCTGATCCTGGCGGCCTGGGAAATCCTCGGCCGGACCCGGGTCGTCAACC
>JAKLDV010000030.1 GCA_022703335.1 Elusimicrobiota bacterium
CTTTTCCATCACGTTTTTTCTCGATGATGGAAAGAAAGTTCATTTGTGCTGGTCCGGAGGGGCCGGCCCACGCCTTGCGAGCCGGCTTAACCGACAAACTTTTTTGCGATCAAGCTGGCGTTGTGCCCGCCGAACCCGAGGGAGTTGGAGAGCGCGCAGCGGATCTCCCCCGGCCGGGCGGTGTTGGGCACGTAGTCCAGGTCGCATTCCGGGTCGGGGGTTTCGTAGTTGATGGTGGGGTGGATGAGTTTGTTCTCCATGCTGAGGAGGGTGGCGATGAGTTCCGCCCCTCCGGCGGCCCCCAGCAGGTGGCCGGTCATGGATTTGGTGGAAGAGATGGCGAGTTTTCGGGCGTGGTCGCCGAAGACTTTTTTGATGGCCGCGGTCTCGGTCTTGTCGTTCAGTTCGGTGGAGGTGCCGTGGGCGTTGACGTAGTCCACCTCCTCCGGCCGCACGTTGCCGTCGGCCAGAGCCAGCTGCATGGCGCGCACCGCGGCGTGGCCTTCCGGGTTCGGGGCGGTGATGTGGTAGGCGTCGTCGGTGGCGCCGTATCCCACGAACTCGGCGTAGATCTTCGCGCCGCGGGCCTGGGCGTGCTCGAGGGTTTCCATGATCACCACGCCGCAGCCTTCGCCCATGACGAAACCGGAGCGGTTCTTGTCGAAGGGGCGGCTGGATTTGGCGGGGTTGTCGTTGAAGGAGATGGTGAGCGCGCGGGCCTGGCAGAACCCGGCCACGCCCAGCGGGGTGATGGCGCCTTCGGTGCCGCCGGCGATCAGAAGGTCGGCGTCGCCGTAGCGCAGATGACGGAACGCCTCCCCCAACGCGTGGTTGGAGGTGGCGCAGGCCGAGGAGACCGAATAGTTGGGCCCGGTGAACCCGTATTCGATGGCGATCTCTCCCGGGGCGATGTTGGTGATGAGCATGGGGATGAGGAACGGGGAGACGCGTTTGGGGCCTTTTTCCAGGAGGACGGAATGTTCGGCCTCGATGGTCGGCAGGCCGCCGATGCCGGAGCCGACGATGACGCCGCAGCGTTCCAGGTTCAGCTTGGTGAGGTCGAGTCGGGCGTCCTCCACGGCCATCTTGGCGCCGGCCATGGCGAACTGGGTGAAGCGGTCCATCCGCCGGGCCTTCTTCTTTTCGATGAACTGTTCCGGCTGAAAATCGCGGACCTCCGCGTCGATGTGGCAGGGATAGACGGTGGGGTCGAAAAAGCTGATGCGGCCGAAACCGTTGCGGCCGTTCTTGAGAGCGTCCCAATAACGTTCCTTGCCGATGCCGATGGGGCTGACGATGCCGATGCCGGTGATGACGACGCGGTTCTTCACGAAAGGGTCTCCTGGGGTTTGTCGGAAAATAAGCGAGATGTCCGGCGGCGCGGCGGCGGCCGTTCCCCGCCCGGGACGGGGGCATCCCTATGAAGGAGTCCCCCCGTCCTCCGGGCGGTTTACGATGAAACGGGAACGGACCGAACCCCGCGACGGGGTCCGGACGCGAGAGCTATTTCTTGTGGGCCTTGATGTAGTCGACGGCCTGTCCGACGGATTGGATCTTTTCCGCTTCCTCGTCGGGGATTTCCATGTCGAACGCTTCTTCCAGGGCCATGACCAGCTCCACGGTGTCGAGGGAATCGGCGCCGAGGTCGTTGACGAAGGACGCTTCCGGTTTGACCTGCTCCGCATCCACACCCAGCTGTTCCACGATGATGTCTTTCACTTTTTGTTGAATGTCGTCTGCCACGTGACTCCTCCTGGTGTGGTGAAACGATGAAGGCGTTTCGCGGGGGTGGGGCCGGAACGGCGCCCCGCCGGAAGACTCCTTGATCTTTTCACCATTTGTTTTTTTCGCCGAGGTTTCCGGCGTTGAAAATCGGAACAGGGGGCCGCCGGGCCCCCGGGGCTACATGTACATCCCGCCGTTGACGGAGATCACCTGGCCGGTGATGTAGGAACTTTCCGCGGAGGCCAGGAAGAGCGCGGCGTTGGCCACGTCCTGCGCCTCGCCGAGCCGTTCCAGCGGGATCATCTCCGAAAGTTTTTTCTTCTGCTCGTCGGTCAGCTTGTCCGTCATGGCGGTGCGGATGAAGCCGGGCGCGATGGCGTTGACCAGCACGTTGCGGCTGGCGAACTCGCGGGCGCAGGTTTTGGTCATGGCGATCACGCCGCCCTTGGTGGCCGAGTAGTTGACCTGCCCGGCGTTGCCCATCAGCCCCACGATGGAGGCGATGTTGACGATTCGCCCGGCGCGGGCCTTGAACATGGGCCGCACCACGGCCTTGGTGCAGTTGAACACGCCTTTGAGGTTCACGGCGATGACCGCGTCCCACTCCGCGTCGCTCATGCGCATCACCAGGTTGTCCTTGGTGATGCCGGCGTTGTTCACCAGAATGTCCACCCGTCCGAACTTTTGCGCGGTGGCCTCCACCCATTTCTCGCATTCCTCGATGGCGGTCACGTTGACCTTGGCGGCGAGGGTGTCCACGCCGTAGGCCTTCTTGATCTCTTCCGCGGTGGCTTGGGCCACGGGTTCGTTCACGTCGCAGATGGAAATTTTACAGCCTTCCTTGGCGTAGGTTTCGGCGATGGCCCGGCCGATGCCCTGGGCGCCGCCCGTGATGAGTGCCGCTTGATCTTTCAGTCGCATGTCCGAACGGTCTCCTTATAAGGTTGCAAAGCGTCCAATAAAATCAGCGTATTCTAGCAGATTTCAGGATGAAACGGCAGGGGCCAAAAGGGCGTCGGCGCTTTTTTTGTCCTCAATGTTCCGGAACTTCTTGGTTTTGTCGGTGCGTCGGAGTAATCCGCTCAGGACCCGGCCCGGCCCCACCTCCACGAAGGTGTCAACGCCTTGCGCGAACATGACGCGAAGCGTCTCCTCCCAGTAGACGGGATGGTCGATCTGTTTGAGCAGTTTCGCCTTGATGTCCTCGGCTTTTTGCGTGGGTTGGGCGTCGCAGTTGGCCACCACCGGGATCGCCGCGTCGTTGAACGGGGCGAATTCCAGCACCGCGGCCATTTTCTCGGCCGCGGGTTTCATCAGCGAGGAATGGAACGGGCCGGAGACGTTGAGCCGCACGGATTTGGGCGAGCCGGCGGCCTGGGCCAGACGCACCGCCTCCTCGATGGCCGCGCCCGCGCCGGCCAGGACGATCTGGCCCGGGCAGTTGAAGTTCACCGCCTCGCATACGCCCTGGGCGCCGGCCTGGGCGCAGATCTCCTCCACCTTGGCGCGTTCCAGACCGACAATGGCGGCCATGGTCCCGGGGATTTTGTCGGAGGCCTCCTGCAGGGCTTCCCCGCGCCGTTTCACCAGGTTCAGGCCGGTCTCGAAATCGAAGGCGCCGGCGGCGCAGAGGGCCGAATATTCGCCGAGACTGTGCCCGGCGGCCAAGACGGGTTTGAGCGGCGAGGTCTTGACGACTTCCAAGGCCGCCATGCTCACGATGAAGAGCGCCGGCTGGGTGAACTTCGTCTGCCGCAGTTTTTCCTCCGGGCCGGAGAAGATGACGTCCACATACTCCTGTCCCAACACCCGGGCGGCCCGGTCGAACACCGCTTTGGCGGCGGGAAAATGGTCGGCCAGTTCCTTGCCCATGCCGACGGCCTGCGACCCTTGTCCTGGAAAAACGAACGCGATGCTCATGTGGATTCCCCTCCTTATTAAGGGACAGCGGTTTCCGTTGCGGGAAACACCCGGTCCATCATCTGGATAACCTCGGGCTTGATGTAGGCGAATTGGGTCTTGGGCATCACGTGCCAGTCCTGCCGCTGCACGTACCCGCAGCGCACCTCGCGCAGGGTCAACCCTTCCGGCGCGGGCTTGGACAGGAACAGGCAGATGAAGTAGCCCGTCTTCAGCTTGATGCGGTTGCCCTTGATGCGGCGGTCGGTGGTGGTCTTGATCTCCACCTCGATGTTCTCCGGCCCGCCCAAATCCCCGCCGGCGGAACCCTTTTCCCGCAGCTGCCAGGCGTTGTTCAGTTCGGAGATGCCCCGCGCCAGCAAATTGTGAACCACGGCGCAGATGGTGTTGGACTGAAGTTTCAGGTCCAGGAGCGGGATCTGGCGCGAGAGGTAAGGCACCACCGCTTGGTTGACGGCTTTCACCGCGTCCTGGGCGGCGGTCAGGACCGTCGCCCCGTCCAGGTGCGGGATCATTTTTTTCTGTCCGCCGTCAACAGCCGCCGGGACTGGCGTACGTAGGCCGGATCGATCTCGAATCCGACGAAATCCGCGCCCAGCCGCTGGGCCGCCCGGGCGGTGGAACCGAGCCCCGAAAAAGGGTCGAGCACTTTCATTCCGGCGCGCCGGCCGTGCAGCCGCACGCACATCTCGGCCAGTTCCACCGGGAAGGTGGCCGGGTGGGGGCGGTCGTCCGCCCGCGACTGGATGGTTTTGTACGGGATGAACCAGGTGTTTCCCCGGCAGCGGCGGTCGAGCGTGGCGGACCGCCATCGGCCGATGTTGCTCTTGTCCTGATACGGCACGCCGATGGCCAGCCGGTCCAGCGGCACCTCGCCGGTCTTGGTGAAGTGGAAGATGAATTCGTAGCAGTGGTGCAGGAACCGCCGGCTGTTGACGGGTTTGTAATGGCCCACGGCGGTGGTTCGGCCGTCGGGGCCGGGCACGGCGATGGATTTCACCCACACGATCTGATTCTGCAGGACGAAGAGGCCGCGGAGTTTCTGGGCCACGTCCAGAGCCACCCAGGGGCTCTGCGGGGTGCTGCCCACGTTCAGAAAGAAAGAACCGTCGCGACGCATCACGCGTTTGATGCCGCGCGCCACGCATTCCAGCCAGCTCAGATAGTCGTGATAGGGACGGTTGTCGCGGTAGCGGGTGTAGCGGATGCCGAGGTTGTAGGGCGGGGAGGTGACGACGACGTCGATTTCGCCGTCCTTCAAGCGTTGGGCCATGCCGGCGACGCAGTCCTGCTGGAATAGTTCAATGCGCGGCGGGCGCCGCGGGTGTTTCGATTTCACCAGCGCAGGACGGCCGCGCCCCAGGTGAGGCCCCCGCCGAAAGCGATGAGCTCCACCAGGTCCCCGCGCTTGACGACGCCGCCCTGCACGGCCTCGTCCAGGGCGATGACGGTGGTGGCGGCCGACATGTTGCCGTACTTCTGCACGTTTCGAAAAACCTTGTCGTCGCCCAGTTTCATCCGTTTGGCCACGGCGTCGATGATGCGCAAATTCGCCTGGTGCGGGATGAGGAGGCGCAGGTCGTCCGAGGTCTTGCCGCACTTCTTCAGGGCGCTGTCCGCCGCCTCGGCCATGCGCAACACCGCGTTTTTGAAGATCTCTTTCCCCTCCATGTGGATGTACGGCGGGAAGTTCCCCGCGACTTCGCCGGTGGTGAACGGGGCGTTCTTGCTGCGCTGCAGGGGATGGCGCGATCCGCCGCCGGGGATGTTCAGGATGTCGGTGAAGGAGCCGTCGGACCCGAGGTGGACGGCGAGGAGGTTGTCGTCCCGGTCGGAGGCCTGCAGGAGGGCCGCGCCGGCGCCGTCGCCGAAGAGCACGCAGGTACCGCGGTCTGTCCAGTCGGTGAATTTGGAAAGGGTGTCGGCGCCGATGAGAAGGACGGTCTTGGCCGCGCCCGAACGCATGAGGCCGTTGACGCAGGCCAGGCCGAAGATGAACCCGGAGCAGGCGGCCTCCAGGTCGAAGGCGAAGGCGTTCTTGAGTCCCAGCGCGCGTTGGACGAGGCAGGCCACCGAAGGCATGAGATGGTCGGGCGTGCAGGTGGCCACCACCACCGCGTCGACGGTTTCCGGGGCGATGCCGGCGCGCGAGAGGGCCTGCCGGGCGGCGGCGATGGAGAAATCCGAGGTGGCTTGCTTGTCGCTGGCGATACGGCGCGTTTTGATGCCGGTGCGCTCGGTGATCCATTGGTCCGAGGTCTCGACCATTTTTTCCAGGTCGGCGTTGGTGAGCACGTTTTCCGGCAGTCCGACGCCGGTGGAGAGGAATTTTATCCCGGTCATGGGGTCAGGCGGTCGCTTTCTGCGGAACGAGCTGGGTGGTGTCCAGTTGATGGATCTGGTCGTGGATCTGCCGGTTGACGCCCTTTTCGTGGAAGAAGGCCGCGGCGCGGAGGGCGTTCTTGATGGCCTTGGCGTTGGATCCGCCGTGGGCGATGATGGCCACGCCGTTGACGCCCAGCAGCGGCGCGCCGCCGTGTTCCGACGGGTCGGTCCGTTTCCTCATCTCGCGGAAAGCGCCTTTGAGGAGGTATCGGCCGAAGATGGCCAGGGGGTGTTTCTTGATCTCCGTCTTGATGAGGTGGATCACCGCCGCGGCCAGCCCTTCGCCGAACTTGAGCACCACGTTGCCCACGAAACCGTCGCAGACGAACACGTGCACCTCGCCCGCCGGGATGTCGCGGCCTTCGACGTGGCCGATGTAGTTGATGAGAGGATTTTTCTTCAGCATCTCGTGGGTCTCCTGGGTAAGGAGGTTCCCCTTGCCTTCCTCTTCGCCGATGGTGAGCAACCCCACGCGGGGCTGGTCCACGTTGAAGGCGGAGCGGGCGAAGATGCTGCCCATGAGGGCGAACTGGGCGAGGTGTTTGGGTTTGCAGTCCACGTTGGCGCCCACGTCCAGGATGACGGTGGAGCCGGTGAGCGTGGGAAAGAGGGTGGCGATGGCCGGCCGGGACACGCCGGGGATGCGGCGCAGGTGCCACAGGGCGGCGGTCATGGCGGCGCCGGAGTTGCCGGCGGAGACGTAGGCGTCCGCCCGGCCTTCGGCGACCATCTGGGCGCAGAGCATGATGGTGGAATCTTTCTTGGCGCGGCAGGCCTCGGCCGGTTTTTCGTGCATGCCCACCACCGTGGGGGCGTGCACGATGGCCAGTTCCCCGCGGGCGTTGTGCCGGTCCAGTTCCTCCTCCAGGAGCGACTGGTCGCCGACCAGGGTGACCTCCACGCCGAGTTCCCGTTTGGCCTGAAGGGCCCCCTCGACGTTCACCGCCAGGCCGAGGTCTCCCCCCATGGCGTCCAGGGCGATGCGGACGCTCACGAACGCCTCCGAGGGGGACACGCGGATGGATGGAGGGACATCTTTGAATTTTTCCGTCGGAAAAATTCGGCGCCGGTAATCAGGATTTTTCTTTCTTATCCTTTTTGACTTTGGGCGGAAGGATGAGCTCGGCGCCGTAGTAGCCGCAGGCGGGGCAGAGGCGGTGCGGCGGCCTCATGCCGCCGCAGTGAGGGCAGCGGGAGAGCGAGCCGAGTTCCAACCGCCAGTTCTGGGCGCGGCGCATGTCGCGCCGCATCGGGGTATGTTTTTTCTTCGGGTTTGCCATCGTGAAAGCCTTTCTCTATTGGATTTTTAAATCTCGCAGTTTGGCGAAGGGCGATTCGCCCGGCCGGGAAGGACAGCCGCACACGCCCTGGTTCAAATTCTTGCCGCATTTCGGGCACAGCCCCTTGCAGTTCGCGCGGCACAGGGGTTTCGGAGGGATGGCCAGCAGGAGGGCCTGCCGGATCTCCTCGCCCACGTCCACGAAGTTCTGCCGCGCCGGGGCCCGAACCTCGAACCGCCCGCCGAGCGGCTCTTCCTCGTACGGTTCCAGACAACGGGAACACGTCAGGCGCACCTTCGCCGAAACCTCCCCCCACACCAGGACTTCTTCTTCTAGTTTTTCAGCGTGGATTTTGGTTTCAACGGGATCCAGCAAGACGGGGTTGTCCGGCAAATCCAAGGGTATGTCGGCGGCGGGCAGGGTATCGGTCCGGTCGATTACACCGGCGTCCAGGATTTCGTGGACGCGAAGTTTCATGTTGTCCCCCCTCCGGAACTGAAAGATCCGCGGGAACCGGCCCGAGGGCCGTTCCAAAGACAGGCGTGAGTTTATTGAATTTTGGAACCGGTGTCAACGGAGCGCCGCCCCGCAAAACGCTTGACAAAGAAACGGGGGTGTTTTAAAGTTTCTCCATGCGTCGTTTTATCCTCCCCCTGGGGTTCCTTCTGGTCGGCGTGTGTGGTTGTTCGACCGGCCGGCATAAAACCGAGGTGCAGGCCAAAGCCGCCCACTTGGAGGTGCAGCGCAGCGTGGCCAACGCCGCGGTTTCCGCCGCCGCCTCCGCCAACTCCGAACTCGCCTGGGCCACCTATTACGTGGACATCGCCTCCGCCGCCGCTTTCACCGCCTACGACGCCTCCAGCGGGTATTACACCGTCAAAGTCTACAGCAACGCCACCGAGCAGATCCGCTACGAAGATTCCGCCGGCGATGCGCTCGCGGTGATGGGCACCGCTTCCCCGTTTTCGAAAAACGCCGGTCTAGCGGCCACCTGGAAGACCACGCGCGTGAGGGACACCAGCAACGGAAAGAACGTCACCCGCGACATCACCGCCATTAAAATGAACGGCACGGTCCAAACCGGCGTCACCCTCGCCAACGGCACCGTGAACACCATCACCAACATCGTCACCCCCCTCATGACCTGGCTCCCCTACACGGGCACGCTCACGGGAGGCAATTTCAGCATCGTCTTCAGCACCGGCGTGGGAGGCGGCACGATAACGGATTCCGGCGTCCGCATGAACGTCCTGGTGACGCCCACCGGGACCGGATCCTCCAGCACGCGGTTTCGATATACGTTCAGCGTGACCACCATGGAGGCGGCCGCGCCGACGGCGTTCAACCCGGTGAGCCGTTTGGGATACGGAAATGAATAAGAGATATTTAGCGGCGATGATGGGCGCCGGACTGTTTTTGGCGGGACTGCCTCCGGTCGTCCGGGCGGAAAATCAGCAGTTCCAGGTGGTGCCGCCGCCGCTTCCCATGATGCGGCTGTTGACCGACTGGGCGGAATTATCGAACGACCTAATCTATCTGAAGGCTAAGGCCGGGGGCATCACCTTGAAGGGCGGCGGCTATACCGGCGTGTTCAACGCCATCACCAGCACGCACACCGGCGTGGCCGTCAACTTCGCTTTCATAGGAATGGGCGGCGATCTGCCGTCGAATTATTCGAGCATGGCCGGTTTTCAGGGCGACATGGGCTTTTCGGTGTTGAGCGAAGGGGTCAACTTCGTGGTGGACCCGCTCAGCACCCCGGCCCGGAACCAAAAAGGGTGGGCGCTCCCCATCAGCGTCGGCCCCACGCTCACCATGATGAATTCCTCCATCGTCACCAGCTATCTTCGCACCAACACCAGCGGCACCATTGTGTCCGAGGACGACACCGTGGACATTTTCGGGGTACTCTACGGCTGGCAGGCGGGCATCGGGGTCGGGATTCCGCTCGACCGGAACAATTACCTCCGGCTGTTCCCCTTCGCCACCCTCAATCAGAACCTGGGCGGCAGTTTCACCGTCACCACGGACCTCACCTCCACCTCAGCGGACGCCGAAAAGTCCCCGCCCAGCACCTCCTACGGCATGGACATCCAGATCCCCCGCTGGAACCTCAGCGTGGGCAGCATCATCCAGCAGATGAAGAAGCAGAAGGAAGGGGACGACGACGTGAAGACCACCATGTACCGCCTTTCCTGGACGCTCCGATTCTCCGCCGCCAACCGCCAGGCGCGCCTTGAAAAGATCAAGGCCGGCCGCTCCCAATCGAAGTAATCCGCTGTTCCGTTTCGCTTTTTCCCGTTAAATCCTAAACATAAATGACATGCCGGAGCTCTCCCTGGGGGGCGGGCCCGCGCGGTATTTTTTTTATGGAGGAACGGAGCGGGCGAGTTTAAGGATGGACAGCGGCGGAGTAGAGTTCTTCCTGGCGGCGGACCATCTCGTCGATGTCGAATTCGTCGCCGATGGATTGACGCGCCCGATGGCCCATCTCCGAGGCGAAGTTGGGGTTCTCCAGAAGGTGGTTCACGCGTTCCGCGGTCAGGTCCGGCCGCCGGGGCGGCACCAGGAAACCGTTGGCGCCGTCGTTGACGATGTCGTTGACGCCGTCCACGGCGTTGGCCACGCAGGGGAGCGCGGCGCACATGGCTTCCACCAGGGCCCGGGGGAGCCCCTCCCACAAAGACGTCAGGACGAAAATGTTGGATCGCATCATAATGTGCGGGATGTCCCTCCGCCAGCCCGGAAGATAAAAAACGGCCGTCAACCCGTGCCGTTCGATTTCCTGTTCCAACAGAGGGCGGAGTTCCCCGTCGCCCACGATCAGGAACCTCGCTTCCGGGTGTTTGGCGTGCACACGCCCCGCCATGGCGACGAAATCCGACAGATTTTTCTGGGGCTTGAACGGCCCGATGGTCGTCACGAGGCGCAAATCCGGGGTGAGCGGAAGCCCCTCGGGGGCGTTGGGCCGGCGCGAGAGGGACTGGAAAAGCGGGCGGGCGATGCCGCTGCGGAGAAGACGGTATTTGTCCGGCCGGCCGATGCCGTGACGGAGCGCCTCCTCCCGGTTGGCCTGGGAGACCGCGAGGAGGACGTGGGCGGCGTAGGCCGATATCTTTTCAATGAGGATGAACGTCCAACGGAGCCAAATGTTCTGTCTTGAAGTGAACCCGAACCCGTGGAACGTGTGGACGATGAACGGTACCCCCGCGCATTTGGCCGCCCAGCGGCCGAGGACCCCGGCTTTGGAGGAGTGGGTGTGGACGATGTCCGGTTTTTCCCGTTTCAGTACGAAGAATATTTCCAGAAAGGCCAGCATGTCCCGCAGCGGCCGGAGGGGCCGGTCCAGGCTGTTGATGAAGATCGTGGGGTAGCCGCTTTTTTCAGCGTCCCCGTCGAGATAGGCGCCGCGCCCGCAGAGGAGGAGCGGTTCGAAACGGTTGCGGTCCAGGTGTTCGACGGTGTAGAGGGTGTTTTGCTGCGCGCCGCCGAACTCCAGCAAGGTGACGATGTGGGCGACCTTTATTTTACGGGGCATGGGTCAATTTCTCTTTCAGGTTCGATAGTTTGACGGACAATTCCGTTTCCCAGCCGGCGTCCCTCGCCGGTTTTTCCTCCATGAACCGGAACACGCGTTCGTAGGCCTCCACCGCGGCCGGCAGCCGGCCGGCGTCTTCCTGCAGCTGCGCGATCCTCAGCCAGGGCGCGATGTCTCTCGGGAGAAGCCGGGAAGCGGTTTCAAAATAAAGCAGGGCTTCCTCCCGCCGGCCGCGTCGAAGAGCGATCTCTCCGGCCTCGCGATGGAACCGGGAGACGAACGGCGAGAGGCGGATGCTTTTACGGACGTTGTCGTCGGCCGCCGCCCAGTCGCCGGCAAAAGCCTTCAAGGCGCTCCGCAGGGAATACAGTTCGGCTTCCTGGGGGTTCCAGAACAGACCCGCCTCGATCCTTGACGAGGCGCGATCGAGGTCGTTCGTCTCCATCGCCGTTTTCGCCTGCGCGAGACATTGGTCCGCGCGAAAAATCTTGAAAGACCAGCCGGCGAAAAGCAGCGGCACCACCAACAGCCCCGTTCGCAAGGCGCGTCGCGATTTTTCCGTCCGACCGCCGCGGTCCGGGGGCGGCGCCGCCGTGGCCCAGAGATACCCGGCCAGACTCCAGAAGACCCAATACAGACTGGGGAACGAAAGTCCGAAATGGGCGGCGTTGAAGAAGAGGAATCCTCCCATCGCCGTCAGCACCGGCACGGTGAATTTGTTTTCCGCCGCGTTCCGCCGCCGGCCGATCCATAACAAAAAGATCAAGAAAAGCGCCGCCCCCGCCCCGGCCCCCCCGCGTTCGGCCAGCCATTCCAAGAAAACATTGTGGGCGTAAAGACTGTTCAACCCCAGCGGGTCCGCACGGTAACCGGGATAGGCCTCGCCGAACGCCCCCGGCCCCACGCCCCACAGCGGATTATTTAACCACATTTGAAAAGCGGTCCGCCACCACGCGGTGCGGTCGGCTTCCCAGTGGATGAGACGGGCCCAGTCGTGCCGGAAGAAGACAAGGCCTCCCACCGCCGCGCCCGCGGTGAGCGCCAGCAGGATTTTCCGGCGTTTCGCCGACACCGGGCTTGCGGGCCAGAGCGCAAGGCAGAGGCCCTCCGCCAGCAGGGCCAAAAACGCCATGAACGAGGCCGTCGAAAAGAGGACCGCGGTCTGGGCCAACAACGCCCCGCCCCAGATCAGGCGGGAGGAACGGGAGGTTTCATCCAGAAGGAGGGCGCCGGTCAGCGGGAGGGTGAGAAGCAGATAGGCGGCCAGGAGGTTGGGATTGACGAAAGGGCCGGTCGGCGGAGCGTGCGGGTGAAGGTGGAGCTGAAAGAGCGCCAGGAACGCCGCCACCGTCCCCCCGCCGGCCAGGGCGCGCAGATAGCGGGCCCGCCAAAGGGGCGTCGAGATCAGGAAAAAGACGAAGAACGCCAGGGCGGTCCCGTCCGCCAGAAACGCCGGCACCGCGCTGTGCGGGAACCGGCTGAAGGACGAAGAAAGAAAAGAGACCAGCAAGAAAAGCGTCAGGGGGATCTGTATTTCGTGAAGGGAGTCTTCCCTCTCGGTTTTTCGGATGAGGAACAGGCCGGCGAAGATCGCCAGAACGGCCCAGGCGAAAGTCACCAGCGCCTGGGCCCAGAGGTCCCAACAGCCGCGGAAAAGCGGGTGGAACATAAAAAGAAAACAGACCGGGACGGAAAAGAGGGCCTGCCGGAGATTCGGCGGGGCCGGAACCACGTCGTCGGGCGGAGGATTTTTTTCGAGCAGGTCCATCGGGGATGTCAGACGGCGGCGGAAGATTTTTGGAGCGTTTCCGCCAGTTCCTTTCCGTCCAGAATGGCCTCTTCCATGAAGGAATATTTCCACGCGCCATACCGGCCGATGGAATGGGTGTTGGCCCGGGCCCTCAGCCACGGTTGGATGGTTTCGAGCGCCGACCGGCGGCGCTGGTCGTAAATCACGTACGCGTACGGGATGGGCAGATAGCTCACCACCGGAAAAGTGTCCGAGCGCTTCAACACGTTGCAGGCGATCAGCCCCTCCCGGATCCGGCGGAGGAGGGCGTTCCGGGAGTTCGGGGAGGCGGGCATTTTTTCCGGCGGGGAGGAGATCTCGACGTACATCGAGGAACAGCCGTCGGGAACGGTCTGGGGAGAGAAGTTCATCGGAAACCCCACGCGATAGAACGGGAACTTGTCTTCGGGGAAGTAGATCCAGGACTTGTCGGAGATGTTGCGGCGGTTCACGCCCAGGTTGACGCAGAGAACGGATGTCCAGCGGAGTTGGCCGGCCGCCTCGCCCAGCTCCCGCGGGAAAGGGCTGAGGCGTTTCAAAAGTTCGGGCAGCGGGATGGTGGAGACGAGGTGCGCGTAAGGGAGCATCTCGCCCGAGGAGAGCACCGCTTTCTTTTCCTGCCAGAGCAGTTTTTCAAGGGAGCAGCCCAGGCGGACGTTCCCGATCTTTTGAGCGAAGGCTTCGGAGAGCACTTGAATGCCGCCGCGGTGGGGATAGAGGAAGGAGACGTTGTAGCCGAAGGCCGTGGACCGGTCCGTCACGGCGCCGACGAGGACGTCCTGCAGGCGGGGTTGCGGGACGAACTGCCCGCACCAATCGGGCGTCAGCGTGTCGGGGGGCACGGTCCAGAGTTTCCGGTTGTAGGGGAACATGAAATGTTCCGATATGCCCTTGCCGAAGAGCCGCTCGCTCCATTCGGCGAACGTGAGGCGATGGTTGGTTCTCAACGGGTCGTCGCCGTATTTCCGCCGCGCTTCCCAGAGACCGAGATAGCATTCGTCCACGATCTTGGACGGCAGGCCGTAGAGGTTGGCCTGAAACGGATAGCGGGTATAGACGCCGTTCGAAAAAATCCAGGCGTTGCGGGCGCATTCCCGGAGGTTGCCGGGCAGCAGGCGGCGGATGAGTTTGCGGGTGTACTCGTTGTGCAGATGCAGGAGATGTCCGGTGTGGTCGAACGTGAAGCCGTCCACCGTATAGGACCGGGCGGTTCCCCCCGGGGTTTGTTCGCTTTCACAGAGGATAAAAGGATTTTTCAGGTGATAGGCGCAGGAGAGGCCGGCCAGGCCGGCGCCGACGATGACGACGGGCGCCGGGGAGGCCGTCGTCGGGACGTTTTTTTTCAGGGCACGACCACCTTTTGGAGCTTCATGACGACGTAGACGCCGATGGCGATGGCCACGGCGAACACGAACAGGGAGATGTGGAGCGGCCACCACGTGACGCAGTAAGCGGCGGTGGAGAAGAGCGCCGCCACCGTCGCGAGCGCGGCGACCAACTGTCGGGAAGTAAGGCCCAGCGCCTCCAGTTTCAGAGCCAGGTGGTCTTTCGATCCCAGGAACGGCGATTTCCCTTGTTTGATGCGGAGGAAGGAGACGAAGAGGGTGTCGTAGAGGGGCAGCCCCAAGATCAAAAGAGGGGCGAACACGCCGATCTCGTTGACGTGGGTGTAGGACGTGCCCATCGAAAGCGCCGCCATGCAGAAGCCGAGCATGAGACTGCCGGTGTCCCCCATGAAGATCTTCATCCGCCCCGACATGTTGTAAGGGATGAACGCCACCGCCGCGCCGGCGGCGGCCGCCGCCGCGAAGTTGACGTAGATCTCCTCCGTCGGGAGGGAGATGAAGAGGAACCCCAGGCTGGCCATGAAGGCCTGGGAGGCGGCGAGGCCGTCTTTGATGTCGATGATGTTGAAGGCGTTGGTGACCCCCACCACCCAGACCACCGTGAGCAGATCCGCCAGCCACACGGGTTGGATGAATTTTATCCGGACGTCGAACAGAAGCAACAGGAAGGCCGCGACGAATTGGAAAAGGAATTTCCATTGGAAACGGAGCCCGCCGGGTTTGAGGTCGTCCAACAGTCCCACGGCCACCACGAACGTCGCCCCCGTGAGGATCCCCCGCAGGGAGCGCAGCGTGCCGGTCGGAAAATGCGTGAAGAAACGCGCGGTCAGCAGGGCCGTCACGATCCCCAGGAAGATGGCCATCCCCCCCAGATAGGGGGTGGGGTGTTTGTGCGTTTTGACCGGGGAGGACGGGTGGTCCATGATGTTCAGCGTCAGGGCGATCTTCCGCATCAACGGTGTCAGAACGATGACGACCGAAAAGGCGATGAGAAAAACACCCACGTAGAGGCTTTCAATCATTGCGTGCTCCCGCGTTCAGCGAATAGATTGTCGCGTCCGGCGTGTCGTAGTCTTTCGACAGCCGGTTCCGCATATCCGACCACGTTGTTCTGCCGTGTTCGGTCAGGTCCAAAACCCGGTACCCTTTCAAGCGGTCGGCTTCTTTCCGGTTGAAAAAAACATGCGTGAATCCCAATTTTAACAGATTCGACCGGAGTTGTTCGCCCGTCTCGGCGGTGTCGGCCCATTCCCGGAGCGGCTGGGGCAGCAGGGCCATGGGCGCCAGGTAGGGGCGCCTGCAGTAATAGCCGCGTTGGTCCCCCACGAAGAGGACCCGGCTGTCGGCTGGAAGCGTTTTGTTGATGAACTCCCAGGCGGGGTAGGCGTCCAGTTTCCGTCGGAGATAGTCCTCCCGGTCCATCAGTCCCAGCGCCGCCGGGAACGGGTCGCGGACCCGTTCGACCAGATAGAAGAGGACGCCGTTGGAGAGGAAGAAGAGAAGCAGGACCGCCGTCAGCGCGCGTCCCGCCCAAACGGGGATTTGGGAGAACAAATGCACAAGGCCCAGGCCGGACAACAGACAGAGTATGGGAAAAACGGGGAAGAGGAACCGCAGGACCGGACGCAGAGAGGCCCACAGGAGGGCGTGCGCCAGAAGATAGACGAGGAAGAAACCGCGAACGCGATGTCCCGGGAGGGCCAGGAACGCCAGAGGGAGGAGTATCAACGGCAGGGCCCAGCCGAGGTCTCCGGTGACGTCGTATCCCCCCCCGAACGAAACCACGTTGGTCACCAGACGCAACGGCAACCCGAAAAGTTCCATGAGCAGCGGGCTGGTGCCGCGGTATTCGTCGAGCACGCGGAAATAGGCGCCGGCGGCGTCCCGGTGCATGTACACGTTGTCGGCCGGGAACCATTGGGGGAGGAATGGAAAAACGGGGTTGCCGCCCGTGAAAAGGAAGTTTTTCACAAGCCACGGAAGGAAAACGAGGAAGGCGGGCAGGAAGAGGGCGAGGGCGTCCCCGGCGCGTTCTCGCGCGGTCCGGGGCCGGGGCCAGAACAGGATCAGCGCGAAGAGAACCGCCGGCGTGAGGATGCCGGTGTATTTCAGGCCGGTGGCGAAGCCGGCCATGAGTCCGGCCAACACGAAAGATCGGCGATCGTTTCTTTCAAGGCCGTTCGCGGCGGCCCACAGGCAGAGCAGTGTCCAGAAAGCCAGCGGCAGTTCCACATAGGTTTCGGAGGCCAGGAGCGTCACGCACGGGGCGGTGAGGAAGAGGACGATGTCCCATCGCGGACGGTCGATGCTCAGCCGCGTCTTCCCGAGTCTCCACACCGCGGCCGCCAGGAGCAGGGCGATGAAAACGTTGAAAACTTGGGCGGAGACGTCGTCTCCCAGAGCCAGGAACCAGGCATACACCATCTCCATCCCCTGCGGGAAATGGCTGTAGTGGTTGTACGGCACGAAGCCGATGCGTCCCTCCTGGAGATATTTGGCGGGCAGGGCCAGGTGGTAGACCAGACTGTCGTAATAAGTCGGTGGGGCGAAGGCGCAGAGCAGGGCGGTCGCCAGAACGGCCGCGCCCAGGACGGACAGGAACAGGTGGAATCCGGAAGTTTCGGCCGACACGACGCGAAGGGGCCGGAGAGCCGAGAGGAGACGGAGGATTTCTTTCCAGGAAAAGGCCGCCAGGCCGACCGTCAGGAGGGCGAACCCCGCCGGCCGAAAGGCGCCGGCCAATCCCAGGAACAGAAGACACAAGGCGATGGCGGGGACGCCGAGCCCAACGCCCCAGAGGACGTTGTCCGTGGCGGAGGGGGCCGGTCCCGCTTCGTCCTCGGCGACCGTCGGCGGCAGCCGCAGCAGGCGGCCCAACCGCTGACCGGTGGCGGCGGCGAGGACGAGGAAAACCGATGCCGTGACGATCTCCCGCAGACGCAGGAAAAAACCGGGGATCGGGTAATGGATAAAATAAAAGGCGGCCAGGCAGGCGGCGGCCGCGGCGTAAACGGTCAGGAGGACTTGTCGACGAAGAGCGAACATCGGAGGAGTTTCCAACAGTGGAGTTTCCATCGAAAGAGCGTCCAGAGGATGCCGAGCCCGTAGACCACGCTGCGGCGGAAATTGATGGAGGAGGATTCGGGCTCATAACGGGTGGGGACGGGCACGTCGCCCATGCGGAATTCGAAATGCCGGGCCTGGATGATCATCTGCTGGTCGAAGACGAAATCATCCGAATTTTTTTCCCAGGGGACGGTTTCCAACAGTCGCCGGGAATAGGCGCGGAACCCGCTGTGGGTTTCTCCCAGGTTGGTGCCCATCAGGAGGTTTTCGAAGATGGTCAGGGCCCGGTTGGCGAGGTATTTGTACAGCGGCATCCCGCCGGCCAGGGCCTCTTTGCGCGTGCGGATGCGGCAGCCGAACATCAGGTCGCACACGTCCAGTTCGATGAGATGGACGAGGAGGCCGGTCATGCGGGCGTCGTACTGATAATCGGGATGGATCATGACCACGACGTCGGCCCGGCGTTTCAGCGCCTCGTGATAGCAGGTTTTCTGATTGGCCCCGTATCCCCGGTTGCGGTCGTGTTTGAGGACCGTGAGCCCGAGCCGTTGGGCGACCTCGGCGGTGCGGTCGCGCGAGGCGTCGTCCACCAGGATGATCTCGTCCACCACGTCTTTCGGGATGTCCCGCAGCGTCTTTTCGACGGTCTTTTCCGCGTTGTAGGCGGGCAGGACGGCAATCACTTTCTTCTTCGGTGACGTCATGAAATATCCTTCTTCGTTTGAAAAACGTAGATCGCCGGGTGGTGCGGAAAACGGGGCGCCGGACCGTGAAATTCCCCCACCAGAGGAAAATTATGTTTGATGCGGGGCAACAAGTCGTCGTCTCCCGGGCGATAGGAACTGTAGATGACAAAGTCGAAAGATTTTACAAATTCCGACGGCTCCAGTGTCTCGAGAAGGCGTTTATTTTCCCAGTCCACCTGGACCGAATAGGGGTCCGTGTGCCGGAACTCCGGCGTATGGGCGAAACGGAGCAGCCGGCTTCCGGGTGGAATGTTTTGAGATATCCATCGGTAGGCGGTGAGGCGGGTGTCGGGCTGGGACAGGACCTGAAGCTGGCGGAACGTCGGCAGGGCGGTCCACGCCACCAGCAGGCCGGCGGCGACGGCCGGCGCCGCCCGATGGAGGGATTTCAACTCCCAAAGTCCCTGCGCGGCGAAGAGGAACAGGAGCGGGTAGGCCGCCATGGCGTAATGTTCCAGCTGGGTGGCCCAGGTGCCGAAGAAGAGGACCAGGACCCCCGCCGCGGCCGCCAGGACCCGGGCGACGGCGTTTTTCCGTCGGAGCGTGCCGGTGAGGCCGTACAGAGCCAACAGCAGGAGCGGAGAGCCGGTGTTTTTTAGAATGTGCCCGAGCGTGGGCAGGAACAGCGGCGCCCCGCCGGTTTGGGCGGACCAGACGATCTTTGGAAAAAGATGAAAGAAGCGCGCCGAGAATTCGTGGGGGGTGAGGAGGGCGTAGGGGCAACCGATGAAAAAGCCGGCGGCGGCCGCGCCCAGGAAGAAGACGGCGTATTTCCAGGGCCTTCGCATTTTCAGGACGAACGGCGCGGGCAGGAGAAGCCCGGCGAACACCGCCGGATAATATTTGACGGACGCGGCCAGCCCGATCATCCCCGCCGCCCAGAGGCCTGTTTTGAGCGAGTTCGTTTTCCAAAACAGGAGTGTCTGGTGAAGGGCCAAGAGAGAAAAAAGGGCGGCCGGCACATCCACCGTGCCGTAATGCGCCTGGAGCACGTGAAGGCGGTTCACGGCCAAAAACGCCGCCGCGGCCGCGCCGATGAACAGGGGTTTCCCGGGGTCCGGAGGCGTTTCCCGGCGGTCGAAACCGAACTCCTCCGCCCAGAGCCGCCCCATATGATAGACGAGAAGGACGGTGAGCATGCCGAGGAAGACATTCAGCAGGCGGGCCGAAAGCGTGAAAACGACGGAATCCCCCTCCAGGTAGGCCGTCATGGCCTGGGGCACGGAGGCTATTTTCCCCCACAACACGCCCAGGGAGAGAACGATCTGAAAGACGGCGGCGAGGAGGTAAAGGAACAACGAGGGGTAATCGAAGAAGACCCGGGGGTTCGGGTCTCCGGCCACCACGCGCAGGGAATAGAAGGTGACGATGGATTCGTCCACGTGCGCGAATTTCAGCGGCATCCCCCAGGTGATTCCCCACAGCCGCAGTGCAAGCGCGGAGGAGAAAAGAAGGGTGAGTATCGCCAGGGGAGAGGAAAAAAGACGGCGGGGCATCACGGGGCAGGACGATCGGCCGCCGGGACGTGCACTTTCAACCCGGCGATCCAAAGACTCGGGATGCCCAGAACGACGGTGCTCATGATCTGTGAGAAATGGACAATCAGCAGAAAAGGCAGGGCCACGTTGCGGTCAAAACCGAGCATCGCGAAGGCCGCCACCCCGGCGGCTTCCAGGGTCCCCACATACCCCGGCGCCGACGGAAGAAGGACGCCGAAACACATGGCGATCTCGATGAAGGCGGCGTCCGTGAAGGACAGGGAGAAGGAGAACAGGGAGGCCAGGAACCGAAGCACCAGGATGAAAACGGTCCAGAAAGAAAGGGAGAGGAGATAGGCGAGAAGAAAAGTCGAGGTGCTCCGCAGGGCCTGCGATCCTTCGATGAATTGGTGGGCCCATCGCGTAAGGAAACGGGGGACGGCCGGTTTTTCCATCCAGGATTTGAAGGGCGCCGGGAAACGCGCCAACAGGGCCATGGCGGCCAGGAGGCCGAGCGTCACAGTGGCGAAAAGGACGATGGGTTTTCGGGATTGGAAGAGGGCTGATTTGTTGAGGAGAACGAAGAAGGTCATCGTCAGGAGGGTCGCCATGTCGAAAAGGCGGTCCACCGCCAACACCGCCACGCAGCTGCTGAGGGGGACGCCGGTCTTTTGGGAGGTCCAGTAAATGCGGGCGAACTCTCCGGCGCGGAAAGGGAGGACGTTGTTGATGAAGAACGCGGCGTTGGTGATGGGGAAGAGGACTTTCAGCGGCGCCGGTTTGAGGGGATCGAGGAGAAGTTTCCAGCGGATGGAACGCACGGTGAATTCGAACAGGACGACCAGCGGAAAAAACGCCAGCCAAAACGGAGAACGCAGGTTCTTCACGGTGGCCGACATCGTCTCCCAGTCGGCCCCGTGCAGGGCGAACCAGAGGCCGGCGACGCTGATGCCGAGGGCCAACAGCCAACGGAGTGCTGTCATTTCGCCTTCTTGAGTCGCCGGAGGAGGAGGAGGGATTTCAGGATCGTCCGGAACACCGGCATCTTGCTGGGGGTCGGTTTCCGGTCGTAGCGGAGGAGCAGCGGCACCTCCGCCACGCGCGGAGAAAAGGCCGACAATTTCACGAGGAGTTCCACGGTGGCGGCGAAGCCGTCTTCGGTCAGGAGAACGCCCCACTTGTTTTTCGCCCGCAAAAGGAGTTCCCCCCGGTAGACGCGGTAACCGCAGGTGTAATCCTGCACGTTCGGGATGTGGAAAAAAAGGCGGAACAGGACGCGGGCGGCCGCGCTGGTGAACCGGCGGAACAGGGGGACCCCCATGGATTTCCCCCCCGCAATGAAGCGGGAGGCGATGACCACGTCGGCTTCGTTGTTCTGGATGCGTTGAACGAGGACCGGCAGGAGTTCGGGCGGCTGGGTGTTGTCGGCGTCCATGATGCCGAGGACGTCGGTGGCGGCGAGGGCCGGAAGGATTTGGGAGAGGCCGGTCTGGAGGGCTTTCCCCAGCCCCATGTTTTGAGGATGTCGCAGGAGCGTCAGGGGGATGCGTTTGGCCCATTCCCGGGCCACGTTGGCGGTGTTGTCGCTCGAGCCGTCATCCACGACCCAGACGCGGTGCGGTTGGCCGGAGAGGGACTGTTCCGCTTTTTCCAAAACATTCCCGAGGGCTTTGCCCTCGTTGTAGGCGGCCAGGAGCAGATGGATCACGGTTTATTTTCCGCGGGTGGGATCGTCGTCGGCAACGCCGACTATTTTCGCGACCTGATAGGGACGTTCGCCCTTGTTTTCGTAATAAATCCGGATGAGGATTTCCGCCAGCAGGCCGAAGACGATGAACTGCGCGCCCAAAAGACCGAGGAAGATCGAAAGGATCATGAAAGGGATGCGCAGATGGCCGTAACTGTCCAGGACGAACTTGTCGTAGATGGGGAGGAGGCCGGCGATGACGCTGAAGAAGAGGAGGGCCAGCCCGGCCCCGCCGAAGAAATAACTGGGTTTGGTCAGGTAACTGGCGAAGAATTTTGCGGTGATCAGATCGAGAAGGACTTTGAACGTCCGCACGATGCCGTATTTGGATTTTCCCAGACGGCGCGGATGGTGCCGCACCCGGACCTCGGTGATCTTGGCGCCTTTCCAAGCGCACCAGGCCGGCAGGAACCGGTGCATCTCCCCGTAGAGGCGCAGCCCTTGGAGGACATGCCGTCGATAGGCTTTGAGGGTGCAGCCGTAGTCGTGCAAACGGACGCCGGTCACACAAGAGATCAAGTGGTTCGCCAGGAACGAGGGCAACCGGCGCGTGAGAAAAGGGTCCCGACGGGGATACCGCCAGCCGCTGACCACGTCGGCCCCCCGGCCCAACTCGTCGAGCAGGCCGGGGATATCGGCCGGATCGTTTTGGCCGTCGGCATCCAGACAGACGATGGCGTCTCCGCGGGCCATGTCAATGCCGGCCGCCAGCGCCGGCGTCTGGCCGAAGTTCCGGATGAAACTGATCACTTTGACGCGGGCATCGGCCCGGGCCCTGTCCTCGAGAAGACGAAGGCTTCCGTCGGTGGAACCGTCGTCCACGAAGATGGCCTCGAAAGGGATTCCGGCGAGGGCCCGGTCCAGGGAATCCAGCAGTCCCGGAAGGCTTGCCTCTTCGTTGAGGACGGGGATGACCAGGCTGACTTTGGGAGCGATCATGGCGGTTCCTTTGGGCCGGGCTTAACGGCGTCTCGGAGACGTTTTGTTCTGCAAGAGTTCCAGGCGTTTCAGGAGGAATTGATCCCGCGGCCGGGCCTTGAGGGCGAGTTCGAGACGTTTTTTCGCCTCCGCGTCTCGGCCCAGTTGATAGAGAACGTCCGATTCCAACACGGCCTGTCCGGGGCTCCGGTCGTTCTTGTTTTGAAGCAGCGTCCGCAGGGCGGCGTCGTATTTATTCTGCGCCATTTGACAACGGGCCAGGTCCCGGCGGATGGCGTTCGGCGTGGTGCCGCGCAGAACGAAACGGGAATACGACGAGGAATAGCGGGTCGCCGGCCGTTTGGAGAGGGTGTCCCGGAGTACGCCGGCGAGCCATCGTTCCCCCTGTCGAGGTTCTCCCATCGCCCAAAGGATCCGGCCGATCTGTTGTTTGGCCGGCAGAAATTTCGGTTCCAGCCGGAGGGCGGCGTGGGCGGCTTCCCGGGCCTTGGGGAGGTCCCCCATCCGCTCGAAGAGCTGGCTCAATTCCAGATACCAGGTCGCTTCGGTGGGATGCCAAAAGAGCGCTTTGGCGAGAGCCCGCCGGGCGGTTTCCAGGTCCGGGTCCGCGCGGTGCATCAAGAGAAGATGCGACAGGTCGCGCCACGCCTTGGCGTTGCTCCTGTCGAAGAGAACGATCCGGCGCAGGAGACGTTCGGCCGATTCCGGATGGACATCTTTCTTATCGGCCGAGTGCAGGAAAGCGTCCGCCTGTTCCAGGAGAGACGCCGGGTTCCAAAGGCGGTAGCGGGAGAGTGAACGAACTCCGGCCGTCGCGGGGAGTTCGATCAGAAAAACCGCGCCGGCGGAGACCGCAAAGAGAGCCGTCAGGGTGAGGATCGTCCGACGGAAGAACGAACCGAGCCGGGGAGAGAGCGCGAGCCGGAATTTTTCGGTCCGGGTTTCCCCCTGGACCAGGAGGCCGGCGGCCAACAGGCCGTTGACGGGAAGGAACATGGGGAAGTTGAACAGGCAGAAGACGCCGATGGCGAGAACGGCCGCGTGGGCCGCCAGGGCGGGGCCGTCGCGAGGACGGTTGTAGAAAAAGAAACAGGCAAGTCCCCAAAGGAGGAAGACCGCGGCCGGGAGTCCGCATTCCGTGGCGAGTTGGAGATAGTCGTTGTGCGCGAAGGCCGTCGTTACGCCGTACCAGACCGGCAGGTCCGTCTGCGGGGGGCGGCACCCTTGATAGAGCGTTTCAAACTGTCCCGGACCCCAGCCGACGTAAGGATGAATCGAAAGCCCGGTCACCGCCGCCCGCCAGATGTCCAGCCGTTTCCAAGCCAAGGGATCCCCCGAGCGGGTCAGCAGTCGTTCCAGGGAGCCGACGAACAGCCAGGCGAGCAGAAGAACAAAAAGGAGCCAGGACAGGAGGGCCTTGCGACCGAAACGTCTTCCCAGGAAAAAAGACGCCCCCACGACCAGGGCGATCGTCCCGGCCCGCGAAGGGAGCCAGAACGTCGCCGCGGCCAGAAAAACGGTGATGCCGGCGAAGGTCCAGCGGAGTCGTTTCGAGATGTCCGGGGCGACGAGCGCGTTGAGGCCGAGGAGACACCCGACGGTCATCCAGAGGCCCATATAGTGGGGGTTGCCGGGCAGGAGCAATATCGGACGGCCGAACAAAGGGCTTGAAAAAACGAGCAGGGACTGGGCGAGCGCGGCGGCCATCACCAGACCGCGAAATATTTTGTTCGCCTTCTCCCCCCAGCAGAACCAGGCCACGACGCCGAAGGCCGCCACGGAGCCGATTTTGGACATCGTCCAGAGGCTGGTCAAGGGGCTCGGCGAGGACAAGGTGGCCAGAAATCCCCAGCCCAGAAAACCCAGCACGCCGGGAAGGAAGGACGGGAGGAGGAAGACCGGCCGGCGGCGAAGCAGGAGGAAGGCCGTCAAGAGAAGTCCGGCGGAGACGGGGCTCCAAAGCGCAACGATTTTCCCCCCGTGAGCAAAAAACGCCGCCGCGAACAGCACGAGCGACAGGGCGGCCACGGCGCCGTCTTTTCGGGGTTCTTTGAGGGTTTCTTCAGTCATGCGGGTCCGCTTTCATTTGAGGAAGAGGCGCAGGAGAAAATAGACGACGAAAAAGAAGGTTCCCATGCGCAAAAATCCGACATACAGG
>JAKLDV010000031.1 GCA_022703335.1 Elusimicrobiota bacterium
AAACTTGCGCGTTTGGGCGCGTTTGGGAACGAAATCCGGCTGGCCGTGACCGCGGGGAAAGCGGCCGGGACCGTGGTCGAGGTGGGCAAAGCCATTTCGGTGGGAACGCGTCTTATGAATGCCGTCAAGATCGGCTTGTTCATGGGCGCTTTTAACGCGGGGAACCTCTTGTTGCAGAGTATTTCCAGCGGGCACGCTCCTTCTGTTACCCAGTTGGCGGCGGCGTTCGGAGTGGGGTTCTTGATGGGCATGGTGTTCGGGTCGGTTTCCTCGCGGGTGTCCTCGGCGTGGGTTTCCAATATCCGAAGTCAGTTCGTCAACTATCTGCGCAACCCGCTTACCTTTATGGCCAGCGCGGTGAACACCGCGGGGTCCTTGGCCATCTTCAACGCCACGCCTTTCGGGGCCGCGTTCAATTACGTGATGGCCATCGCGGCCGGCAAGGATTTCGGATGGGCGCAATATTTCGGCAGCATTTCCCAAGGCATGCAGTTCGGTTTGACGATGGGTCCGTTCTTCGCCATGGCGATGCCGGCGCAGGCCATCAGCCGGGGAGAACTGATGACGGCTTTCACGGAAATCGGCCCGACCCGGACCCTCCTGAGATCCCTCTTTGGCGGGAGCGTTACCGACGCCTTGGCGTGGACGCCGTTGGCGGCCCGAGGCGGGTTGATGGGGCAAATCGGCCAGTGGCTGCACATGACGGAAATGGTCGGCGTTTATCATATCGCCAGCGTGGTGGGCGGCGCCATCGGCGGCCTGTTCGATCGTCTTTTGGGGACCACGAATTTTATGGATTCTCCCGAGGGCCCCGTCGGTCTTTTCGCCTCGACCCTGGCCAACCTGTCGTTCTTCCTTGTTCCGACCGCCATGGCGACGCGCACCGAAGTGACGACCAAGGACACGGTGAGCTACTTGGAGGGCGGTTTAAAGAAATTGGAAACTTCGCGGACGGTCTTGGAGGCCGAGGGCGAAGGGAACCTCCTTGTGGTTGAAAACGGTTCTGCGCGGATTGTGAAACCCGGCGAGGCGGATTACGCGGCTTGTCGGAGCGAACTGGCGAAGGCCGAGCGGCCAACGACGGGGACCGAGGCCGCCGAGGCGGGCAGGACGGAGGCCGCCCGGGAAATGCGTCCGGCGGAAGAGATGAAGACGCCGGAAACGGGGAAAGTGGAAGGGGCGGCGGGGGAACGGGCGTCCTTGCCTGAAATGTCCCGGCCGGAGACTTCGCTTGAGATCACCGCTTCCCGGCCGGAAGCCGCGAAGCTCCGGGAGGCGGAATTGCCCGCCGGGGTGCGGGAAGTGGCGGCCAAGGCGAAAGCCGAGGCGGCGCCGCGGGCCCGGGTCGTTGTGGAGATCACCGAAGGCTTGAAATTCTTGGCCGGCCGGACGGTGCGGGAAGCCATGACCCCGGCGAAAGTCAACGAAGTGTTGGCGAAGCGCGCGGGAGAGGTGGTGGAGATCGGCGGCACGCTCTTTACGGTGGACAGAGGGCTGACCACGCTGGCGAAGTTCGCGAAGATGACCGCCGGTCCCAACGGCGAAGAGGTGATGCGCGGCATTTTGACGGGCGAGATCAAAGAGGGACGGATGATGAACGAGGTGACGGTCACCCGGGGATTGGCGGATATGGCCCGGGCGGAGATGACCGTTTCGCAAAGCCCCCTGCGCGCGTTCCTGTCGTCCTCCCTGGAATCGGGAGCGGTGAAGAGGACGGAAGAGGGGTATGAATTAAAAGTGTCGCGGGAGAGTCTGCCGAAAGAATTGCGGGATATCCTGCCTGAAAAGGGGCTGGGCGAGATACGGTTGGAGATCGACGCCCGCACCGGCGAATTGAAACTCATGGCGGACATTCAGGGAGTGGAGACCGTCGGGCAGTTCCTGGAGAATTTCTATAAACAGCCGGGGAACGATGAATCCGGTCATGGGGCGGAATCGGCGAAGAAAGCCATTGAGGAACTCAAAACCCAATTGGTGGACGGGGTCACTTTCAAGGCGGAACTGGCATTGGATGCGCAGGGACGCATACGAGAGGGAACGCTTACGGCTCGCGGGGAATTCAACAAGATCGTGAAGGAAAACGCGCCGATCCGCGAAGGAAAAGGCGGCCAACTGGCGGCCAAATACAATTTGACGTTGGAAGTGAAGATCCAATTCAAGGCCGGCGGCGAAGTCAAGCTGACCTATCGGGTCATCGCCGACCAGGAAAAGATGAACGACGCGAATTTCTGCAAGGACTTGAAGGAGGCGCTCGGAAAAGAGACCGCGGAACGGCTGGATGCGTTGGTGGGGGGCGAAGGGAATCTGGGCAAGATCAGAGAACTTTCTTTTGAGGTGGATGCCAAGGGCAATGTGGTGAAGGACTCCCTCCGGGTGGTTATGGACCATGCCGATGTTCAGTTGGTGGAAGGCGCGTTGGTGGCCGGAACCCTCGGCTTCCTGCGGCTGGCCCGGTCCGAGGGCGGCAACGTTATCGATATCGAAGGGCCGGTCACGCTGCGCCAAGGGTCGGAGGGAAAATTTGAGTTGGAAAGCATCAAGTTCGCCGTCAAAGAAGGAAAATCCCTGAACGACCTGATCAAGGGATTGCTCGGCAAACGCCAGAAGCCGGGGGTCGATCTGGAGATGGGGATCCTCCTGGAAGAGTTGCTGCGGCAGACGGGGCTGGACTTGAACAGCGCGAAATTCGAGCTGTTCCGCGGCCGGGACGGCGAGAAAAAGCTTTACGTGGAGGTCAACGGGAAGATCCTGGAGGCGTATTCCGTCGTCGGTCGGGCGGCAGGGGTGCGATTGGCCGATATCCGGGAGACGCAGCAGAGCCTGGATCTCGTTCGCCTGGAACTTCGTGAAGCCAATGTGCTGGATCGCGGCCGCCTGGAATCGAAGAGCCGCTATCTGGAAGCGCGGCTGGACGCGCTTTACGGCAGAAAATCCCTGGAGAGCTGGTCGCTCCATCGGATGGAACAGCGGTGGATGAGCCGGGAAGCGGACCGGGAGATCTCCGCCCGCAGAACCCAGCTGGAAGACAAGAGTTTGGCCCCTGAAAAGAAAGCCGCCGTTGCGCGGGAAATGCAGGTCTGGGAGGCGCGGCGGAGCGAATTGTCGAAATGGCGGGTTTTGCTGGGGTCGCGTTCCGCCAAGACGGCGTATGAGATCGGGACGTTTAAGGCGACGCGGGCCCAGGTTCGCGCGGAATGCGATAAGAAGATAGGGGAACTTCGGACGACGATCCGCGAGGCCCGGGGCAAGGGAGATTTCGTTTCCGTCCGTCGTGCGGAGGCCGATCTGAAGGCCGAGCGGGAACGGCGCAGCGGTTTGAGGCGCCTGAGCTGGAAAGAAGCCGACGCCATGCGGGTCGCCATGGAACAGACGACCCTCCTCAGCCGGCTCCCGTTGGATAAACTGGAGGCGGCTCGCCGGCAGGAGTTGCAGGAGGGGATGACCAAGACGGACGTGGAACGGTATGAGCAGGAACTGGCCGCCGCGGAGAAGGCGGGCGATCGCCGCCGGGTTGAGTTGTTGCGTGACAAAATCGAGATGTCGCGGGCCATGCAGGAATTGATGGAACTGGCTTTGGAGCCTTCCCGCGCCGCCGAAAATCCCGCGGAATACTTTGGCGCCATACGACAGGCCATCGATATCATCTCCGGGGTCATCACGCGCCGCATGGAGGCGCGCGGGCTCAAGGCGGATATTTTTGCGGACTTGAAGAGCCAGGATCGCCAGGTGCATAACCGGGCGATGGAAAAACTTCTGAAAGAAGTCTTCGGAATCGAAGGCGGCGACACGACGAAGCTGAACTTCGCCCAGCGATTCGCCATCGAGTTCAAGGTGATGGAGTCTGTCTACGGCAAGAACCCGCTCTTCCTGGGTAAGTTCCCATTGCAAGCCGTGTTGTTCGTCAACTGTTTGGTGGGTCGGATCGGATCGTTGAAGACGGCGGGTGGAAAATCCGCGGTTTTCACCATGGTGTTCGGCGATATGGCCCTGAGGGGCAAACTGCGCGGCAAAGTGGGCGAGCTGATCGTCGATAAATACGCCGAAATCGAGAAATACACGGACAAGGACTATCCGCCTCTGGCGGCGGCGTTCGGCGTGAAATACGTGGACGGTGCGAAATATTACCACACGCGGAACTACAAGGAACTTTCCGAGATCTATCGCAGCGCCGAATTCGAGGGCGAATCCGGCGTGGTGATGGTGTATGACAGCCATTCGCGCGGGTTCTTGGAGCTGACGGCCCGGGCGGACAATCCGTTCGATTTGAATTCCACCCTGAACAATGTCAGCGCGCGCGGTGTGGACGAGGCTGACGTGCCGGCCCTTTCCCGCTTGGCCTTTATCGAGAGCCGTTCCAACGTGAGGGCCACGGAAGCGGAGGTGCAGAACGTCGAAGGGCTCCTGAGGAATTTTGAAACGCATTTGGGATTGACCGACGCCCTGTTGAAACGGTTGGACGGACAAGGCGCCAAGGCGTTGGAGGGCTTGAAGGTGGAGGGGGCCGAGGGAACGAGATATGTGGACCGGGAGGCCTTTGAAGCGCTCCGTTACAGTGAAGAAAAGGTGTTTACGGTTTATGACGGAAAAATCCAGGCGTCCAAGGGATTGATCGAGGCGCTGCGGGGACCGGCGGAAGCGAAAACCCGGTATTCCACGCAACAGGTGGAAAATGCCTTGCGGGCGCTCTATGACATCGCCACGCATCAGGACGCCAAAGTCGACATCCTTACGGGCGAGATCGTGCGGTACGATGAAAAAGGCGTCATGCAGAAGGGCGTCATCGACGGCTCTTTGACATACAACATTTCCATGACCCTCCTGAAGATCCGGTCGCTGGACGCCCAAGGGGTCCAGCATGGCGTCGACCGCCTGAACGTGCGGATATCGGATGCGCACGCGGAAGCGACGTTGTCTCAGATCTTCAGCCGGTCGGCGGACGGGCAGCTCCTGACGTTCGGCGGTTCGGCGACCTTGGACGTGGCCGGGGAGATCGCCCGCGTCATCTTTGACGCCCTTCCGATCGAAATCGAAGGGTCGGACTTTGTGAAGGATTATCTGACCAATCCGAGCAAGCTTGCGCCGGAAATAAAAGACGTGAGTGATCCGAGCGCTCAGGTGTCTGAGGCGCTGTCCCTCATCCGGAAAGCCGTGGCGGAAAAACAGGGCGCCTTGATCGGCGTGGGCGACGTGATGAAGCAGAAGATGTTGCTGGCGGAGATATTGATCAAAATCGGCGGGGAAAGTTCGGAGGCGGTCGCCAAATTGCTTTCGGACACGGTAGGGAAATCCATGAGCGAGGTCCTGTTGGAGGCCCGGGCGCGCGGGATGAAGATCGCTGAACGCATCGATGTGATCGACGGCTCGTTGACGCCGTATAAGTCGCCGGAGCAAATCGCGGAATCTTCCGGGCGCATCGTAAAAGACGGCAAGGTGATACAGGAAGGCCGGATCGTTATCTCGAATTTGAGCGGCTTGCGCGCCATCAGCTATAAGGGCGAAGTGCACATGGCCATCATCGATGCGCATCGGATGACCTACGGTGAGTTGTTGCAGGCCCTGGGCCGTGTGGAACGGAGCGATTTTACAGCCAAATCCGAGCGGCTCATCATGATCGATTCCCGGGAAATGGGTTTTGTGCTGCGGGAAATGATCAAGGCGGACACCTATTTCCGGCAGAAAGGGGTGGCGGATGGTTTGTTCGAAGGGCGGAAAGCCACCCGGGAAAAATTCGAGGCGTTCATCAAGGGAGTGACGCCCGAATCTCTGGCCAAGGGATTGGACCGTCTCGGGAAACCCTTGACCCGGGAACAGTTGCGGGATCTGGTCCAGGTGGCGACGGAGTTCCGGACCCTGCTTGAAAAGTCCGAATCCATCCAGTTCAAGTCCTCGGTGGAAACGTTGACCAAGATATTGAAAGAGCCGTTGGCCCGGATGCGGGCTTTGGACCGCGACTTCGTTTCGGGCTTGGAACGGGAAATCCTGTCGAAGAGCGAGGACTTCTCGTCGGAGATGTCGGCGGGCGAGTTCCGCGATCCCATCCGTATGGGCAAGGACGGGTTCCTGCAGGCGGCCAATTTCGCGATATCGATGTGGGCCCGGGTGGCGGCCGAGAGCGGCAGCAAGGTGGCGCGTGCGGAGGCGAAGCTGCGCATCTCGGAGATCCAGCGGGCGATCGATCAGGTGGACGCCACGTTCGCCAATGCCGAACGGGTGGAGCGGACATTCGCTTCCACACCCGAGAGCGTTTATGGAAGGCCCGCGCAGCACGTGGCGGGGGTCTTGGCGTCTCTGAGCCGGTTCATCATGCCGGTGGAAGGCCGGGGATTCGCTCAGACACAGGCTCTGGCGAAGGCTCCGAAAACGGTTCTAGAGGCGCAGGCCGCCCTGAAAGAGATGGGAATTCAGGAGGGGACTCCGGAATTCGCCCGCGTGACGGATTCTCTGCAGGCGCGGCCGGCCGATCAGAAGGGGGTGCCCCCGCTCTCCTACGGAGACGGAACCCTGACCTTCGCGGGGAAAGCGTTGATGTTGTCCATTCAGCAATTTGGCGGTCTTTCCGAGGAGGACCGGACGGCGGTGACGGGTCTCGTGACCGGCGTGTTGGGGGTCGCGGTGACGTTACCGAGCGAGGCGACGGCCTGGGCGGCGGAGGCGGCGATGTCTCTCTATGGGGCGGGAGTCCTGCCGTTGGAAAATTTCACCGGCAACACGGTGAATGAGATGGTCGGTTATGGCGCGATGGCCGGTTTGTTGGCGAAGATGGGAGCTCCTGTTGGTGCGGATCAGTTGAAAATTAATCTGAGATCGTCGAACCCTTATGGGGAGTTCGCCAAGGCGATCGCTTTCGCGGGGAAAACGGCCGGTAAGGAATATCGAGGTGTCGTTAAGTATTTCAGGGACATGGTGCTCTACGGGGAACGGCTGACGGCGGCGCAGAGACTGGCTCCGGGCAAAGGGTTTAAGTGGGTGGTGCAGTTGCCGGCGAAGATCGGTCTTGGATGGAATGAGTTGAGGATGACAAGCCGTGTCTCCGGGTCCCAGTTGTTCAAGGTGGCCCTCGGTTTGCAGGCCCGCGGGTTGGCGGACATGCCGGCGGTGCGGGCTTTGGCGGAGATGTCCTTCTCCCTCTGGACGGGGCGGGCCACCCGGCAGGAAAAATCTTCCCCCAAGATCACGACGGCGGAGCTCGTTCGGAACCTGCGCGCGGTGACGGGGATGCTGGCGGATCTGAAGACCCCCGCCGCCGTGCTGGCGTTGCGTGGGAGAATTACACTCAAGGATATGTGGGAAGCGCCGGTGCGCCAGAAAGGTTTTGCGAAGATCAAAGGGATGCTGGATCAGGTGAAAGGGGCCCTGGGGAAAGCGAAGCCGGCGGAAGTTCCGGATTACACCGATTCCGCTCGTCGGATTTCCTATCTTTCGGCGAAGCTGAGTCAGACGCCGTTCACCATGCTGCAGAAGAGCGCGCTGGGGATGGCGACGTATTGGGGGGCGCATTTCGCTCTGGGGCTCGTGACCGGCGGCGCCAGCACCTTGTTGACGCTTGGAACCGTGGCGCTCTCGTTTGCGCTGAACTGGGGCATCAACCGGATTGCGCTCTGGTGGACGGTCAGTCGTCGTCTGGGTGAATCTCAAATCCAGAGCCAGGCGGCTTTGCTGGAGAAGGCCGCCGGAAGGATGCAGCCGATAATTGAAAGGACTTCGAAAGATAAATCGTTCCAAAGCGTGGTCGACCATTTCTACGCGGATTTCTCCGCGGTGAAGGTGAAATACGACACGTTGACGGGCTCGACGGTGGCGCCGGAGCTGGCGGGGCGGCTGACCTACGGGGAGCTGGCGAAGCTGAACGTGACGGACCCGGTGATCACGCGGGTGAAGGAGAACATGGCGCAGGTGCGGGAAGTGGGGAAGAAGGCGGGGAAAGATTTCACGGGGCGGGTGACGCTGGGGCAGTTGACGGCGGAGAAGCTGGACGCGACCTACGAATTCGTGGGGCGGGAATGGATGAGCCAGAACGCGGAGAAGCTCTTGCAGGACTACGCGTCGACGGTGGGACGTCGGGAGGAGCCGGAGGCGGTGAAGACGGCGACGGCGGCGGTGACGAAACTGCTGGCGGGGGCGACGGGCGAGCAGAAGGGGTGGATGCAGGCGCGGCTGAGGGAGATCGGGGAGGAGAAGGCGTCGGAGATGATGCCGGAGTTGGTGAAGCAGCACGGGATGCAGAAGGGGCTGCAGATAGTGGCGGCGCTGCCGGAACAGATCGCGAGGGAATTGATCGACGGATTGGAGTGGGGCGAAGGGGTGGAGGTTCCTTGGGAAGTGCGGATGTCCCGGGAGGCGAAGGCGCTGGAAGAGGAAGAACGGGTGTTGAAGGCGGAGCATCTGACGTTGTCCGGGGAAGAGCTGGGCATGGGGATGCTGCGGGCCCAGATGGAGGAATTTGATCGGCGGGTGAAGGCGACGCCGAAGGGATACGCGGTGGTGATGGATGGGCTGGACCAGCTGCTGGGGCAGGACATCGGGAAGCTGAGGGAGAAGCTGGCGGGATATCAGGAGCGGGTGGTGAAGTTCAACAAGAGGGCGAAGGCGTATGAGCTGAGGGCGAAGGCGTTCGAGGCGGAGATTGCGAAGCGGAAGGCGGAGGACGAGGCCAAGGCGAAGGCGGCGCGCCCGGCTGAAGTCGAAGCGAAGGCGCCGACGGCGGAGTTGTCGCCGGAAACGGAGATGGAAATTCAGGATTATCTGAACGACCGCGTGGAGAGAGAAAAAATCACCGTCCGGCTTTTGGATTTGACGGAGAATTATATCCGCGGACAGATCGCCGCGGAGAGGGATGAGGCGCAACGGGCGAAGTTGGAAACTTTTTACGCCGGGGCGTTGAAAATGGTGGCGCAGGACCGGCAGTATTTGAAGGATTTCAATAACCCGGAGTGGCTGGAACGGCAGATCCAACGGGACCAGTCAAAACTGGCCACCAGCAAAAAGATGCGGAAGGCGACGCGCGAGGCGGTCGAGAGGCGTGTGGCCCTCTTTCAGAAACAGTTGGGCCTGCTCCGCGGCGAACGGCCGGGGCCCGAGGTGGAGCCGGAAGTGGCCCGGCCGCCGGAAGGGGAGATGGATGTTCCGACGAAGGCGGACAGAAAGCGGGCGGGGAAAAAGACGGCGGCCGCCGGCGGACAACGCGGCGCTGTTTCCATTGAAATGCTCCTGGTTTTGTCCGGAGCGGGGGCGCTGGTTTTGCTCGCGGTGCCCGTCGCCAAAATCGTGGGGATAGTCCTTGTGGCGAAGGTCGGCGTGGCGATTGTCGTCGGCGCGGCCTTGGCCGCCGGTGTCTATTACGCGGTCAAGCACGCGTCTTCGTGGTGGTCCGCCGCGCGAGATTACGCGGGGAAGGCCCTCGGCCGCGTTTCGAAGGCAAAGGCCGTCGTTTCCGATGCTTGGCGGTCCGGTCTGAAACTTTTCCGCGCCAAGACGACGACGGGCCCCAGAAAATACAGCAAGCAGGACCTGCAGCAGCGTATGGAACAGAGGATGGCGGCGCTGCAGAAAGAGGGGGCCGATGTCTCGGCGTTGGCAAAAGAGGCGACGCCCAGCGCGAAAAAGACAGGAGAGGCCGTCACCTTCCGAGGGGTCATGGGGACGGCTTGGGCGGCGGTCTACGGACGGAAAAGCTGGCTTATGTATCAATTGCGGGGATACCGTATCTATGAGTTCTCGGAACTCGCCCGGGCGTTGGACGATTACGTTTTGCAGAACAGGGAGCCATTGGCCAAGTTGTATCCCTACGATGAAAATCAGTTGAGCGCGGAAGTGCCGGTCATCGTCAATATCCACTGGAGCGCCTCCGGCCCGCGGGCGGAAGTGCTTCCCATCAACGGCGTTGTGGCCCTCCCGGGAGAGAAGCGTGTTCACCCCGAATACCTGGTCAGGCAGGGCGAGGGACATAACGCCACCGCTCTGGACGGGACCGTGGCCGTCGACGCGAAACTGTTCGGTCGGCGCGCCATCCCGGGCCACTTCCATAATCACGGCGATTTGACGCCGACCGTGCAGGACGTGGTCACCGGAAAACACATCGGCGTGGTGCTGGTCAAAAATGCGCAGGGCATCGTCCAGGCGGGGCTGTATCAGTGGGTTGCCGAAAAGGGGAAACCGTCCGTCGTCCGCACGCACGCCACCCTGCAGAAGGAGCCCGTGGTGAAGGATTTCGGCGTGTTCTTCGCCGAGGGGATGGGGCCGCGCAGTGAGAAACTCTATTTGGACGATATGGACGCGGATTTCATGCAGGTCGTTTTGAAGGCCATGTATGAGAACGAGGATTTACCCTCCATATTGGAACGTCTCGGCATTTCTTCGGAGAAGGAATATAAACGGTTCAGCGTCATGGTTCGCGGGGCGGCCGGCGCCGGGGTGGCCGGGACGGAAGGAACTTTGGCGGTTCGGGACATCCCCAATTTCGTCAGGTTGTCCGTTTCCATGGCGTTCTATCTCGAAGGCAAACCGGCCGTCCCGGCGTATATCCTCCAGGCCCGGACCGACGAGATACTCCGGAAACTGAACCTGGATTGGATCTCCAGCCAGGAAGCCATGGAACGTCTGGCTCGCCTGCGTTCCGACTCGGCCGGCTTTCAGGCGGCCATTTATGAGGGGGCCCTCCGGACGATGCCGCAGGACCTGACCCGGCCGGCGTTCCTTGCCGCCGTTCTGCAGCGCCCGGAGACATTTGCCCAATTGTCCTCGTCGCAGCAGCAACAGGTTTTGGAATACCTGGCCCGCGCGCTTCTCATTCCCACCGTGGATGCCGCTCTCGGGGCGTCCAACATCCAGGTCCGGATCTCCTCCGTGCCGATGGGGGCCCGCTCCCGCATCCGGGTGAACGAAGCGGTGTCGATGGAGAATGGAGAAGAAAAGGTTTTCCGCACCGTCGACGTCCTTCTGCAGACCTCCACGGTTTCCGGGGAATCGCGGTTGTTCGACTATCTCACCTCCCTCGCGCACGAGTTGTCCCACTTGGCTCTCTGGCAGGGGAGTCGTTATCCGGCCGGGGAAGGTTTTGAGCCGGAGGACGTGGAGGCCATCACCGCCGTCTATATGAGGGAAGTCCTCCGGGGCACGGTTCTGGCCGGACTGAGCGGCAACGACGAGAAGGAATTCCTCGATCATCTCATCAAACATTCCGCTGGCGACGAGGGGGTCCTCCAGTTATGGAACCTCCGCCGGTTGGCGGGGGCGTTGACGGAGCAATATCCCGACAAATCTCAGCGCCGGGCGTTCCTGCATTGGCTCTTCAGGACGGCCACGGTGGCGCGGCTGAATCTGCGGCAGATCGCCGCCGATCTGGTGGCCGACCTTCCGTCGCGTCGGTGGGCCCTCCCGCGCGTGATGGCCACGAACGGCGATTCGTTCGTGCGCGGCGGCGTGGTCAACGAGGGACTCCTGTTTCTGATGAACCGTTGCTTCGAGGAGGAACGAGCCCTCAATGAGAATGACCGGCAACTGCGTCTCGTCATCCTCGGCAACGTGATGTCTCCCGCGGACCTGTCCGTGCTGAAACTGGCGTTGGAAAAATACCCGGCCCTTAACGAAGCGTGGAACAACGGCCGAGGAGGACGACTCCTGCTCCTGGAAAAAGACGCCTACGGATACACCACCGACAAGAACGAGATCGATATGGGCATCCTCTTCGCCGTCATGCCGAAAATCCTCAATCTGGATCAACGCGTGCTGCAGATGGGTCTCAGCATCTTCACCGACCGTGAAGACCTCTGGGTTAATAATTTCCGACAGATCGTCGTCCATCTCATCTCCGGAACGACGTTGGCCAAAGGGCTCCTGGACGCCATCGCCCACATGCAGATTTTCGACATCCAAGCCTGATTCCCTTCCTTTTCATTCCTTAAACCCGCCGTTTTCCCTCTTTTTCCTTGGATGGAAGTTTGTTCTTCCCGCCCCTTGACCGGAACGGAAGCCGGGGTTACACTTGATAAAAGTAGTAACCATCTCTAAAAATGAAATCCAAAGCGCTTTTCACGTTCTGGGTCGTGCTGGGGGCGTGCCCCCTTCTCGGGGGGGATACCCCTTTCGTCGCTTTGGAGACGGACGCTTTGGTGGAGAAATGGGAGTCGGGGGCGAGTGACGGTGATCGTCGGGCCTATGTCACGGCCTTGCGGACGCTTTTTGAGCGGGCGGAGGCGGCGGGGGACAGCGGCGATATGTTTTTGCTGGCTTCCCGGCTGGGCGAACTCGATCCGGCGCAGGCGCGTTGGACATCCCTGAGAGAAAAGGCTCTTGGAGAATTGGCTTTTCCGTCTGAAAAGTTGACGAGGAGCGTGGGGGCTTCCTACGAGGCGCGCCTGAGGGGGGCCGAGCGGCGGATGCGGACGATGTGTTCGGCCGGCCAGCGCGTGTCGCTGCTGGATCGCTGGCGGATGCACCGTTATCGGGGTCTCCAAAAACGGCTTTGGCGGGAAGAACGCCTCCGTGTCATGCGGGCCGCGCGCGCCGCGGCCGCCCGGACTCCCGTCGACCGGGACCAATGTGACCGTCGGTTGGCGAAAACGGAACGCCGTATCGAAAAATTGACGCGCCGGTCGAACCGCTATCGGCAGGGCTTGGAAGAGAGGGGACTGGGGGAGACTGCCTGGAGAATAGATTCCCCGGACAAATGGGCCGCCGCCGTCGAACTGCAGAGCGCCCGCTATGCGGTCGGCCGGTTTCTCCGGTGGGAAAAGAGATATTGGGCCGATTATTACGGGGCGCCGGGGAAACTTTTGTCGGAAATTCCGTTGTCGGCGGACCCGATTTCGATCCCCATCCCCAAAGCGAAGAAGGAGCGAACCGTTGCGCTTCGCCCCGCGTCGACCGGTTTTGAACGGCCGAGATTCGTCTCGGGACCGTCCGCCCGGTTGACGCCGCCGGCCGCGGGGCCTTCTCCGGCGCCGAACCCGGTTCTGCCGGACGATTACATCGTTCAGCCGGGAGACACCCTTTACAGCATCGCGCGGGCGTTGTATGGAGACGGTTCCGCTTGGCGGAACATCTACGAGAGGAACAGGGACGCGATCTTGCGCGGTCTGTTGGGGACGGGGCTCCGTCTCCGCCTGGGCGAATCGCCCGTCCGGGAGGAGTCGTCGGGAAGATCGGCCGGCCCGACGGCGGCGTCTTCCGGCCATGTCCGGCTTTACCGCGCGCAATCCGGCGAGACCTTGCCCCAACTGGCGGGCCGCCTTTACGGCGATCCGGGCCGCTGGGGAGACATCTATGCGGCCAATCAGGAGCGGCTCTCGCGCGGTCTTTTGGAAAAAGGGATGCTTTTGGTGATCCCGTAGAGGGCGGAGAATGGACAACACACGCGGTCCCATCGATAAAAAACCGACGCTGACGTCCTGGGCGTGGCAGACGCCGGAGGATATTTTCGCTGATACGCAGAGAATTCTGCAGGAGGGGGACATGCTCCTCAGCCTCCAGCGTAAAGGCATGCGCATGGAGGAGGAGATCGCCCATCTCCGCCGGCGGTTGAGCGAACTCCAGACGCAGGCCCGGTCGCAGGAAGAGGTCCGCGACGAGGAACGAAAACGCCGGGAAGAAGAGGTGGGGGCTCTCAGTCAGAAATACGAACGCATCGTGCTCGATTATCGCCAGGAGCTGGAAACGCTCCGGAAAGTGTTGGAACACGACAAGGGGGTTTTTGAGAAACAGTTCGAAGGGGCCCGCGGGGCTTGGCGCCAGGAGCAGGCGGTGGAACTGGAGAAGCTTCGTCAGGCATACGAGCGGGAACTGGAGGAGCACCGGGCGGGGATGGGACGGTTGGAGGCGGAGCGCCGCCGCGAGAAGAAAACAGCGGAGGACGTCCTCTCGGCCGCACAGAACGAGAGCCGCCGTCTTGCGGAAACGGTGGCCGCCAAAGAAAAGAAGATCGCCGAACTTCAGGCGGGACTGGAGGAATTCCGCAAAAAGGTCGTTCGGGAGTCGGTTCCTGGGCCGGAGGAAAAAGGCCGGCCGTCGGCCGTTCCTGTCCCAAGAACCGAACCCTCGGTCGGACGGGGGGATCTCGGCGCGGATTTCAAGGAACTTTGGCAGGAAGAACGCGCTCAGTGGAAGACGATTTTCGAAAAAGAAAAGGAGCTGCAGTCCAAGTGGCTGGACAATGTTTTACAGGACCATCAGGCCGTCTTGGAGGAACGACGGCATTTCGCGGAGGCCCTGAAAATTTTTTCTCAGGGAGTGGCGGAGTGGGGGCGCCGCGAGGCGGACGCCGCTTTGCGGCCGAAGAAGGAGAGTGGGTCCTGGCGTCCCACGCCTTCGGCGGGATTCGGGGCGATGTTTTTTGCGCTCTGTCTGGGAGTCGCCGGGACGATGCTCCTCCGGCGGTCGGACGTGCCGGCCGGCGTCTACTCCGTGCCGACGATCCATGCCGGCGGCGTCGTTTCCGACGGAAAAAAGGTCTGGTTCAGCGACTGGTCCGACGGCCGGTTCTTCGTCGCTCCCTCGATCGATCCGGCCGCGGCGCTTTCCGCCGGCCGGGCCTCGGAGGGATATCATCCTGTTTCTTTGCGTTTGGTCGGCGGGCAATTGTGGTCGCTGGACGCCTGGGGGAAAACGCTCCACCGCCATAACCCGAAACCCCCGTTTGAGATCGTGGAATCGAAACCGTTCGGCCCGGTCGCCGCGCCCAGCGATTTCGCATGGGACGGGAAAAGTTTTTGGATACTGGACAAGGACGCGCGCCAGCTTCTGCGGTTTTCTCCGGAGGAGTTGACCCGGCCGCAGAACGTGGTGTCCTTGCCGGCCGACTGGCAGCTGGAACTCCTGGACTTTTGGGAAGGGGATTTCTGGTCCTACGACGTTCGTTCTCTGCGGGTGAAACGGTTCCGGGTCCAACCCGAACTCCGGCTCGTCGACGAATTCCAACTTCCCGGGGCGCCCCAGTGGCTCTCCGGCCTGAACGTTTCGGACGGCTTTCTGTGGGTGCTCAGTGAAAAATCCCAGACGATACAGCGTTGGTCCCTGAAAAAACTGGCGTTGCGTAAACTCCTCGGCGCGTCTTGACCCTTGTCGCCGCCGTCCCTCCCCCGGCCCGGATGACCTCTCCCGAACATCGTTTTTCGTTTTTTCGAAAAGCCGTGGCGGCCGTCTGTTTGTGCTGTTTCGCGGCAGCTTCCGCGTTCGGGTGGGGAGGGTGGGGGCATGAACGCATCAACGGCAACTGCGTGAGAGGGCTCCCATCGCCTTTGCGGGAATACTTCGCCTCGAAGAAAGCCGTTCTGCGGAAGCACGCCTCGGACCCGGACGCCTGGAAATACGACGACGCCGACGAGGCCCATTATCACTACCTCGACATCGATGCCCTGGAACCCTACCCCTTCAACGATTTTCCGCGAGACCTGGAAGAGGCCTACGAGACCTACGGCGAGGACCGCGTGAAAACGGCCGGGGAGCTCCCTTGGCGCATCGAGGCTTACGTCCAGACGCTCACGGAAGATTTTTCCGACCACCGCTGGAAGGACGCTGTTTTCACCGCGTCCGTCCTGGGGCATTACGTGGCCGATTTGCATCAGCCTCTGCATGTCACCGAAAACCACGATGGCCAACTGACGGGGAACGAGGGGATCCATTCGCATTTCGAGAGCGGCCTGGTCGAGCGTTACGGCGACGGAATGGTGTTACAGGTGTCTTCCGCCGTGTATGTGAGGGATGTTTTTGATTTCTGCATGAAGGCGGTGCGGTCCGGTTATCCGTTGGTGGAGGAGATCATGGAGGCCGATACGTCGGCGGGGCAGCGAGCGGGGGGGAACGAAGAAAGATATTACGCGGAACTTCACCGGGCCGTGGGTAAAGCGGCGGAGCGGAGAATGGGAGAGGCTTCGTCCGGCCTCGCTTCGCTGATCTACACGGCCTGGGTCAACGCCAAAAAACCGATCCCTCCGACGAAGCCCTGAGGGGAAGGTCTTCGCGATGTTGCATTTCGCGCGGAAAACAGATAAATTCTCGAATCCGACGATTTTTGACCCCATAGCTCAGTTGGATAGAGCGCTTGCCTACGAAGCAAGAGGCCGTAGGTTCAAATCCTACTGGGGTCGTTTAATTTAAAAGGGAAAAACCGGGCGTCCCAACAGGGTTCGTTGCGAAGCGCTCACCCAAAACGCTGGGACAGCCCTGAGGGGTGGTCGCCGTCCGGCGGCGCCTCTGGCCCCTGTCGCTCTGCGGAGAGGCCAGTAACAAAAATTCAGCTTTTGCGGTCGCCCCGCTTTCGCCCTTCCGAATGCCTTCGGCATTCGATGACAATCGCGCGGGGTTGCCTAGTTTCAACATAGTTTCGGCGAACCATGTTCGACGAGTGACAACATTTTAGCGGGCGTAGTTCAATGGTAGAATAGAAGCCTTCCAAGCTTCGGACGTGGGTTCGATTCCCATCGCCCGCTCCAATCTCCAGTCCGCTTTTCTGTGGCCACAAGTTGAAGGTGTGGCTCGACGGAAAGGCGGATTTTTTTGCCCAAAATTTGACGGTTCGAGCTTGATCTTCAATGCCGCCAGGCATAGCGCCGGTTTGTCGGATGGGATGGGGGCCGCCCGGCCGCCTCTTGAACGAGGGGGTCTTTTTGGGCGGGGACGGTTCTCGGGTGTTTGGAATATGATATAATGAGCATATGAGCATTAAGGGGAAAGTTCCTGCCGGCAGTTTGGCATTCCGAATCAAGGCGGATTTTTTGCGCGCCTTGGCCCATCCCACCCGTTTGGCGGTCATCGAATATCTGAAGAAGGGCGATTCCAGCGTCGGCCGGATGGTCGGCGAGCTGGGCATCGAACAGTCGGCCCTTTCGAAACATCTGGGGATCCTCCGGCAGGCGGGGATCTTGGCCGCCCGCCAGGAAAAGGCGAACGTCTATTATTCGGTGAAAGACCGGGACATTTACGAGATGCTGCGGTCCATCGCGCAGATATTGCGCAAGAAGTTGAGAGAGAGTGAAAAAATTTTGAGCAGTCTTGGAAGGATTTGAAAACTTCCAAGGTTTTCGGTCGGGTTAGACATCTATCGCAAAAATTGCGGGAGGGAGTCGTCCGGTGGGAAATGGAACGCAGGAAATCGGTGTGGCGTCGGTGGACTTGAAAGAAGCCGTGTCGGTAGAGAACGTCCTCCTCGGGATGGGCGGGGGGAAAAAGAAGGACGCGCTGGAGGCGTTGTTCGCGTTTTGTGTCCGGTCGGGCGGCCTTTCGCCCTCCCAGCTGAAAGCGGCGCTGTCCGGTATTTTTAAGCGGGAAAAAGTGGGCACCACGGGGTTGGGGAACGGCATCGCGGTCCCCCATGTGGACGTGGAAGGTCTGAAAGAGCCCCTCGTCGCCCTGGGGGTCTCCCCCAAAGGCATCCCCTTTGAATCACTCGACGGGGAACCCGCCAAGCTGATATTGCTCATTTTGTCGCCCGCCGAAGATGTGTCCCTGCGGCGGAAACTGGTGGCGCAGTTCTGCCGCCTGGGTCGCGATCCCTATTTTGTCGGCAGCATCCTCGACGCTCCGTCCCCCAAAGCCGTTGTCGATATCCTTCGAAGCGAACTGTAACTCCCTCTGTTCCATTTGAAATCGGCGTGGGCGAATGAGCGAGAGGAGCTTCTGTTTTCCTCCGTGGCGAGACCTTTCGTTGAGGCGGGCTGAATAAGTGGAAACTCTTCTTGCGGCACTCCTGGGGATACTCCTCTCCGCCGTTTTCGGCGCGATATCGGATCGCCTGCCGGGCCGGTGGCGTCGGCTGGCCCCGGCCGGCCTTGTTGTTTCTTCCCTCCTGGGCCTCCTTCCCGTTCTGAAAACTCTGTTGCAGGGTGAAATTTCTGCGTTCCGGCTCCCGTGGGGCGTGCCGGGAGGGTCTTTCTCTCTGCTGCTGGACCCCTTGTCCGCTTTTTTCCTCCTGTTCGTTTTGGGACTGTCCTCCTTGGCGGCGACCTACGCGGTGGAATATTTGGAAGCCGGCCGGACCGGCTTTTTTTGGTTTTTCTTCGGCGTGTTGACCGTTTCCATGTCGATGGTGACGCTGGCGCGGAACGCCGTGTTGTTCCTGGTGGCGTGGGAGATCATGACACTGGCTTCCTTTTTCTTGGTGACGTTCGAGGACGAGCACCTTCCCGTGCGGCGCGCCGGATGGTTCTACCTGGCGGCGTCCCACGTGGGCACCGCTTTCCTCCTCCTGCTCTTTGTGCTGTTGGGGCGCGGAACGCCGGTCTTGGACTTCGATCTTTTTTCCTTCCCGGCGGCGGAGACGTTGGAGGCTGGGGTGCTGTTCGCGTTGGCGCTCGTCGGTTTCGGCGTGAAGGCGGGGTTCGTCCCGCTGCATATCTGGTTGCCGGAGGCCCACCCCGCCGCGCCCAGCCCCGTTTCGGCCTTGATGTCGGGCGTGCTCATCAAGATGGGCATCTATGGTCTGGTGCGCGTGCTGGGATTTTGGAGCGTGCCCTCCGTGGCGTGGGGGAAGATATTGATCCTGGTGGGGCTCTCGTCCGGAATTTTGGGCGTTCTTTTCGCCCTGGCCCAGCACGACTTGAAACGCCTGTTGGCCTACCACAGCGTGGAGAATATCGGCATCATCGCCCTGGGCCTGGGATTGGGTGTCTTGGGGAAGAGTCTGAATCAGCCCCTCTTGGCCGTTTGGGGGATGGGAGGCGGCCTGCTGCACGTGGCCAATCACGCGATGTTCAAAAGCGTGCTCTTCTTGGGAGCGGGGGCGGTGGCCCGCACCACCGGCACCCGCGACATGGACCGGCTCGGAGGACTTCTGAGGAAGATGCCGTGGACGGGCGGTTGTTTCCTCGTCGGGGCGGCGGCCATCACCGGCATCCCGCCGCTGAACGGTTTCGTGAGCGAGTTCTTGATTTTTTGCGGCGCTTTCCACGGGTTGAAAGCCGGGGGGCTTCCGGCGTTGTTCTCGTATTCCGTGGTCATGGGGTTGGGGCTCATCGGCGGGTTGGCCGCCGCCTGTTTCGCCAAGGCCTTCGGCGCCGTTTTCCTGGGTGAACCGAGGAACGGGGCGGAACATGCGGCGCGCGAGGCGGGACCCCTGATGCGGTGGCCCATGGGGATTTTGGCGGCTGTTTGTGTTCTGGTGGGACTGTTCCCCGGGGTCGTGGTGGAGGCGCTCTCGCCCCTTCTCCGGCAGGTGTCCGGTCTGTCCCCGGCGGATTTTTCGCCGATAAAGGAAACGATGACGGGGACTCTGGAGGTCGTTTCTCGAATCGCCTTCGTCTTCTTGGCGGGGGTCCTCGGGTTGTGGGGGTTTGCCGCGTGGCGGGCCCGGCGCGGGGCCGTCGCCAAATCGGTCACGTGGGATTGCGGTTTCGCCGCCCCGTCGCCCCGCATGCAATATTCCGCCTCTTCTTTTGCCCAGCCCTTCACGGATTTTTTCCGCGGCGTGCTGCGGACGCGGTTCCCTCCAACCGTTCTTCGCGACCTGTTTCCGACGGAAAGCGCCCTGCACACCAAGACCCCCGATGTCTTTCACGAGGAACTTTACCGGCCCCTCTTCGGGCGGCTCAAGGAGACCCTCCTCCATGGCCGTCGGCTGCAGCACGGCCGGCTTCAACTCTACGTCCTCTATATCGTGGCCACTCTGGTGGCGTTGCTGGTCTGGTCGAGAGGGTAACGGGATGGCCGACGGTTCGATGACGAATGTTTTTCTGGCGGCGGTCCTCTCCCCGCTTTTGTTGGGAGTGATCAACCGCACCAAGGCTTTTTTCGCGGGGAGGAAAGGCGTGCCGTTGGGGCAGGCTTATTACGATGCGGCGAAGTTGTTGCGGAAAGGAATGGTGTTGAGCCGGACCACCACGCCGGTCTTTTGGTTGGGACCCGTGGCCGGACTGGCGGCGATGACCTCGGCCCTTCTGTTCGTCCCGCTCGGCGGATTGCCGGCGGCGGTGTCCTTCCCGGGGGACTGGATCTTGTTGGCGGGCCTCCTGGCTTTGGCCCGTTTCTTGACCGTGTTGTCCGCGTTGGACACGGGATCCAGCTTCGAGGGGATGGGGGCCAGCCGGGAGGCTTTTTTCGCCTCCCTGACGGAACCGGTGTTCCTGTCCGCCCTGGCGGCCCTGTCGTTGAAGGGGGGGGCGTCTTCTTTGAACGATTTGTGCGCCTTTGCCTCGACGCTGTTCGCGGAGAACCTTCCGGCCGCGGTGTTGGTGGCCGCCGCCCTGTTCATCGTCTATCTGACGGAGAACGCCCGTCTGCCCGTGGACGATCCGAACACCCATTTGGAGCTGACGATGATCCACGAAGTGATGGTGCTCGACCACAGCGGGCCGCTGTTCGGATACGTCGTGTACGGGACGGCGGTGAAATTATGGATTTTCGGCTCCATCGTGGTGTCGGTCTGCCCGCTGTTCCGCGCCGCCTCGGCGCCGTTCGGGGTTCTGGTGGCCCTGGCGGGATTGCTGGCGGTGGCGGTGCTCACCGGCGTTGTGGAATCGGTCATGGCGCGGTTGCGGCTGCTGCGCGTGCCGTTGTTGATCGCCGGGGCCGGGGTCTCGGCGGTGGTGGGCGCGATTCTGCTGACGGGGGTGGGGCGATGAGCGCCTGGGATCAGGCCTTGTGGGTGGCGTTCATTCTGTTGAATTTCCTCCTTTTGGGGACGAGCCGCTTGAGCGTTTGCGTGCGCGTCCTTTCGGCCCAGGGGTTCCTCTTGGCCGCCCTGCCGTGGCTTTCGTCGTCGGCGATCACCGGACATACCGTCGTTCTTTCCGCGGCCAGCGCGTTGTTGAAGGGCCTCGTGTTCCCCTGGTTTTTCATGCGTGCGCTCGACGCGGCCGAGGTGCGGCGCGAGGTGGAACCTTATGTGGGTTTCGGAGCCTCCCTGTTCGTCGGCCTGGCGGCTTTGGGGTTTTGCGTCTGGCTGGCGCGGGCGTTGCCTCATCCCTCGGCGGTGTCCAACGTGGCCTTGCCCGCCTCCCTTTTCGCCCTGATGACGGGATTGTTTCTGATCGTCAGCCGGAAGAAAGCCATCACGCAGGCGTTGGCCTATCTGGTGATGGAAAACGGCGCCACCGCGCTGGGCATGGCCCTGCTCCATTGGGAACCGCTGGTGGTGGAACTGGGAATATTGCTCGACTTGTTTGCGGCCGTGTTCGTGATGGGGATCGCGGTGTACCACATCAACCGGGAGTTCGACCATATCGATACCGACCGGTTGAACTACCTGAAGGATTGACGATGATCGCGGCGCTGGTTCTTCTTCCTTTGTTGGCGGGCCTGGCGGCCCTTCTTGTCCGGCGGGACGGGCCCCGCCGGACGGTGTTGCTTCTGACGGCCTTTGTTCACCTGGGGTTGTCGGCGTCGGCGTGGCGGCGGGCCCCGGCCCCTCTCTGGAACGGATGGCTGGCGTTGGACCCCGCCGGCCGGCTTTTCCTCGGAGTGACGAGCCTTCTCTTCGCCGTCGCGGCCGTCTACGCCGTGGGATTCTTGGCCCGCGAAGAGAAGGGAAAACAAAAAGATGCCGACGAGGCGGGGGCTTTCTTCCTGAATGGCCCCGAGGCGATCTTCGTGGGATGCCTGCTCTTCTTTTTTTCGGCCATGACCTTCGTAACGGTCTGCCAGCATTTCGGGCTCCTCTGGGTGGCGGTGGAGGCCACCACGCTGGCGAGCGCGCCGCTCATCTATTTCCATCGGAACCACCGGTCGTTGGAGGCGGTGTGGAAATATTTGGTGGTGTGTTCCGTGGGCATCGCGCTGGCGCTGGTGGGGAACCTGTTTCTGGCCGTCGCGGCGGCGCCGAACGGCGGGCCGGCCGTGCCGTTGGTGTTGTCGGAGATCCTGAACCAAGCCGGCCACCTGAACGTTCCCTGGCTGAGGGCCGCGCTGGTCTTCTTTTTCGTGGGATACGGCACCAAGATGGGCCTGGCTCCCATGCACACCTGGCTGCCCGACGCCCACAGCGAATCGCCGTCGGTGGTGTCGGCGCTTTTGTCGGGGGCGCTGCTGAACTGCGCTTTTCTGGCTTTGTGGCGGGCGGCGCAGACGGGCGTGGCCGCCGGCCAAGCGGCGTTCGTGCAGGACCTGTTCCTGATATTGGGACTGGCGTCCCTCGCGGTGGCGGCCGTCTTCATTTTGGGACAGACGGATTTCAAACGGTTGCTGGCCTACTCCAGCGTGGAACATATGGGGGTCATCGCCTTCGGCATGGGGATCGGCGGTTCGGGCGTTTTCGCCGCGCTCCTGCACAGCGTGAACCATTCCCTGGTGAAAGGGATGCTCTTTTTGCTGGCCGGCAACATCCTGGCGGCCTATCGCACCAAGGCGGTGGCGCAGGTGCGCGGGGTGTCGCGCCTTTTGCCCGTAACGGGGCCCCTCTGGCTGGCGGGTTTTTTTGCCATCAGCGGCATGCCGCCTTTCGGGACGTTCCTCAGCGAACTCTTGATCGTCAAGGCGGGGCTCGACAGCGGTCGGTGGGGCGTCACGGGGGTGTTCCTTCTTTTGTTGACCCTTGTTTTCATCGGAATGTCCCGGTGTTTTTTGAATATGGCGCAGGGGCGGCCCGACGGGAACGGACTTGTTTCGCCCACGAAGGAAAAAAGGATCGCTTTCCTGCCGTCCCTGTTTTTGGGGGCGCTCTCTCTTTGGCTCGGTTTGACGGTCCCGGGGTTTCTCCAACGTCTCTTGCAGGAGACGGCGGCTCGGTGGGGGGGCTGATCCATGCCGGCGCAGACGCTCCTTCTTCGTAACGGCCAGGCCGCCGCCCGGCGCGCGATCCCGGTCCTTCCGTTCTCCGCTTTTAGGGAAACGCTTTCGTCGGAGGTTTCCGCCGGCGGGAGGCTGGCCTCCCTTTTTGCCTGGGAGGAAAAGCCGGGCCGGGCGACCCTGTCGGCCGTGGTGGCCCGCGGAAAGGAAGGGGTCCTGTCCCTCTTTTCGACGGAGGTGGGGGACCGTTATCCCTCGCTCACGCCCGAATGTCCCCAGGCGCATCTGTTCGAGCGGGAACTGGCCGAGCAGTGGTCGGTCGTTCCCGACGGCCATCCTTGGCTGAAGCCCGTCCGTTTCCATTCGTCTTATTCGTCACGGCCCGGAACCAGGGACAACGCGGTCGTCGCGGAACCGTTGCCGGGCCGCACCCCGTTCTTTCGCGTCGAGGGAGACGAGGTCCATGAAGTGGCCGTGGGGCCGGTGCACGCGGGGATTATCGAACCGGGACATTTCCGGTTCCAGTGCCACGGCGAGAAAGTCCTGCATCTGGAGATTTCGTTGGGGTATCAGCACCGCGGGGTCGAACGGGCCCTCCTCGGCGGCCCGACGACCCGGACAATCTCTTACATGGAAACGATGGCGGGCGACACCACCGTGGGCCATGCCGCCGCTTATTGCGGTGTCGTGGAGGCGTTGGCCGGGGTGACGGCGCCGCCGTCGGCCCAGATGTGGCGGGGAGTGGCTTTGGAGTTGGAGCGCCTGGCCAACCACACGGGCGATCTGGGGGCCCTGGCCGGGGACGTGGGATATCTGCCCACCGCCGCCTATGGCGGCCGCCTGCGCGGCGATTTTTTGAACATGACGGCGATGTTGTGCGGCAACCGCTTTTCCCGCGGTCTTCTGCGGCCCGGCGGCGTGGCGATGAGGGCCGATGGAATTTTGACGGAACGGTTGTTGGAAAAATTGGAGGCCGCCTTTCGGGATGTCCGGGGAGCGGTGTCCCTTCTGTGGGATACCCCGTCGGTGATGGCGCGTTTCGAGGAGACCGGCGTGGTTTCCGGGGAACAGGCCGAGTCGTTGGGACTGGTAGGCCCGCCCGCCCGGGCCGCCGGGCTCGTGCGGGACGTGCGGACGGAATTCCC
>JAKLDV010000032.1 GCA_022703335.1 Elusimicrobiota bacterium
GGTGCCGGTCGGCGAATCGGTTCTCCTGCGGCACCGGCCCTGGTCGGTGGCGCTGGACGATTTCAACATCGACCGATACCTTGACACCGGCGCGCCGCGACGGTACGTCAGCCGGGTTCGAGTGGTTCAAAACGACCGTCCGTTGGCGGATAAAAAGATTCTTGTGAACGACCCGCTGGACGTCCAGGGCGTCCGGTTCTATCAGGCCTCGTGGGGGATGACCGACTCCTTTCGTTCCGTCACGCTGGAGACCCCGTCTTCCTCTCTCTTGGATGTCGCGAGGGGGCAAAAAATTCCGCTGGGGGGGACGAATTACCGTTTGACGGTGGAGGCGGTCTTGCCGGATTTCTTTGTCGATGAAGCGGGGCGGGCCGACACGCGCGGTTTTTTTCCGAACAATCCCGCCGCCCTGGTGCATTTTATCGACGGGGAAGAGGCCGTCGCCTCTTTTTGGTTGCCGGCCCGTTCTCCCGAGACGGCGTTCCGGGTGGCGGCCGGAGAGAGGTTGTTTCCGGTCTCCTCCCCGCCGTTGCGGCTTCGTCATATAGAGCCGGTGTTGTTTTCCGGAATCCAAGTGACCTACGATCCCGGGGTGGGGGTCGTGGGACTGGGCTGTCTGCTGTTGTTGTCCGGCCTGTTTTTGCATTTTTATCCACGGCGGAGGGAGTTCCTGTTTCGTTTCAAGACCAACGGAGGGGGAACGCGGATTTCCATAGGGGCTTGGTCGTCCCGTGACGCGCCGGAACTGGCTGTGGAGACGCAAAGGATGGCGGAGTTCTGGAAAGGAGGAACCCGTGATGAGGTTGATTGAGGCATGGACGTTCGGCGTGGCGTTTGCCGGATACGCCGTTGGTCTCTTTTTCTACGTCGGATACGCCTTGTCCCGCAGGGAGATGTGGGGCCGGTGGGGACGTCGCGTCCTGATTTTTGCGGTGGGATGCCAAATCGTTTCCCTTGTGACGCGCGTCATGGCGGCACGGACCGTTTTCGGTCAGAATTGGTATGTGCCATGGAGCAATTGGTTCGAAAGCTTCTCGTTCTTCGCCTTTCTGATCGTCGTCGGGTTCCTTCTGATCGAAACGTCGTCGTCCCTGCCCATCCTCGGCGTTTTCGTGGTTCCTTTCGCCGGCCTGGCCCTGTTGATGTCGTTCATCGAGCCGCTCCTTTCCGGGCAAGCGAGCATCGTGCGGGCGGCGGACTTGGGGCTTTTGCTCTCTTCCGCGCGCGCCATCCCGCAGCTTCCTCCGGCGCTGCAGTCCTATTGGATGGCGGTCCACGTGCCGGCGATGTTCGTGGCCTATGCGGCGTTCACCAATGCTTTCGGTCTCGGTCTGGCGTATTTGATCCAGGAAAGGCAGATCAAATCCAGGCGTCCCGCGGAGTTTATTTATCGGTTGCCGTCTTTGGAGGAGCTGGACCGGCTGATTTACAAGGTCATCTTCCTGGCGTTTCCCGTCCTGACCCTGGGAATCATTCTGGGAGCTCGGTGGGCCTACGAGGCGTGGGGGAGGTATTGGGGCTGGGACCCGAAAGAAACGTGGGCTTTGATCACGTGGCTGATCTATCTTGCGTACCTGCACGTCCGGCTGGCGGGGGGCTGGCGTGGCCGTCGCACGGCCTATTTCGCTCTTTTCGGTTTTGCGGTGGTCCTGTTTACCTATGTCGGCGTCAATTATCTGTCCGTGTTGCACGGTTTTTTATCCGGCGTTGGCCGGTAAATCCATCAACGGAGGAAGAACATGAAAGAGGGATTATCGAAATCTTTTTTCTTGTGGAGCCGCCGGTCGGCGGCGGCGTTGTTTTGCGCCGTTCCAGCGCTGTCGGTCTTGGCGCAGGAAAATTCTTCCCTCCCGGCCCGCACGATCGATGTGCGGGTGGAAAACGTCGTCCGGCTCGGCGCTTCCGGGATCGTCGTTCAACAGCGGCAGCTCTATGGGAATAAATTCCTGGAAGTCGTCTGGGAGATGATCGATCGGAACAAAGACGGGAAAATATCGAAGGCGGAAAGAAAACAGTTCCCGGAACTGGGGAAATCCATGTACGTCAATTTTTCCGCCCTGAGACTCAATTGGATGGTGCAGATACCGGAAAAAATAGAGGTGGATCTGTCGGCCTGGCCGTCCCGCAAGCCGAAGGACGTGGAGAAGGCCCCTCCCCTGCCCGTCGTCCTGACGGTTTCTTATAAATACGAGCCCACGGCGTTGGACCTGGTGGAGTTGATGATGCCGAATTTCAATGCGCACGACATTTCCTGCCGGTTCATGCTCGATCCGGTTTTCCGCGCCCTGCGCTCCAACCTGGGGAAAATCCCGTCGGACCAGTCCGTGACGGACATGGCGATGACGGACGGAGTGCCGGGATCGTTCTCCGTGATCGTGCATAAGCGGGTCGATTGAAAAAATTACTTCTCATCGGCGTTTCGCATAAGACCGCCCAGGTCGAGAGGCGGGAACGGCTGTCTCTTTCCGAGGCGGCCCTCCCGGATTTCCTCGGGCGGATTTCCGGCGCTCCCGCCGTGGCCGAGGCCGTCGTCCTTTCCACGTGCAATCGGTTGGAGGTGTATGTTTTGACGGAGTCTCCGTCGGCGGCCCGCGAACTCATCGAGAAAGAACTCGCCGCGCGATGGGGAGAGGGGGCGCCGCCCTGGTATGTCCGGGAGGATCTCGCCGCCGTCCGACACCTTTTCCACGTGGCCGCCGGCCTTGATTCCCTGGTGATCGGGGAGGGGGAAATATTGGGACAGGTCAAACGGGCCTACGAGGCGGCATTGGGGGCCCGGGGGACGGGCAAATTCACCAATGTCCTCTTCCAACGGGCTCTCTATGTCGGTAAACTGGTGCGCGCCGAGACGCGGATATCCGAAGGGGCCACGTCCTCGGCGAGCGTGGCGGTGTCGCTGGCCGGAAAAATATTCGGGGATTTGACGGAGAAAAATATCCTCATCGTAGGAGCGGGGAAAATGGCGGAACTTTCCGCGCGGAACCTGTTGAGCCAGAAAGCGGCGCGACTGACCGTGGCGAACCGTACCCTGGACAAGGCGACGGAACTGGCCGGCCCCTTGGGCGGCCGTGCCGTTCCGCTCGAGGATTTGCCGGAGGAACTTCTCGTCGCCGACATCGTCATCTGTTCCACGGGCGCCCCGACGCCGCTGGTTCGCGCCGCGGACGTGCGCGACATCATGGCCCGCCGCCGCGGGAGGGCCCTGTTCTTCATCGATATCGCCGTGCCCCGTGACGTCGAATCGGAGGTGAATGGGATTGAAAACGTTTATCTTTACAACATCGATGACCTGCAGGCGATCGTTTCCGAAACGGTCGGCCGCCGGCGTTCCGAAATAGAAAAGGCGACGCTCTTGGCGGACCGGAAAGCCGAAGAGTTCTGCCGGTGTTGCGAGTCCTGGCAGGCCGGCCGTCCGGCTCCGTTCGCCCATTCCGATTTCCTTTCCCGGTCTTCCGTGGGCGGCCCCGCGGCCGACGCGACGTTCCTTGAATAAGATCCGGCTGGGGACCCGCGGCAGCGCGCTGGCGTTGGCGCAGGCCGGAATCGTCAAGGACCGGCTCCGGGCGGTGGAGCCCTCTCTCGAAATCGACATCGTGCCGATCCGGACGGCCGGAGACCGATGGACGGGAACGTCGTTCCCGGAAAGCGGCGTCAAAGGCCTGTTCGTCAAGGAGATCCAGGAGTCGCTCCGGGCGGGACGGGTGGATGCGGCGGTGCACTCTTTGAAGGATCTTCCGGTTTTGGCTGCGGAGGGGCTTCGCCTGGTCGCCGTTCTGGAACGAGAGGATCCGCGCGACTGTGTCGTTTCCCGCCAAGGAGGGCCGTTGTCGGGTCTTCCCGCCGGGTCTGTCGTCGGGACCGCTTCTCCCCGCCGGCAGGCGCAGCTGCGCGCGGCCTATCCGACGTTGAGATTTGAAAATATAAGAGGGAACCTGGATACCCGTATCCAAAAAACGCGGGAGGGGGGGTATGACGCGGTTGTTGTGGCCCGTGCCGGTCTTCGGCGGCTGAACCGCGACAGTGAGATATCGGAGATTTTGCCGCTCGACGTGGTTTTGCCGGCCCCGGGACAGGGATGTCTGGCCGTGGAAGTCCGCGCGGGGGACGGCCGGATGGAACGATGGGCGGCCGCATTGAACCACGACGCCAGTTTTTGGACGGCTTCCGCCGAACGTTCGTTTCTGGCGGGGCTCGGCGGCGGGTGCCGCGTGCCGGTGGCCGCCTGTGCCCTCCTCGCCGACGACGGCGGGATGACGTTGCAGGGGCTCGTCATTTCCGCCGACGGCCGCCGGCAGGTGCGCGGGACCGTTTCGGGGCCTTCGGCCTCGGCGGAAGAACTGGGACAATCGCTGGCGCGGAAACTTTTGGCCGACGGCGCCGCCCCGCTTTTGGCGGCTGTTTCGGAGTGAGGGAGCGCATGGACGAGCAGAGACGACGACCCGGGAAGGTCTATTTGATCGGGGCCGGCCCGGGCCGGCCCGATTTGCTGACGCTGCGCGGCGCGGAATGTCTGTCGCAGGCGGATGTCGTCGTCCGCGACGCCTCGGTTTCTGAAAGGGTATTGGAGCATTGCCGGCCGGAAACCCCCGTCCTTCTGACGCGCCGCGGAATCCGCCGGCGGCCCATGGGACAGGCGGAGATCAACCGCCGTCTCGTGCGGCTGGCACGCTCTGGGAAAATCGTCGCCCGATTGAAAGTCGGGGACCCGTTTTTCTTCAGCCGCGGCGCCGAAGAAGCCGAATTCCTTGCCCGGCGGCATGTTCCTTTCGAGGTGGTTCCCGGCGTTTCTTCGGTCACGGCGGTTCCCGCCTATGCGGGCGTTCCCATCACGCATCGCGAATACGCCTCCGTGTTGACCGTCGTCTCCGGTCCCGCCGGACGGGAGAACACCTATTGGGCCGGTCCGGGTCAAAAAAATGTCGCCTCGGTCCGGTGGGAGGCTTTGCCGCCCCAGGGGACATTGGTGATCCTCATGGGCGTGGGAGAGTTGCGGGGAATCGCTCAGAGATTGATGCTCAACGGTTGGCTCGCTTCGACCCCCGTTCTCGTCGCTCGATGGGGCACGTTACCGGCCCAAAAAATCGTCGAGGGGGTCCTCGGGGACATCGCTCCGAAGGCCGAGCGGGAAGGGATGTCCGCTCCGGCGGTGATCGTGGTGGGAAAAGTGGCGGCGTTTCGCCGCCGATTGGGCTGGTTCGAGCGGTTGCCTTTGTTCGGTCGGACCGTTCTGGTGACGCGCGCGGCCTCGCGGTCGGACGCCCTCACGGCTCTTTTGGAGAACGAGGGGGCGCGCGTCCTTGTTTCGCCCGCGGTGCGGTTTGAACCGGTGAAACCGGCGCCTCGTTGGCGGCGGTGTTTGAGGAATATTTCCCGATACGACGGGGTCCTTTTCACCAGCGCTACCACCGTCCGGATTTTTTCCGAACATTGGCGGGAGATGTCGCGCGATTGGCCCGTCGGCGTCGCCGTCTACGCGGTGGGGGGTAAGACCGCCGAACAGCTCGTCCGGAACGGTTTCCCGGTGCACGGCATCGGCAAGGACGCCGCCGCGGGGGACCTGGTCGATGTTTTGGGGGAAACAGAGGGAAGGCGATATTTGTTCCCCCGGGCCGCGGAGGGAAGGGACGAACTGGTGGAAAAATTACGCGCCGCCGGGGCGTCGTTGGACCTGTGGCCGCTCTACCGTACGCGGCCGGTGAAGATGGAGGCCGGGATGAGAAGTTCGTTGCTGGCCGGAACCGTGGACGGCGTCCTGTTCGCCTCTCCGTCGGCCGTGGGATCCGTCCTGGGTTCTTTTTCTCCCCGGCAGCGGCGGAAGATTTTTTCCAGAACGAGGCTGTTTTCCATCGGGCCGACCACGACGCGGGCGCTGAAAGATTTCGGAATGCGCCGGGTGCATCAGGCGACTCGGTCCACGATGGAGAGCCTCGCCGTGACGGTTCAGGAAAAACTCAAAATCCGTCGGCGAAATGAGGGGGGCGCGTATGAAAATCCGTTCCGGTGATGTCGCGGCGGAGACTCTTCGCCGCGCTTTGATGCGGGCGCTCTGTTCCGCCGGCGATGTTTTGCGGGGTTTCAGCCGCCGCCCGATCGCCGTCACCCTGAAAGGGCCGGTCAACCCCGTGACGGCCGCCGACCGAGCGGCGGAAAAAAAGATTGTGAAAATATTGCGCGGCCGGTTCCCCGAACACGGTTTCCTCACCGAGGAGTCTCCCCCGCGGCGCACCGCCTCCCCTTATCGTTGGGTGGTCGATCCCCTGGACGGCACCGTCAATTATGCGCACGGGGTGCCTCACGCCTGTGTCTCCATCGCCGTGGAGAAAAACGGCCGGGTCTTGATGGGTGGGATACTCGACCCGTTCCGAAGGGAGCTTTTCTTCGCCGCCCGTGGACGGGGCTCCCGGTTGAACGGTCGTCCGATCCGGGTCTCACGGAAGAAGCGGCTGATCGAAAGCTTGTTGGTGACGGGGTTCCCCTACGACCGCTATAAGAAGTCCCGTTATTATCTCCGGTTCTACAATGAATTCATGAAGAGGACGCAGGGTCTCCGCCGGTTCGGTGCCGCGGCTCTCGATATGGCCTACGTCGCCGCCGGCCGGTTCGACGGTTATTGGGAGTTCAACTTGAAGCCTTGGGATTCCGCCGCGGGATGGGTGTTGGTGGAGGAGGCGGGGGGCCGCGTGAGTGATTTTCGCGGGACAGGATATTCCCTGGCAGATACCCGCCAGACCCTTTGCAGCAACGGTTTTTTGCACGACGCCATGCGAAAGATTCTGCGGACCGGGGCATCCGGGCTTTGATAAAATGAGTTCTTCCATGGGACCGTTTTCTTGGGGAGAGGGGATTTCATGACGTTTCCGATCAGCCGTCCGCGGCGTCTGCGGAAATCCGCGTCCCTGCGGCGTTTGCTGCGGGAGACGCGGATTTCTCCGGCATCTCTGGTGGAACCGTTTTTCGTCTGTCCGGGGAAAAACGTCCGCCAACCCATTTCGGCCATGCCGGGGATATGCCGTTTTTCCGTCGACCATCTGTTGCGCGAGGCGCGGGAGTCCCATCGTTTGGGGATCCCGGCCGTTCTGCTCTTCGGTGTCCCGCGGGAAAAGGATCCTCTGGGAAAAGAGGCCTATGCCCGCGACGGCATCGTGCCGACGGCGGTGCGGGCGTTGAAGGACGCCCTGCCGGACCTCACGGTGATCACGGACCTGTGTTTTTGCGAATACACCGACCACGGGCACTGCGGCGTGGTGAAGAAATCCGGCCGTTCGTTCGTTTTGGACAACGACGCCACGCTTGATCTCATGGCGCGCACGGCGGTGGTTCAGGCCGACGCCGGGGCCGACGGGGTGGCCCCGTCCGGGATGATCGACGGCGGCGTGCGGACCATCCGACGCGCTTTGGATGAGGACGGGAAAAAGGACACCTTCCTGTTGGCGTACACCGCCAAATACGCGTCGGCGTTCTACGGCCCCTTTCGTGAGGCGGCCGCCTCGGCCCCGCTTTTCGGGGATCGCCGAACCTATCAGATGGATCCCGCCAACGCGCGGGAGGCCCTGCGCGAGGCGGCCCTCGACGTCAAGGAGGGGGCCGACATCGTCATGGTGAAGCCGGCGCTGGCTTATCTGGACGTCCTGCGGCTCTTGAAAGATCGTTTCAGCGTGCCGGTCGCCGCGTATAACGTGTCGGGGGAATACAGCATGATCAAGGCGGCGGCCGCCAAAGGATGGATCGACGGCGCGGCCGCGGCCCTGGAGGTGTTGACCTCCATCAAACGGGCCGGAGCGGATGTGATAGTCACTTACCACGCGCGCGAAGCCGCACGCGGAATGAAACCATGAACCGGAGCGTTCTTCGTTGGATGCTTTGTTTGGCGATGGCGGCGCTGCCGGCCGCCTGTGCCCGGCGTCAAATGGTCAAACCGCCCGGAAACCCAGAGTGGGGAGTGCGGATCGTTTGGTACGGCCACTCCTGTTTTTCTTTTGAAGACAGCGTGGAACGGAAGTTCCTGGTCGACCCGTTCGACGAGACGGTGGGGTACGACATCCCCTGGATGAAGTCGGACGTCCTTATGGTCACGCACGAACATTTCGACCATGATTTCATCCGCCGGGCCGAGAGGTGCGAAGTGGTGAACACCACCGGCGTCATCACCGCCGCGGGCGTCGAGATCGAAGGGGGCCTCGGTTTTCACGACGCCGAGGGCGGCGCCCGTCATGGGGTGACGCGGTTTTACGTCTGGGAGATGGGGGGCCTGCGTTTTGCCCATCTGGGAGACCTCGGCGACCCGAACCTCTCCGAGGCACAGAAGGAACCCCTTCGGAACGTCGACGTCCTTTTCATCCCCGTGGGCGGAAAGACGACCCTGGACGGGGCGGCCGCCGCGGCGCTGGTGAAGGAACTTCAACCTCGCCTTGCCGTGCCGATGCATTATGGGAATCCGCGCGTCCGGTTTTTCGAGTTTGAGCCGGTGGAATCGTTCCTCAGCCATTTTGATGACGTGGTGCCTCTGGCGGACACCGATTTTCTTGTGCGTAAAGACGATTTGCCGGCGGGGCTGACGATTTACGTGCCGGCCCTGCCGCCGGCCCGGCGATGAGGGATGTCCCGGTGTCGTTGATTCGAACGAGAGCCTCGGCGGGATGGAAAGGGTTCTGTGTCTAAATCCAAGGAGCTCTATCGGCGCGCCCAAACGCTGTTGGTGGCCGGAGTCAATTCGCCTGTCCGCGCCTTCCACGCCGTCGGCGGCGCTCCCATCTTCATGGCCCGCGGCCGCGGTTCCGAGATGGTGGATGTGGACGGGAAAAGGTACGTCGATTATCTGGGATCGTGGGGGCCGCTGATCTTCGGACACGCGCCGCCGCCAATCATCGCGGCCGCGGAAAAGGCGCTGCGCCTCGGCGCCACGTTCGGAACGCCGGTGGAGAGTGAGGCGCGCTTGGCGGAACTGGTGCGCGCCGCGTTCCCATCCATGGAATTGATGCGGTTCGTCAGTTCCGGCACGGAGGCGTGCATGGCGGCCTTGCGTTTGGCTCGCGGCTATACCGGCCGCCGTCTCATCGTCAAGTTCGCGGGTTGCTATCACGGCCACTCGGACGGGCTCCTGGTGTCCGCCGGCAGCGGCGCCGCGACCTTCGGCCATCCCACCTCGGCGGGCGTCCCCCGCGAGATCGCCCGGTTGACGCTGGTCTTGCCCTACAACGACGCCACCCGGGTGCGAAAAGCTTTTCGCAGCCACGGCCGGGACATCGCCGCCGTCATCGTCGAACCCGTGGCCGGCAATATGGGAGTGGTCCCCCCGGAAAAACAATTTTTGCGCGTCTTGCGCGAGGAGACGAAACGTCACGGCGCCCTCCTTGTCTTCGATGAAGTTATCACGGGCTTCCGTCTGGCCTGGGGAGGGGCCCAGACGGTCTATGGGGTCCGGCCCGACCTCACCTGCCTCGGCAAGATCGTCGGCGGCGGGTTCCCCGTCGGGGCTTTCGGCGGGGCCGCGAAAATCATGCGGCGCCTGGCGCCGCTGGGGCCGGTGTATCAAGCGGGAACGCTTTCCGGCAACCCCGTGGCCATGGCGGCGGGCATCGCCACATTGGAACTGTTGCGGCGGACCCGGCCGTACGCCTCTCTGGCCCGGCAGACCGCCCGGTTGTCGGCCGGCATCGGGGCCCTGGCCGCGCCGCGGGGCCTTGCCGTGACCGTCAATCGGGTGGGATCCATGTTCACCGTCTTTTTCACCGATCGCCCCGTGCGCGATGGTTTTTCGGCGATGCGTTCCGATGCGCGACGGTATGCCCGTTTTTTCCAGGGTCTCCTGAAGCGGGGGGTCTATTTCCCGCCGGCGCAACTTGAGGCGGCCTTCGTCTCTTGCGCCCACACCGCGGCCGACCTGGAAAAGACGTTGACCGCGGTCGCCGAAACGTTCGAGGAGCTGTGATGGAGATATTGGTTTTGTCCGAAGCCGACGTGCAGTCCCTTTTTTCCGTTAAGGAAGCCATTCCGTTGGTGGAACACGCTTTCTTGGAGCTGGCCCGTGGGGCCGCCCAGATGCCGCCCAAGGTGTATCTCTCCTTTCCGGAATTCCAGGGGGATTTGCGGGCCATGCCGGCCTATATGCCTTCGACCGGCGCCGGTTCGGGAAAACCCTATGCCGCGGTGAAAGTGGTCAATTCCCATGGGCGCAATCCGGAGCGTGGTCTTCCCGCCGTGGCCGCGACGTTGGTGTTGAACGATCCGGAGACGGGACTGCCGCTGGCTTTCCTCGGGGCCGGCCGGCTCACCGATAGGCGTACCGGCGCCGCCGGGGCCGTGGCCGCCCGTTGTTTGGCCCGGCCGGAATCGGCCGTGGTCGGGCTCGTCGGTTGCGGCCGTCAGGCCATGACGCAGCTGGAAGGACTGAGGAACGTTTTTCAGATAAAAAAAGTGTTGGCCGCGGGCCGGACCTTCGAAGAGGCCCGGCAGTTTTGTTCCGGACTCAAGGGAGAAGATCTCGAAGTCGTTCCCTGCGAGGACGTTCGACGGGCGTGCGCGGCCGATATCCTCGTGACCACCACCCCGTCCCGTTCTCCCGTGGTTCGGGCGGAATGGGTCCGGCCGGGAACCCACATCAATGCCATCGGCGCCGACGCGCCCGGGAAACAGGAACTGGAGACGGCTCTTCTGCGGTCCGCACGCGTGGTGGTGGATTGGCCGGAACAGGCGTTCCATTCCGGAGAAGTCAACGTGCCGTTCGCCGCCGGCGCCCTGAAAAAAGAACAGGTGGTCGGCCATCTGGGGGAGATCCTCCTGGGGGTCAAGAAAGGCCGGACCTCGCCGTCGGACATCACGGTGTTCGATTCCACGGGGCTGGCGGTGCAGGACCTGGCCGCGGCGTCTTGGGTATATGAAAAAGCATTGGCCGAAAAAAAAGGCCGAAAAATCGTAATTTGAGAGGAAAATAATGGCGGAGATCAGGCCGTTTCGCGCGTTCCATCATCATCCTTCCGTTCGGCGGGAGTTGCGTCGTCTGGTATGCCCCCCGTACGACATCATCTCGTCCGACGACCAAAAGCGTCTTTTGAGGAAACACCCGGAGAATTTTGTCCGGATCGAACTGCCCTCCGGTCGGCCGCCGGGAAAATATCGTCGGGCCGCCGCCCTGTGGCGTCGATGGGTCGAACGGGGTTTTATCATACGGGATTTCTCTCCTGCTTTTTACGCCTACGAGACGGAGTTCGTCTCCCGTCTCGCCCGACGTCGCCTCCGTCGCCGCGGGTTTTTTGCGGCGCTGCGCCTTCGGCCCTGGGGACAGGGCGTTCATCCGCACGAAAAAACATTGTCCACGCCCAAGGCCGACCGTTTCAAATTGTTTAAGTCCATGCGCCTCCAGACGAGCCCGATCCAATGCCTCTTCTGGGACCGGTCCCGTTTGGCGACCCGCCTCCTTGCCCGGGTGGCGAGAGGGGGGGCGTGGAGGGAATTTTCGGATACGGAGGCGCGGCACCGCTTCTGGCGTATGGGGGACGCCAAGACCATCCGACAACTGCAGAAGGTCCTCGCCGCTTCCGACGTGGTGATCGCCGACGGGCATCATCGCTACGAGACCTCACGCGCCTACGGCGCTTGGTGCCGGTCTCGGGGGCAAGCGACAGAGTCTTCCCGTTACGTCATGGCCTACTTTTCGCCGACGTCCGACGCGGGGCTGGAAATACTCCCCACGCACCGGGCCGTCGGCGCGGACAAGGCGCACTTCGTCAATCTGGATCAATGGGGGAAAATGGAACCCGTCCGGGATTACGCGCATCTCCAACGCCGCCTGCGTTCTTCCCGCGCCGCGGCGGTGGGGGTTTATCGGGAGGGCAAATATTATTTCTATCGCTTCACCGCCGTTCCGGCTTCGTTGCGCCGAACCCCCTTCGAGAATTCGTCGGTCGCTTTGCTGCACACAGGCCCCCTGGCGGGACTGGGAAGAGAGGATTTCTTCTTTTCCCGCCGTGCCGAAGAAGCCCTCCGCTGGGCCCGCCGGAGCAGGGGCTGGGGGTTCATTTTAACGCCCAGCACGGTTGAAGAGGTGATGCGCGTCGCCCTTTTCGGACTGGTCATGCCGCCCAAGTCCACCTATTTCTATCCGAAAATCCCCTCCGGCATTCTGGGCCGGTCTCTGAGTGGGCCGCTTTGAGCTCCCGTGTTTTTCCCGGGACGATTTCCGTGAGTCGTTGACCGGCCATGTCGGGCTTGGATATCGGCATCGTCCTGCTGACGGTGGCCGGCATTTTCTTTGGATTGAAGATCGGCGTCATCTCCGCCTGTTTCAACATCCTCGCCGGGTTTGCGGGCACTTGGGTTGCCTCCCGTTTCTATGTCGTGTTGTCCGGATACCTCCCGCGTCCGGCGTTTTCCTATTTCCTCCTCTTCATCATCGTGGCCGCCGCGTTGGTGGCCGCCGGGATTCTGATCAGTCAGGCGCTGGAATCCTATTTCCTCGGGCTCGTCGATAAATTTCTGGGGGCGCTCCTGGGGATGGTGTTGAGCCTCCTTTTTTCGTCGGTCGTCCTTTTTCCGTTGGTGTTGGAACAAACCCCCGCCATCAAAAATCTCATGCGCCGCTCCGCGTTCGCGCCCTACGTGATCCGGACGACGCAGCGATACGGCCGCCTCGCCGCCCAGGACGTCTGGGCCCGCGTGGAGCCGCTCCTGGAATCGGACGACCTGCGCCGCGTTCGGAAACTGTTGGAAAACTCCCCGCGTTGACGGCTTCTCCGTGCCGCTCGTCAAAAGAAAAACCGGCGTGGAGCGGCAAGTGAGCGGCGAGGCGTCGGTCGTGGCCCGCACGCTCTGGGACTTTGTGGGCGCTTCCCCGTGGCGTTTTTGGCTCGAGGGAGGGCCGGAAGGAACCGTCGCCATCGCCTGGGGCCGTCCTCTTTGGGAATTCCGAGGGAAAAACGGCGTCGGTTTTCTGCGGACCGGCCGAAAAATCCGACGTTTCTCTTTCTCGGACCCGCTGCCTGTCCTACGCGAACAACTCCGTTTCGAAAAAACGGATGACGATCGGGGCGCCTCGTCGTTCTCCGGTGGCGCGGTGGGATACTGGGGTTACGAATGTCTGCGATATTTCGAGCCGTCGCTGTCTCGGCCGCGGAATCGAGCACATCGCCGGCCCGGCGGAGACGCCGTTCCCGATTTCATTTGGGTGATGCCCCCTTGCTGGGCCGTGGTCGGTCCCTTGGGGTCGCTCACATTTTTTCGGCAGACTTCGGCCGGCCGGATGGCTTCATCATCGAAAGAGCGAAACGGACGCCGGCCAAGCGTGAAAAACCGTTTCTCGTCGACCCCCCCGCCGGATTTGAGGAAAAATCGGGGCGCTTACATGGCGGGCGTCCGGCGCATCCTGGAATACATCGCCGCCGGGGACATCTATCAGGCCAACCTTTCCCATCGGCTGGAGTTCCCCTGGCCGGCCGGGACGGATCCCTCCGTGTATTTTCATGCCCTTCGACGAATCAACCCTTCTCCCTACGCCGCTTTCCTGGGATTTCCCGATTTCTCCATCGCCAGTTGTTCCCCGGAACTCTTGTTGCGGGCGCGCGGCCGGAGGGTGGAGACCCGTCCCATCGCCGGGACGCGGCCCCGCGGGCACAACCCCTCGGCCGACGAGCGGCTTTCCGGTGAACTTGTATTGAACGCGAAAGAACGCGCCGAGCACATCATGCTGGTGGATTTGGAGAGGAACGATCTGGGACGGGTGTGCCATCCCGGATCGGTCCGGGTTTCCGAACAGATGGTCTTGGAAAAATATTCACATGTGATGCACATCGTTTCCAATGTCCAGGGGAGGCTGCGTTCCGGCGCGGATGCTTTGGACGCTCTGCAAGCGTTGTTCCCCGGCGGCACCATCACCGGCTGTCCCAAGATCCGCGCCATGGAGATACTCGACGAGCTGGAAAGGGTGCCGCGCGGCCCTTTTTTTGGAAGCGCCGGCAGAATCTCCGCCTCCGGCGACGTGGATTTGAACATCCTCATCCGCACCGCGCTCATTCGCCGCGGCCGGCTCGCCTTGCGCGTCGGTTCGGGCATCGTGGCGGACTCCTCCCCGTCCCGCGAATACGAGGAAACCCTCCATAAGGCCCGGGCCCTTGTGAACGCCTATCGGATGTGCAATAACTCTTAAAGAATGAGGAATTTTAAAAAAACGATGCCGAAAAAAATCTGGGTCAACGGACGGCTGGTCGATCCCCGCCGGCCCGCCGTTTCCGTCTTCGACCGCGGTTTCCTCTACGGCGACGGCGTATACGAAACCATCCGCGTCTATGACGGAAAACCGTTTCAGCTCGAGCCGCATTTCCAACGCCTCGCGCGCTCTCTCCGGGGGATTGGAATGCGGGTCCCTTTCGGCCGGGCCGTCCTTGGAGACGCCGTCGCGTCCGTGATGGCCGCCAACCGGCTTGCGGACGGAGTCGTCCGCCTCACCGTCACGCGGGGCGAGGGCGCCTTGGGGTTCGACCCCGCCTCCTGCCGCCGGCCCACGGTCGTGCTCCTGGCCGTGCCGTTCGCTTCCCATCCGGCGGTCCATTATGAGAAGGGGGTCCGCGCGGTTTTTGTCCGTCTTCGGCGCAACGCGAAGAATGCCCTGGATCCGTCCATAAAATCCTTGAACAACCTCAACAATATATTGGCCAAAATGGAATCCATGAAAAAAGGGGGACAGGAAGCGCTGATGCTCAATCAGGAGGGGTATCTCACGGAAGGGACTATTTCCAATATTTTTTTCATTTCCGGCGGCGTCCTGAAGACGCCGTCTTTGGATTGCGGTCTTTTGGACGGGGTTACCCGATCCGTGGTCCTTTCTCTGGCAAAACGCCGTTCGCTGGCCGTGTGGGAGGGGCGCTGTCGACCCCGCCACCTTTTTTCGGCCGAGGAGGTTTTTTTGACCAGCACCACGCTGGAAGTCATGCCGGTGACGTCGGTCGTCGACGAGCAAGGACGGCTCCGACGCATCGGTTCCGGACAGGTTGGGGAATGGAGCGGCCGGCTTCTTCGGGATTACCGTCGGCTGATTACGAAGGCGACGGGGAAAAAATTCAAGATATGAAAAGACGTACGGGAATTCTCGTCGCCCTTTTTCTGTTGGGCTCCCTGGGGACGGCGGCCGAAGAAAATTCGTCGCCCCAATCACAGAAGAGGGCGGTGTCCGTCGAGGCCTCCCCGCCCTTATGGACGGAGGACCCCGATCCGGCGCCGCGTCCTCGACGCGCCCGCCCGCGGGAGCGTTCCGCCGCCCCGCGGTTGTTTTGGCAAGTCGATTTTTGGACGGGGAACGACGCTTTTGAGGAGGATGAGGAAGCCGCCCGGCGCTTCAGCGCCTCGCTGCTCTCCATCGGCTATGACGCCGCCCAGGGATCTGTGCAGAATTCCGGCGGGTTGGGATTGCGTTTCGGCCTTCTTTTCCCGACCATGACCGGTTGGGATATCGGGGGCAGCGCCGGATATGTGGCGGGACCGACTCAGGATGTCACGGTCATCGCCCTGAGCCGGGCCGCCGGCGACGGAATGTTGGTGGAGGAAGCGGAAACGGATTTCTATCGATTCCTTTTTGAGGCGCAAAAGGAAGTCCCGCTGAGCCGCTGGGTGGGCCTCCGGTTGAGGGGGGGCGCCGGTTGGGCCGCCGGAAAGATGCGCGTCCGGGACCAATACACCGGCACTTTTGTCTCCCTTCTCGGCTACCCGGCCTCAGCGGAATATGTCAACGGATGGGGCGGCTTTACCTGGGAAGTGATGCCTTCTTTCGTGTTTCGTGGAAACTGGGCTAATTTTGAAGTGGGGTTGGGCTGGGCCGGTTTTCCGAAAATGGAAGAAACCGACGATTTGAATGAGTTCGCCTGGAACCCGCTCGGGTTTCGGCTCGGTTTGGAGTTTCGCTAGCCAGGTCCGGTTGTTTGTAGCTCCGGATCCGCCTCAAACGCACGCCCTTTCGATGAATCGACAGATAAGTCGGTTCCTTGGGATCCCCTAAAAAAATCATTTCCATCGGGAACAAAGTAACTGGAGTTTTGTTCTATTCATACTCCAGAACCAGAAGACATCATTTTCTGGTGGGGGGATGGGCGGCGGCCGGTGCTTCCGGGTTTCTTCGAGGAAGGGTGCAGTTTCGAGCGCTCGTCGTAGTCCCCAGAAGGCGGCGACTGTTCAGTTTCCTGGCGGTGAAGCGGTGGGGGAGGATCTGGTCGCCGCCTTCTGGGAGTGTTGGGGGCCTTCGTCCCTGCCAGGAAGTTCAGCACCCCGCAGAGTGCCAGCTCCCGCGGGGTGCTTTTTTGGGGGCAGGGGATGGGGAATAAAAAAACCCGGCTGGAAACGGCCGGGTTTTTTTATTCTTGAAGAATTGACCTATTTTTTCTTAGCCGGGGCGGAGAGGTTCTCTTTGGGAAGTTTTTTGAAGCAGAGGAACCAATCGTGACAGTAATAGTCTGCCCCCGATTTTTCCACGCGGTCCTTGGCGGTTCCGCAGGAACCCGGCGGCGGCACGATCACGTCGTCTCCCGGCTGCCAGTCGGCCGGGGTGGCGATGGCGTGCGCGTCCGATGTCTGCATGGCGACGAGGAGACGTTTCAGCTCTTGGAAATTCCGGCCGTTGGAGAGCGGGTAGTAGATCAGGGCGCGGATTTTGGAGGAGGGGTCGATGAAGAACACCGCACGCACCGCTTTCGTGTCGCTGGCCGTCGGCTGAAGCATCCCGTACTTTTTGGCCACCTCCATTTTGAGGTCGGCGATGAGCGGGAACAGGACTTCCACGTTCTGCAGGTTTTTGTACTTCGCCTTTTCTTTGATGGTTCGGAGCCAGGCGATGTGGCTGTAGATGCTGTCGATCGAGAGGCCGATCAACTCGCAGTTCAGCGCCTTGAACTCGTTCGACATCGAGGCGAAAGTCATGAATTCCGTGGTGCATACCGGCGTGAAGTCGGCGGGGTGGCTGAAAAGGATGACCCATTTGCCTTTGTAGTCGGCGGGGAAGTTGATGGGCCCCTGTGTGGTTTCGGCCGTGAAGGCGGGGGCTTCTTCTCCAATCAGCGGAATGCGCGTGGCGTCTCCCGCCAGGGCGAGGGCCGGAAGGGTGAGGAACAAAAGGACAGGAAGTATTTTTTGGAAATGTTTCATGGGGAGCCTCCTTGGAATGACGGATACGATATCCGATTCTATCTTTTTAAAAGCATCTTTTGGCAGGAGGCGCATTTTTCGATGAACTGGTACAATGACGGTATGGAACGAAAAGGATCGCGCACGGCATGGCTGCCCATCACCCGGGACGAGCTTCCGGCCCTCGGTTGGGACACGCCCGACGTCGTCCTGGTGACGGGCGACGCTTACGTGGACCACCCGGCTTTCGGTACGGCGGTTATCGGGCGGGTCTTGGAGCAGGCGGGTGTGCGCGTGGCGGTGATTCCGCAGCCCAACTGGCGGGACGATCTGCGGGATTTCAGGAAATTCGGCCGCCCCCGCCTCTTCTTCGGCGTCACCTCCGGCAACATGGATTCCATGATGAACCATTATACCGCGCATCGCCGCCGCCGCGCCGACGACGCCTATACCCCCGGGGGGGCGGCGGGCTTCCGTCCGGATCGCGCCGTCACCGTGTATACGAAAATCCTTAAGTCCCTCTATCCCGATGTGCCCGTCGTTCTGGGAGGCATTGAGGCCTCCCTCCGCCGGCTCACCCATTACGACTACTGGTCCGACGGCCTCCGGCCCAGCGTCCTCCAGGAGAGCGGCGCCGATCTCCTCGTCCACGGGATGGGGGAAGAGGCCATTCGCCGGATTGCCGAACTGCTCATGCGAGGCGTCCCGTTCTCCTCGCTGAAAACCATCCCTCAGACGGCGTTTCTGATGGCCGCCGATGAGCCGCTGCCAAAAAACAGCCGCTGGGAGACACTCGCTTTGCCGTCCCATGAGGAATGTGCCGGCGATAAAAAAGAGTTTCTTAAAAGCTTTAAGCTCTTTGAGACGGAGTCCAACAGGCTCAACGCCCGCCGGTTGACGCAGCGGCTCGCCGACCGCCGGATCGTGGTGAACCCGCCGTTCCCTCCGCCGTCGGCGAAAGAGCTGGACGCGATCTATGATCTGCCTTTCACGCGCCTGCCTCATCCCAAATATCAAAAGCGGGGCCCTGTCCCGGCTTTCGAGATGATCAAGTTTTCCATCACCCTCCATCGCGGTTGTTTCGGCGGGTGCGCTTTTTGCACCATTTCCGCCCATCAGGGGAAATGGATTTCCAGTCGGTCGAAAGAATCCGTCGTGAGGGAAGCGGGAGCCGTGGCGGACATGCCCGGTTTTGCGGGCGTCATCAGCGACCTGGGCGGCCCCACGGCCAACATGTACGGGATGAGAGGGAAAGACACGGCGCTTTGCGCCCATTGCGCCCGATCGTCCTGTCTGTTCCCGGCCATCTGCGAGAATTTGAACACGAGCCACGCAGCTCTTTTGGAGCTTTATCGGGCGGTGGAGGGGCATTCAAAGGTAAAGAAGGCGTTCGTTTCCAGCGGGGTGAGGCACGACCTGGCGTTAAAGGACGAATCCTATCGGGAGACGTTGGCGGCCCGGCATGTTTCCGGCCGTCTAAAACTCGCGCCGGAACACACCGAGGAGCGTGTTCTGAAACTTATGCGCAAGCCGTCTTTCGAGGCGTTCTTGAAATTTAAAAAATGGTTCGACGGATTTTGCGCCCGCCGTGGGTTGAGACAGGAGATACTGCCGTATTTCATTTCCAGCCATCCGGGGGGGACGGAGGAGGACATGGCGCGGCTCGCTGTCCGTACGAAGGAGTTGGGGTATCGCCTGGAACAGGTCCAGGATTTCACGCCCACCCCCCTGACCCTGGCCTCCGTCATCTACTACACCGGTTTGGACCCCGACACGCTTAAGCCGGTGCCTGTGGCAAGGGCGCCCCAGGAAAAGAAGGCCCAAAAAGATTTCTTTTTCTGGCACAAGCCGGAGATGCGTGCCGTCCTGAAAAGGGCCCTCCTCCGTCTCGGGCGGGGCGACCTGATCCGTCGGCTCTTCGGCTGAAGAGGGAGGGGGGCCGTTGTTTTTCGTCGGCCAAAACGATAGACTTGTTTTCCCGGTCTTCCCGACGGGATTCCGGCATCGCTTTTCGAGGTTATTATGGCCCGCGTGGACCTGAAAAACGTCGCAAAAAAATTCGGCGACCATTACGTCGTCAAAAACGTCAACCTGGAGATCCCCGACAAGGAATTCTTCATCCTGGTGGGGCCTTCGGGCTGCGGTAAATCCACCACCCTTCGCATGATCGCCGGCCTCGAGGAGGCCTCGGAGGGGACCGTCTCCATCAACGGCCAGGTGGTGAACGACGTCCCGCCCAAAGACCGCGACATCGCCATGGTGTTCCAGAACTACGCGCTTTATCCGCACATGACCGTCTATGAGAACATGGCGTTCGGGCTGAAGCTTCGGCGGTATCCCAAAAGCGAGATCGATCGGCGCGTTCGCGAGGCGGCGGAGATACTGAACCTCGGACCGCTTCTGCAGAGGAAACCCAAGGCGCTTTCCGGCGGCCAGCGTCAGCGTGTGGCGGTGGGCCGGGCCATCGTGCGCAAGCCGCACGTGTTCCTTTTCGACGAGCCCCTCTCCAACCTGGACGCCAAACTGCGCGTGCAGATGCGGGTGGAACTTTCCAAGCTGCACGACCGCCTGCAGACCACCATGATCTACGTGACGCACGACCAGGTGGAGGCCATGACCATGGGCGACCGGATCTGCGTGATGAAAGACGGGGAGATCCAGCAGGTGGCCCCGCCCCTGGAACTCTATCACAAGCCGGCCAACCAGTTCGTGGCCGGGTTCATCGGCAATCCTCCCATGAATTTTTTCCCGGTGCGCATCGAAAAAAACAAGGACGGCGTGTGGCTCCGGCACGAGGCCTTCTCCCTGGCCGCCCCCGCCGCCACGGCGGACAAGATCCGGCCGCGCGTGGGACAGGAGGCGGTCCTGGGAATTCGACCGGAGGACATTTACGACCGGCTTTTTTATTCCTCCCAAGTGCCGGAAGGAAGCACGGTGAAGGCGGTCGTGGAGGTGTTGGAGCCGATGGGTTCGGAGATTTATCTCTATCTCAAGGCGGGCAAGACCGACGTGGTGGCGCGGATGCCGCCCTACGTGAAAACCAAGCTCCATCAGGAGATCGAATTGGTTTTCAACCTCGAGCGACTCCACCTTTTCGACAAAGAAACCGGCGTCTCGCTTCTCTGACCCTCCGCGGAATGTTCTGGAAGGCCCTGACCGACGTCGTCGTTTTCCTGCACGGCTTCTGGGTCGTGGCCGTGGTCGTCGGTCCTGTGTGGGCCTGGAAAAACAAGAGATTTCGCGCTGTCCACCTGGGGATGCTCTGGTGGACTTTTTTTGTACTGGCTTCGGGTATCTACTGCCCGGTTTCCCATCTGGAGAACTCCTTCCGCATGCATTACGATCCTTCCGGCTCCTATCCCGGCGGTTTTGTGGTCCATTATGTGAACCGCATGACGTCTTGGGACCTCACCCAGCCGCAGGTGGTGAGCGCGATGATTTTTTGGACCTTCCTGTGGACCGCCGTCTACGTTTTTTTATGGACGAAGAAGGCAAAGCCTTCCCCTGAATCACGAAAATAAATTCGCGGGATGAAGATGAAAAGTCGCCTGTTCCGGGTCGCTTTCTTTTTTTTCGCGGCGGGGACAATATCCATTCCTCCGGCCGGCGCCGTGGGACCGGACTACAGCGACATCTATAACCTCGACGCCGAATACGAGCTGGACCGGCTCATGGGGGATATCCCGTGGGAATGGCGCGACCGGTTCCGAAGTTCCGTCTCCGGGTTTCAGGGGACGGGCGGTTCTTTGAACATCCGGCATCTCTATTCCGAACAGGTTTTCAAGGCGCGGTTTCCGCTGCTTCAGGACCGGCTCTGGTTCCGGATCTTGGACAAAAGGAACCGTGGGCTGGAGCGGGAAGAGGTGGAAACCCATCTGGAATTTGAATACAGTCCGGCGCCCCGGTGGTATCTGTCGTTTCTGGGCGCGCCGGCGCTTCATAAGTCGGATGTGGTGGTGGGGGCGGCGGCCCGTTGGGGGAGGGACGAGGGGCGCTCGGTCCGATTCGCCTATCTGTGGCCGGGGTTCGACACCAATTATGCTTTCCACAACCGCTCCATCAACGAAGGCTACGAGGAGTTTTACCGGCGTTTTCCGCAAGAAGCGCGTTTGTCCGCTGTTTGGATACGGTCCCCGCTCAGTTTTTTCATCGAGGGGCGCCATCGGCGGACCTCGGAATTGGAGCATCAGGAATTCTCGCCGCCCCGGACGCGCTTTATTTCCGGAGACGGTGAGGCGGAGGCGGTCTGGGACGTGCGTTACGTCGCCGGCCGTTGGGCCTGGGGGACCGAAGGGAGTCTTTGGCGGGCCCGCGAATCCCTGCGCTACGAACCCGCCGCGGCGGCGCTGGATCAAACGCTCATCCGGGAACGGTCCGCCGCTCGATTGACGCTTCGGCGGACGCTCGGCGCCGGATGGGCCGTGCGCGTCGGCGGCGGGATGGTGGGGTCGCGCGGGCATCTCCGGTATCCGGGCCAGCCGTTGTCGGACCGCGCCTACCGGATTTATGACCGCATCGGCTATGTGGCGGCCGATCATGCCGTCACGGCGCGCTTTGGGGTGGAGGCGGGATATTTTTATGACCGACAGGGGAGAAAAAGCGTGGAAACGGGGAATGTAGCCATCATGGAAAAAAACTCGCAAAACCGCGGGAAATTGGCGATACGATACGATTTCTCCGAAAACGCGTCCCTGCGGGTGATTTCCGCCATCGAGTTGGATCAGAATCAATCGGAGAATTTCGCGTCGTTCGACGGAGGGACCATCCAATTCCAAACGACTTTCTAGCGAATATCGCCGCCAAGGCAAAAGCGGCCGGAATATTCACGGGGATCTTCTTGTGCGGGACGCTTCTGTCCTCCGCGCCGTCGCAAAAACAGGGACATCGGCGGTATCGGGAAGCCCCGGCGTCGGAGTTGTCGTCGGCGGGCAATTACCGGTCGACGGGCCGCGTGGTGAAACTTCGCTCGGCCGCGGCGGAATCTTTCCGGGCCATGGTCGCCGCCGCCTCCGCCGAGGGGGTCCGGCTCATCCCCATTTCGGGGTTCCGGACCGTCGCCTACCAGAAAGTTCTTTTCCGCCGTGCCTGTCGACGGTATGGATCCGAAAAAAAAGCGGCGAGATGGGTGGCCCCTCCGGGGCATTCCGAACACCATACCGGATGGTCCCTGGATCTCGGGGAGGAGTCGTCGCCGGAGACGGACGTGGACGCGTCTTTTGAAAACACGCGGGCGTTCCGATGGCTGGAGGAAAACGCGTCCCGATTCGGATTCGAGTTGTCTTTCTCGAAAGACAACCCGCAAGGCATCGGTTACGAGCCATGGCATTGGCGCTACGTCGGCGCGGAGGCCCCCAAAAAACTTTTTTCGACGCCGTAGGCCGACGAGGCGTTTCCGGCGGCAAGGGCTTTTTGCCCGCATCCGATGAAAACAGTCGAGGGAAAACATTTTTCCCCCGGCTGTTTTTGTTTTGAGGCGCTCGACGGGACGAAGTCCCGTCAGCCGATGGCCACAGAACCCCTTTCGCCGGTGCGGATGCGAACGCATTCGGAAAGATCGAGAACGAAGATCTTCCCATCTCCGATGTGTCCGGTGCGCGCGCCCTTCACGATGGCGTCCATGGCCGGTTCCACGAAGGCGTCGTTTACCGCGATGTCGAGACGGACCTTCCTCAGCAGGCTGCCAGCCTCCTTGTGGCTTCGGTAGACCTCGGAAATACCCTTCTGGCGTCCTCTGCCGAGCACCGTGGTGGCGGTGACGAGGTGGATCTCGTTTTCCTCCAGCCGTTTGAGTACTTCGTCCACCCGGTCGGGTTGTATGATAGCAACGATATATTTCATGGCAATCTCCTTAATCCAATAGAGTGTAGGCGGCTTCTCTGTGGTCGGTCAGGTCGAGGCCGATCCGTTCGTGGTCTGCTTCCGCTCTTACGCCGACCAGCGCCTTGACGGCCTTCAACAGGACGAAAGTGACGACGAAGGAATAGACCGCCGTCACCAGCGTGGCTTTTAACTGAATGAGCAACTGCAGGGGATTGCCGTAGAACAGTCCATCGGCTCCGGCCGGATTCACCATCTTTGTGGCGAAGAGGCCGGTGGCCACGGCGCCCCACATGCCACCGATGCCGTGCACGCCGAAGGCATCGAGAGAATCGTCATATCCCAGCCGCGGCTTGATCACCGCCACCGCCACGTAGCAGATCAATGAAACACCGAGACCGATCATCAGCGCGCCGGCAACATTCACGAACCCCGCCGCGGGCGTAATGGCCACCAGCCCTCCGACGGCTCCCGTGATTGTGCCCAGGACGGTGGGTTTGGAGTTGAAAACCCAGTCCAGGAGCGCCCAGGTCAGTCCGGCGGCGGCTGCGGCGATGTGCGTCACCACGAATGC